>JBCDCO010000235.1:0-8718 GCA_039181635.1 Cyanobacteria bacterium P01_G01_bin.19 | reverse complement strand
GTGACAAGTTAAGGGACTACGTTGTTTGTCAAATTGTTCGTAGCTCTAAGCTCTAAGCTTTAAGCTATAAGCTTTAGAAATATTTCAAGGTCAATCTCTTTTTAAATAAGCGATCGCGTCCAAAGTTGAACTTAATCAATATATAGCGTTGTTAAATCATTACAACACTATCTATAGTGCTTGACTTTTTCATTTTTCTCTTAACTTGTCACGATTGCCTATTCCCTATTCCCCCGAACAAACAGCCCCGAAAATATAAAAATAATAGGAACGATATCATGGAAAGCAAACCACCATTCCCACCCTTTAACTTAGAAACCGCTACTGCCAAAGTACAAGGCGCGGAAGATGCTTGGAATACCCGCAATCCTGAAAAAGTAGCTTTAGCATATACCGTAGATTCCCAATGGCGCAATCGTGCTGAATTCATCAACGGTAGAGAAGAAATAACTGCTTTCTTGCGTCGCAAGTGGGCAAAAGAATTAGATTATCGCCTCAAAAAAAGACTTTGGAGTTTTAGGGAAAATCGCATCTCTGTCTGTTTTGAATATGAATGGCACGATGACGGCGGTTTTTGGTATCGGGCATATGGTAACGAGAATTGGGAATTTGCTGAAAACGGTTTGATGATGCGTCGGGAAGCCAGTATTAACGACTTGCCGATTAAGGAGTCGGAAAGGAAATTTCTTTGGGAAAGAAAATCATAGTCTGTCAAGCTAGACTATTTCTTGCTAGAGAAATTTGATGATAAGTTGAAGAGTATCAATAGCAATTTGCACCTTAGCTTATTTTTCCGCTATGGCTAAATCGACAGAGAACAAAGTTCCCAAACAGATGGAGTCTAAATTTGCTGAAATTACGGCAATTACCGATGCTTTCTGTTCGACTCATCTCAACTCAGAATATGCAGAGATGTCACGCAAATTGACTGCTGCTTTATGTCGCAAGCGTCCATCACCTCTAACTCGCGGTAGAGCTAAAACCTGGGCAGCAGGAATAGTACATGCTTTGGGAATGGTAAATTTTCTGTATGATTCATCTCAAACTCCACATCTCAAGGCGACGGAACTCTACAAACTTTTTGGCGTGGGACAAAGTACGGGGCAGGGCAAATCCAAACAGATTCGCGACATGATGAACATGTCTCAGTTGAGTCCTGACTGGTGTTTACCCAGTAGAATTGATGACAATCCGATGATTTGGCTACTGTCTGTAAATGGCTTAATTATGGATATTCGGGATGCTCCCTATGGTGCTCAAGTGGAAGCTTTTGAGCGAGGTTTGATTCCCTATATACCTAGCGATCGCCAATCTCAAGAATCCGAGACGCAAGATTCGGCAACAAAATCGGCAGAATCGGCTCGCGATCGCGTCTATGTGTTAGAGGTTTTTTTGACTGGTGGAAACGTAACCGAAAGCTTCATCGAGCAAAATCCGATTGTGTCTCGGACAATAGAAATTCGAGCAGACCAAACTTTAGCAAATCTGCATCAAGCTATTTTTAGAGCCTTTGACCGCGAAGAAGAACATATGTATGAATTTCAGATTGGCGGTAATGGTCCCTACGATCCACAAGCAAAACGTTATGGATTATCAATGCAATTCATGAACGAGCTAGAGGAAAATCAGTATACGGGAGATGTCAAAAAGACCAAAATAGGTTCGCTAAATCTAAAATTAAATCAACCTTTTGGCTATTGGTTTGATTTTGGCGATGATTGGCGACATCAAGTTGATGTAATGGAGATTAAAAAGGCAAAACCGAAACAGAAATATCCGACTGTGACTAATCGTATCGGTGCTAGTCCTCCGCAATATGTTGACTGGGATGAAGAGGATTAAAATAAGTTTCTTTGGGAAAGAACGGCTTAGTATTTTACAAATGATGCTCAAAAAGCTCTAGCACCTGTTGCCAAGCATGGGAAGCAGCTTCAAAATTAAAACTCGGATGCTGTTTGATAAATGGATACTTATCTTGAAAAAAGCTAGCAAAGAATCCATGTCCAGCATCATAACGAAAGATGCGATGTTTTATCTTTTGTTTTTGTAATTCTGCTTCAATTTGTTGCGTTTCTGCTTGAGAGACTAGGCGATCGCGATCGCCATAAAATAAATAAATAGCACCCTGAATTCGAGCAGTCAGATTAATAGTTGGCGTCTCTTCACCATAGCTAGAGGTAGTTATCCCACCGCCATAAAATGAAGCCGTCGCTTTGATGTCGGACAAAGTGGCTGCCATATATGCAATATGACCGCCAAAACAAAAACCAATACAGCCGATCGCATCCTGCTTAACATTACCCAATGTTTTTAGATATGCAACTGTGGCTTGAATATCGCTAAATATTTCCCAATACTTTACTTGTTGAAAATATTGCACGCCTACTTCATAAGCTTTGGGACTATAACCGCAATCTTCTGGGCTAAAATCGCGAAAAAAACCAGGGGCAATTCGTTGATACATAGCAGGGGCGATCGCAATATAACCCTGTTGAGCGATTAAATCGGCAATTTCCCGAATATTCTGATTAACGCCAAAAATTTCCTGAAAAATAATGACAGAAGCCTTTATTTTTGATTCTACTGGTTGTGCTAAGTAAGCATCTATCTTTAAGTCTCGATTTGCTATCTTAACGTAGCTAGTTTTAATTTCCATCTTGCTCGCGATTTATCTGGTTAAACATTCTTCAATGCTGCTAGTTTAGAAGCCATAGTTTGCCAGATTCTAGAAAAAAGCTGCTCGATTTGAGTAAATTATTGCGATCGCGTTTGTAATTGTTTTGGTGTTAACCCCGTAGAACGTTTAATATATTTTGCAAAGTGACTGCGATCGCAAAAGCCCAAGCTAGCTGCAATTTCTTCCGCACTCAATTGACTGTGCTGTAGTAAATATTTTCCCTTCTCGATGCGACGCTGCAAAATGTATTGATAGGGAGTTTTACCGAGGCTTTTTCTAAACAAGCGAATAAAATAATAGGGACTAATTTGCGCGATCTTCGCTAGTTCCACTATTTTTAAATTGCGATCAAGATTGGCATCAATATATTCTCTAATTTCTTTTAGCTTTAACGACGACAAGCCATCTTCATAGCTGGATAGTTTAGGTTTTGTCGAACAATATTTACGTAATAAATGAATGGCTAAAGTGGTTTTCAGACTATCTACTAACAAACTGCCACCCATTTGATTGGTTTGTAATTCCTCTCTTAACGCCGAAAAAATTCCCTCAATTAAAATATCTCCTCGATTCATCAACTGAGGTATGAGAGTCAGGCGATCGCAATCTACTAAACCTTGTCCTACTTGTTGCAATAATCTTGGTTCGATTGCCAAAATACCAAACTTCCCCGTGGTATTCCAATTACAAAGATGAGCAATACCAGCAGGAATAATCGCAATATCTCCACGATTTCTTCTTTCTTGCCGAATTTTACCATCAAGCGATCGCTCTCCTTCCGCCACTGGATCGCCAACACCACAAGCAATGACATGCATCGTATGTTGATGTTCTACGGTTTCAAACTCAGGCTGCTGATGAAATTCTAGATGAAGATCTTTCCAGTCATTACTGGCAAGAATCGCAGGATTGGGGACAATACTATTTGATGCTTTTTCCTGTTTATAATCGAGCAGTTTAATTGTTTGTTTTGGCATCATTCTAAATATCAAAAATACTTTCTATAGATTGAAAATTATCTTTATTCACAAAAATCGGGGGGAACGGTGTAAAATCACCCACATCACAACTGGTGCGCCAATCAAAGCAGTAATAGAGTTTAAAGGTAAAACAGTTTGACTTCCTGGTAACTGAGATACTAAATCTGCGACTAACGCCAATATTGCACCTGTCATAGCAATAACGGGAATCAATATTCTATGGTCTAAAGTTTTAAACAAATTACGACATAGATGAGGAACTACAACACCCAAAAATCCAATCGGACCACAAAAAGCAGTAATAGCACCAGCTAATATTGAAGCACTGATAATAATCCAAAATCTTGTTTGTTGCACTGCTAGACCCAGAGTTTGAGCTTGAGATTCACCCAAAAGCATTACATTAAGGGGTTTTGATAATAGCAAAGCCATAATTAATCCGAGCAATATTACAGGTGCTAGGATTACCATTTGTCGCCAAGTGACACCACCGAAACTCCCAAATGTCCATTGTAAATATGATTGAATTTGATTATTGTTACTAAAATGTAGCAAAATACTTATGATGGCATTAGTTGCATAACCAAATAGTAATCCCAAAATTAGCAGCGTCATAGAATCAGGTACGCTGCGAGATATTAATAACACCATTAATAAAACCAATGCTGCACCAAGGCTTGCTGCGATCGCCAAACTCAAATCCCCGATTATTCCCAAATTTGTTAGTAATACACCCATACCTGTAGTATTGGCTGCAAGCACTAAAAGCGCAACCCCTAGAGAAGCACCAGAACTAATTCCCAACACAAACGGTCCCGCAAGGGGATTTTTAAACAGCGTTTGCATTTGTAATCCGCTTACACCCAAAGCAGCACCAGCCAAAGTTGCGGTTAAAGCTTTAGGTAAGCGAAATTTGAGAATAATAGTAGTCCAAGTAGTTTTTTGAGCTTCTCCTCCTAAGAGGATAGTAACAACTTGTTGAATAGGAATATTAACCGAACCAAAAGCTAAATTTGATAAAAAAATAAAAATTAAGCTACTAAATAAAATTGCGAAAATAATAAGTTTATAATTTTTTTTGTTTGAAAACTTGTTACGAATAGATTTATATTTTTTTCTATTACGTGTAAACATAAATTTTATTATTATTACCTAGTCCATACTTCATTAGTTGTCGGTCGTTCAAAACTGCCCTAACTGTCCTAACTGTTATTAATCAAGCTTCTGATAAAAAAATAACTGATGATTCGGTAATAATTCTGGATGAAAAATCTTAATTAAATCGGCTAAAATCAGATCGGGATTACTGATTCCACCTTCCCAATAATCATTACCTCCATTTTCATTTAAACGAGCATTGTTATTATAAACATTGCCTTTTTGCACCGCTTGAAAATTGCCATAGCGACTATCTTCTCTAATTGCATCTTGCAAGTTCTGCCAAGATTGATTAGCATTTAACCAATAATCTGCTGTAGCAGCACGTTCAAAAACATTTTCAAAAGATGAAGGTGTGCTACCAGAAGAATTGCCAACACAAAGTAATTCTGCACCCGCATCTGCTAAATATTTTGCTGGATAACTTTTACATCCTGGTACATACCAAGTTCCTTTAAAATTAAATCCTGTAAACACTTTTGGGCGTTTCTCAATAGCTTTAGTTTGAGCAGCAATTTCTTGATAGTTTTTATCAATCGCACTAAAAACCTTTTGGGCTTGTTCTTCTCGATTAAAAAACAAAGCTGTAAATTTTAACCACTCGCTTCTACCCAAAGGTGAATTTTCCATGTACTCAGCATTTATTGCTACTTTTAAGCCTGCTTCTAATAATTTAGGATAACTATCTGTTTGTGGGTTTCCCGTTCCATAAGTAGTAACTAAATCGGGATCGAGTTCTAATAATCGCTCTACGTTGACATTATTGTTGCCTAATTCTGCAATTTTATCGGCTTTTATTTGCTCGACTACTTCTGGTGTATTGACTATTTTTAGATTACTAACACCGATGAGTCTATCGACTAATTCTAATTTTGCTAAATGGGGTAAATGGGTAGTAGAAAGAGAGGCGACTGTATTTACGGGTACTGTGATTATTTGCTCTTGTTTAAATCCTTCTGGTGCTGGTGTCCCGCACTGCACTAAAACATATTGAAAACCTGTTTTTGCTTCGCGCCAAGGATTTGTTACTGTTACAATTTTATAGTTATTTTGATAATCTATAGAGAAACCTGTAGCATAATTAATACTTACTTTTATAGGAAAATAATCTGTGCTTGGATTATAATTTTGAACACATTCTCTGTTTGGAGATGATGATATTTCTGGATTGTTTGGAGTGCTATTACAAGCAACAATTAAAGCTGCAACAGATATTATTTGAATGTAAAAAATAAAAACCTTAAATAATCTATACTTTCTAATTTTCATAAATTTTACTTTAATAAACCCAAGAAATATCTTTGAAGCAATGAGAACAACTTTAAACCCTAACTGCCTGACACAAGTAGCTAAAAGTATTGAAAATAGATGATAGAGAAGAAAAGGGTGAGTATTCATGGGAAGCTGACAATAGACGTTTTTAGCTCCTAGTCCATGTTAACTTCTACCCCTTCCTCGCGCATTTCCTTGCACCCTATAGGTTGGTGAAAAATAATTTTTATTAGTTAATCAACTATGGTTGCTGCCAAACGCAACTTTGCAATTTTACTAATTTCGGCTAAAGCCTGGTGTTTCTCTTCTTCCTGGTTATTTTTTAAACGAACTTCAAAGGCTTCTAAGATACTTTCTTGCGTATGGTATTTTACTGCAACTATAAAAGGGAAACCAAATTTATTTTTGTAAGCTTGATTGAGAAATTGGAAACGCTGATATTCCGATTCAGATAGTCGATCTAAGCCCACTCCTGCCTGTTCCTGTACTGAGGCTTCCGCCATCTTAGCTTTGCTACCAAGATCGGGATGAGCTTTAATTAAAGCTAATTGTTCTCCATTGCTCATATCATTAACGATCGCCTCCATAGCTCGATACAAAGCCTCGATATCGGTAAAAGGCTGGCTATGCCATGCTTGTCGGGCAATTTCTGGTGTTTCTTCCCAAATTTCTCCCAAAGCAGCAGCAAACTCTGGCTGGGACATTTGATTTAGTTGTGCGATCTGATATTTATTTTGATCCACCGACCGATTGAAGTTAGTAATTGTTGATTGTTGATTGTATTTAGCTACCCCTATAAGTACTGTACGACCAAGGAGAAACTAGTAAAGGAACGTGATAGTGTACGTCAGTATCGCTAATACCAAATCGAATGGGAATCCGATCTAAAAAAAGCGGTTCGGAATAACTTTCATAGCGTGCAAAATAATTACCTACACAGAAAACGAGTTCGTATACACCCATTTTAAATTCTTCTCCTGCCAATAATGGTTCGTCGGTACGTCCATCGTGATTTGTTTTGACAGTTTTTAATAGAGTTTTAGAATCGACATTGCGATCGCATTGCCAAAGAGCGATCGCAATTCCCTTTCCAGGACAACCATTTGCCGTGTCTAATACGTGAGTCGTTAATTTACCGTTACTCATTACTTATTACTTAATGCAAAGGTCCTCCCAAAATTATTTTCGCGATCGCCCCCGTCACATCTTCTGGTTTTTCTTGTTTTAGCTGTTCGTACCATTGTTGGGTTAGATCTGGTTCTTTATTGTAAATAGTATCGGTACGTTTGCGGGCTTTTAATACTAGTTTTGCCACTCTTTCTTTGCGTTCGGCTTCATAGCGTTTGAGGGCATCTTCGACGCTGATGTTAGTAGTTACCAGATAGCGGCACAAAACTTCTGCATCCTCCATCGCCTGACAGCCACCCTGTCCTAAAGTTGGGGTAGTAGCGTGTGCTGAGTCGCCGACTAGGGCAATTCTACCGTTTACCAAACTGGGGAGAGGATCGATATCGCCTATTTCCAAGCGATTCGTTTGTTCGGGGTCTAATTTATCAATGAGGTTTTGAACTGGTTGCGCCCAGCCTGCAAAGGTTTCTTTCAACTCACTGCGAATATCACCATTAGGTGCGGTTGTTCCCTCTGGTTTGGGACAGCCCATAAAATAGTAAAAGCGATTTCCTCCTACAGGCATCATCGATGCCCGTTTGCCTTCCCCAACATAAATAACCCAAACATCTTTTTCCGATAGATCGAGACTAGCTTCTACGATGCCATTCCAGTTGACATAACCCGCATAGCGAGGCGTAATTTTCCCGCCAGCCAGATAGGTACGCACGACTGAATGTACGCCATCCGCACCAATAACGACGTCACCTGTGGCGGTACTACCATCTTCAAAAATTGCCGTCGCACTAGAACCATCCTGTTTGACTTCCACGCAGCGCATCCCCATTCTTACGTCTGCTTCGCCAAAGGCATCGAGCATCATTTGTTGTAAATCGGTACGGGATACAGGATAAGGTCTTTGCCCCACCTGTTCCATCAGGGGAATAAGATTTACATCATTTAAAACCTCTCCTTTTAAGTTGCGGTACTCCATGCGGTTCATCTGTCCGCCAATGGCTGCCACTTCCTTACCCAGTCCTAACTTATTCAAAACCTTAATGCCATTCGACCACAAAGAAATACCCGCCCCCGCAGGACGTAGTTTGCGAGTTTTCTCATAAATTTCTACTTCATATCCCGCCTGACGCATGGCAATACCAGCAGTTAACCCTGCCATTCCCGCACCAATTACAATTGCTTTTAGATCGTACATAAATCTTGGCTAATAATTGTGAGTTGTTTGCTCGTCCTAAAGGATACCGCTACGCATATAGCTGTTAGCTATCAGCTTTTAGCCTTTAGCCTTTTCTCCACGTCTCCCCGTCTCCTAGTCACCCTGACTTTTCAATTCCCAGTTCTCAACTTTGTCTATTCTCTTCCTGGCAAAATAACATTTAGCAATAATGCCGTAATTCCTCCTGTCGAGATACCAGAGGAAAAGATGCTTTGAATTAAAGAAGGCATTTGACCCAAAGCTTGGGGAACAACGCTAACCCCCAAACCTAAGCCTAAAGATAAAGCTAG
>JBCDCO010000234.1:0-8766 GCA_039181635.1 Cyanobacteria bacterium P01_G01_bin.19 | reverse complement strand
GAGAAGTCCTACTTGGGGACCATTACCGTGAGTAACTACTACCCGATGTTCTTTGGCAATTTCAGCGATCGCTTTGGCTGCTAGCTGAATATTTTGTCGTTGGATTGATACTTCTGGAGGTTGACCACGCCTAACTAGTGCATTACCTCCCAAGGCAATAACTACGAGCATAAGCTTCTTTCTCCCAATTTATGACGCAATAGAAATTGCTCGATTTGCTCGGAGAGACTTGGTGTACCCATCTCCGCAAATTCGTAACGAGCGCGGACTACTGGCTTGTTCAGTTTAAGCAAAGCATTTAGATTGCTGGGAGTAGCTGCTACTACGACATCAGCATCAGCATTATTGATAGTAGCTTCCAAAGCTTTGAGTTGGGCAGGAAAATATCCCATCGCTGGTAGAATCGCACCGATATGAGGATAGCGAGCATAAACTTCAGCAATTTCGGGAACGGCATAAGCTCTCGGATCGACGATCGCCCCTGCCTGAGCGCGGGTGGCAGCTACATAGCCTGCACCATAGGGCATTCCACCATGAGTAGTAGTAGGACCATCTTCGACGACCAATACACGGCGATCGCGCACTGCTTCTGGATCGTCTAATTGGATCGGAGAAGCACCACGAACAATAACTGCCTTGGGATTAACTCTCTTAACTGTGTCGCTAACTCTCTGTACGTCTGCATCGGCTGCGGAATCAACTTTAGCAATAATGACAATATCTGCCATCCGCAAGACTACTTCTCCTGGGTGGTGAGTCGTTTCATCTCCAGGACGCAAAGGATCGACTAAGACGAGGTGTAAATCGGGTTTTATAAAGGGAAAATCATTGTTGCCACCATCCCAGAGAATAATATCGGCTTCTTGTTCTGCTTTACTAACAATCAATCCATAATCAACCCCAGCATAAACTATGTTGCCCACTTCTAGATGAGGTTCGTATTCTTCCCGTTCTTTGATCGTACATTCAGCCAAATCTAAATCTGCTTTGCTCGCAAACCTTTGCACTACTTGCTTCTCCAAATCTCCATAGGGCATCGGATGACGGATAACTGCCACCTGTAGACCTTTTTGTTGGAGTAATTTAGCCAGCCAACGGGTAGTTTGAGACTTACCACAACCAGTCCGTACCGCAGAAACAGCGATTACTGGTACTTTGGCTGACAGCATAGTTCGTTCTGGACCCAAAAGTAAAAAATCTGCTCCCGCAACCATGGCTCTTGATGCTAAATGCATGACTTGAGCGTGAGTCAGATCGCTATAGGCAAAAACAACTGCATCTATTTGCTCTCGGCGACAGAGAGATTCTAATTCTGTTTCGGCAATAATTGGAATACCTTCGGGATAAAGAGAACCTGCAAGACTAGCTGGATAGCGACGGTTATCAATCCCAGAAATTTGGGCGGCGGTAAATGCCACTACTTCCACGTCTGGGTCATGACGATATACCAGATTAAAATTATGAAAATCTCGACCTGCTGCCCCCATAATGACAATCCTAGTAGGCGACCGCTTTTTAGCATCCATTAAATTACTCCTATTAATAATTAAATTGATACAGGATCAAGAAAAAAAAGATCCTATCTAACCGTATTCTTTATAAAAAAGTATCTTGAAGAACTTGTGATGAAAGGAGTAAATTAAAATTTTCTCTGGCAAAATACTCTTTTTTGTCAAATAATAGTACGATCTGTCGCAGAGTTTCTAGAGCGTACAGAAGAAACTAAAACTTTAAAATTGCGATCGCTTGATTTTTTTTCACAACTTACTCAAATTGTTGCTGTATCTAGAGAAATATCCAGTTTGAATAAAAGTAAACTCGATCGTGTTGTCTAAAAATCTTCGCTTAATTATTGGTTTGGCAACTATTATTGCCTCTACTTTGCATATTCTGTCTGATCTTCTCGAAGTATTTAGCGGTGGTTTTTCTGCGGATCAATTATGGATAAACTATGTTGCTTTTCTGCCAATTCCTTTTCTAATGGTTGGTTTGTACGCTTTTCAACGTCCTCTTGCTGGCTGGATGAGCTTGACTGGTGCGACCGCTGAACTCATAGTTTGATTTTCTGCCAAAGGGACTCAGAAATGAATGAGAACAGAAAAACGGCGATAATTGTGGGAATTTTGTTTATTACTGCGACTCTCGCAATATCAATAAGTCAAGTTATCTTAAATCCAATTCTGGAAACTCCAGATTTTCTGGTGGATATTAGGGCAAATGGCAATCAGTTCGTTCAAGGAGTCTTGCTAGAGTTAATTAATGCACTGGCTAGCGTGGGTATTGCGATCGCAATCTTTCCAGTTCTCAAAAAATCCAGTGAAAGGATCGCCATTGGTTACGTTAGCTTTAGGACTATTGAGGCAAGCATTGGTGTTGTTGCTGCAACCAAGCTGCTTTCATTACTAACACTGAGTCAGACAGACACCATTGCAGGAAATTCCATAACTTCAGATAGTAATAATTTAAGTGCTTATTTACTTGCAGCACACGATTGGACTTTTTTGCTGCTGTTACTCGTATTTAGCCTGGGTGCTTTGCTGCTATATCCTGTCTTATACAATTCTCAACTAGTTCCTCGATTTATCTCTATCTGGGGTTTTGTCGGTGCAATAATTTTGCTGACAGCAAATTTGTTAATCTTGTTTGGCTATACCAATATTAATTCAGCGATCGATAATTTTCTTTCTCTGCCGATTGGGTTGAATGAAATGGTTTTAGCAGTGTGGTTGATAGCAAAGGGATTTAATTCATCTGCGATCGATTGCTAACTCCAAACTAAAACACTAAACTAAAACACTTCTGCAGGATCGGCAGATTGAAGCAAGGAAACGCGCCTTTTTAAGGCGCATGTTCCGCTTGCTTGTTGCAGTTTCTATATGGCGATCGCTATGTAATTGATTTTGCCTGGGCACTTAATTTCCGAGCAATGTTAAAGCACTGATACTTTAAATCAGTAACGCCTAAAATTCGTATCCGAAGTATTCTATGTCTTTGATATAAAAATCTTTGACCATTTGGTAAGTTTCATCATCATAGTAGGCTCTATAATCTTTACGCTCTGTTTTTTCTTGAGAGCTATTAGTCCAAGTTAAAGCAGTCCGATCCAAACCAAGGCGATCGCAAATGCGATCAAAATCCGATTTTAGGTTTTCAAATCTAGCAACATAGTCAACTAGCAGCTTGCCTTCATCATCGTAAATAAAATGGTATTGAGGCATGACATGCCTTCTAATTCTCGAACCTGCTATACCTCTCCAGTTTGGGACTTTCAAAAAAAAAGACTTTAAACTAAGTCTGAAATAGCGGTGAATGCTGTACCTTGGAACATTGTTGGTTCTCCACATCCACTCAGAAACCAGTCTTTCCCATGGGTTACGAACAAAGCAAAACTTAAAATAGTCTTTAAACTCTAATTCATCAATAAAACCATATGAAACATATTCTTGAGCAGTTAAATGTTGCAGTTGCAGACCCAAATTTTGACTGTAGCCAAAAAGAGGATCTCGATCTTCATCTCCTCCTAAAGCTCGATATACCGATGTTCCTGCTGTCTTGGGAATATGAATAAATGCAAATTGACTTTTTTTTGAAAGCATTTAAGTTACACAAATATCTCTTTAAATAATCATTGTTGATAACAAATACCAAATTTGTTATCGATAATTTCTGCTTAAAAGCTTTAACTGAATGCAGGAAATTGCTAGATTGAAAAGTTAACAGTTGGTAAAGAAAAACATACAATATGTTCCCTGTTGGAAAATATCATAGCATATGATTAAATTTAATTTTTGCTCGACTATAAACAAGATATTTTCTCAGTATCGATTAAGAAAACTTCTAGATTGAGAGCTAACTCTTGAATGGATAGATTGGGGATAATCAGAAGAATGAGAAATTATGCCTAAAGAATAATCTTGAGAAATCTTCGGTTCATAATACATAGGAATTAATGTGCTTCTCTCAATCCAGAAAAGCTATATTCGATCGCTCATGATGTATTAACAAGCAGTTGAGGGAACTTTGAAAGTATAAAGTTGATTTTCGACTTTGACACAGAAAGTTAAAGATGACGTGCTTTCGTCAAGAGTTTCCCAATTATGATTGATAAATTACCTCAAAAATCAAAACCATTTTCTTTGATTAAGAAACTGACAGCGATCGCTTTTATGACCAGTAGCTTTGGCGTGGCTGCTAGCAGCGTCCGAGATTTGCCTAATGCGATCGATGATTTATCCCTATCACAAAACGTATCTGAAAAATCATTAAACATTAGCTTGGTTCAAATCAGTAAGTTTTCATTAACTCTGTCTAAATTCTTTAGCACTCACGTTCTGGCAAAAAACACTACAGACAATAGTTCTTTGCCTGCTTTTCCAGGAGCAGAGGGATTTGGTAAATATACGAAAGGAGGAAGAAAAGGAAGAGTAATTTTTGTAGATAATTTACATGATTCAGGTCCTGGTAGTCTAAGAGCAGCTCTTCAAGCTTCCGAGCCTCGGACAGTAATTTTTAGAACTGGTGGAACTATTGTTCTCAAATCATCTATACAAATTGACGACCCCTACATTACCATTGCAGGTCAAACTGCCCCAGGCAATGGTATTACGATTAAAATTGACGGTTCTTTTGATGGACCCGCAATCAAGATTAGAGCAGATGAAGTCATAGTTCGTCATCTCAGAATACGTCCAGGTCCAGGAGATCCAGGCTCAAAATCAGATTCTAATGGTGATGCAATTAGTATTACCAAAGGAAATAATATAATTATCGACCATTGTTCGATGAGTTGGGCTGTAGACGAAATCTTAAGTACTTGGTATTCCCCATCAAATATTACCGTACAGTGGAGTATTATTTCCGAGGGTTTAGACGACAGCGTTCATCCTAAAGGAGTCCATAGCAAAGGCGCGCTTTTTGGCAAAAGTAGCGATCGAGTAACGCTTTATAAGAATCTTTTTGCGCATAACGTCAATCGAAATCCCAAAGTTACGGGAGCTGATTCGTTTCACACCCAATATCAGATAGTCAACAATGTCATTTACAACTGGAAAAATTCGGCTATGTCAGTCGATCCCAGTAAGGGTGGCAAAACCAATGGAACAATGGATTTAAATGCAATTGGTAATTTTTTCAAAGCTGGACCCAATTCAAACACAGAGGAACCTCAGATTCATTTAGGAGATGGAGTAAAAGCCTATATCAACGGTAATATTGGTTTTCATCGTCTAAATAATTCTCAAAACGACTGGAACATTGTCGAGGGTTCTACTTCCTTTCAGGTTCATAAACCATTTGATTTGCCAAATCTGCCCACGGTTCCAGCAAGAAAAGCCTTCTATGAAGTACTAAAAAATGCTGGCGCAACCAAACCCAATCGCGATCCTATAGATCGACGTATTATAAAAGATGTAAGAAATGGAACTGGCAGAATAATCGATCATCCTTCAGATGTTGGTGGATGGGCAAAACTAGCTAAGGGAAATACTTGGAAGGACAATGACAACGATGGAATGCCAAATTTTTGGGAAAGGCAACGTGGGCTCAATCCCAATAATCCAAACGACAGAAACGATGATGCTGATGAAGATGGATATACTAATTTAGAAGAATTTTTGGCAGAACTCGCCCAAAAACGTTGGGGCTTAATAATAAAACAAATGCAGAATAATCTTTCCCCCAACCTTTAATCTGTTTCTTCGCTTTGATTGATAAACTATCCCCAAGCTAAGTCTTAAATCAACACAAATCCAATTAGCTAACTGTCACCTCTGTGTAATTACCCAACGCAAGTTTTTATAAGATATTGATAAACGTGAGTTCGGAATTCGGAGTTATAAATTAGGAGTTATATTGTTCGTAACGAAAGAATCAGAAATTCAGATCTTTAAAATTCAAGAGTTAGACAATTTTTAAGTTTTTAACACTTAGTCAAACTCACGTTGATAATCATTAGATTGATGGCTAGCGATCGCTATTAGTAGCTAGCCAGTAATTAATTTTTGAGATATTGAAACAGTTATGATGAATAAAAAATCTTTAAATCAAGACCACAGTTCGGCTTGGGTAGTCCAGACTTGGTTGTCTTTTGTTATTTCTATTTCAGCTACAGCGATAGGTATTATGTATTTACCTGTAGACGGCTGGATCAAAGGTTTTATGGGTATGGGATTGACTTTTACTGTAGGTTCGACTATCAGCTTGACCAAAACTCAACGGGATTTGCACGAAGGAAAAAAATTAACTAGCAAAATTGAAGAGGCGAGGGTAGAGAGAATTTTGTCCGAACACGATAATCTGAAATAATTCAATCTTAGCAACCGTTGCTCGCTGACCACTAGTACCGCTTCGCATATGACTCCTGACTACATGCGGCGAACTATACGCCTTTGTGACTCCTGCGAAGCGGTATACCTGAAGGTACTAGCTGAGTCCTTCGGACTTGCTTCGCAACCGCGTCGTCCTTTAGAACTGCCCTAACTGTTCCAACTGATGTGATAATGAATTTACTCAAAATTGAAAAGGTTAAATATCAGGATGAAATAACTTCCATCAAAGAGATTAGAAGCAGAGTATTTCAAGAAGAGCAAGGTGTTTCGGCTGAGTTGGAATTTGACGGTTTGGATGCAGATGCAGTTCACTTTTTGGCTTATCTTGACGATCGCCCTGTAGGTACAGCTAGAGTCCGCCAAATAGATCGCCAAACAGCTAAGATCGAAAGATTGGCGGTATCGATTGAAGCGAGGAATCAAGGCGTAGGCAAGCAGTTGATGTATGCTGCTTTAACTGAAATTTCCCAACAAAACAAAATTAAAGCGATCGTTCACGCTCAGGAATATATCGCGTCTTTATATCAGCAGTTGGGCTTTGAGATAATTGGAGAAAAATTTAGCGAAGCTGGCATCCCTCATGTCAAGATGATCAAGCAGTTAAACATTGAACATTGAACATTGAACATTGAACATTGAACATTGAACATTGAACATTGAACATTGAACATTGAGCACTAAACTCTAAATAAATATTAAAGCGAGATGATTGAGTCTGGTGAGGGAAAACAAACAGCTTAGTTGGCAAAAAGGATTGATAATTCTGGGTTTTATCTGGCTGGCGGGAGCAATGTGCGATCGCCTTTGGTATGCCCTAGATCGCTCCGTTCCTGCTTGGGATCAGGCTGACTATCTCAATGGTGTATTGAGTCATGCCCAGGCTTTGCAGTCTCCTCAATGGCTGAGTGGTGAATGGTGGCGCAGTTTTTGGCTGCTGTCGAATAAAATACCGCCTCTCAACTATATTTTGACAGCACCCCTAGTCAATCTTTTTGGCACTACTGAAGATGTAGCCACTCTAATTATGCTATTTTATAGCGCGGTGTTGCTAGTTTCTGTATACGGTTTGGGGACTATCTTGTTCGATCTCAGTACTGGCTTGTGGGCGGCGGGATTGTGCCAATTGATGCCAGGCTTGTACTACCATCGTCTAGAATTTATCCTCGACTATCCTCTGACTACTGCTGTAACTTTTAGCTTTTGGCTATTTACTCTTTGGTTTTGGAGCAAAAAAAGTCTTAATGGCTGGCTATTCAGTATTTTATGGGGAATATCTTTTGGTCTGGCTATCTTAATGAAGCAGACTGCTTTATTCTTTTTATTTTTGCCTATAGTGGCGGCAGGCTTTTGGTGTCTCAAGCAGCGAAGATGGTTGCGTTTGCTTCAGCTATTTAGTTCGTTATTAATTGGAGTTGCCATAGCATTTCCTTGGTATCGCACTAACTGGTTATTAATTCTCACTTCAGGAAAAAGAGCTACAGTAGACTCAGCGATCGCCGAAGGAGATCCTGCTTTAAATACTATCGATGCTTGGACTTACTATACGAAAATTCTGCCTTATTTGCTTTCTTGGCATCTATTAATTATCCCTCTAGTGGGCTTGTCGATCTATCTCATTTGCAAATATCTACTTCATAGCAGCAGTATTAAAAATCAGATCTATGCCAGTCGAAAATCTTGGCTTTGCCTGGGTATATTTCTGTTGGGTGGCTATCTTCTTTCTTCTCTCAATATCAATAAAGATGCTCGCTATATTTTGCCCTTATTACCCGCCCTATCAATAGTCTTAGCTGTGGGTTTGTTAGCATGGCGCAGCCGATGGCGATCGCTAATCCTAACCGAGATCGCCAGCTTAGGAATTATTTTAATGTTTTTAAATATATTTCCTCTGGGGGGAAGTGCGATCGCATCTATTTTCAATCCTCGCACTCAACGCTATCCCTACACGGATATTCCTTATCCTCACCCCGAAGTAATTGCTGAAATCAAGCAAAAAGCTCCGTATATGAGGACAGTACTGGGCGTTTTGCCCTCTACCCCAGAAATAAATCAGCATAACTTTTCTTTCTATGGTAAACAAGATAATGCTCGCATTTCTGGTCGTCAGGTAGGAGTCAGACAAGACGAAATAGTTCAAGACTCTCGTTCCCTAGACTGGTTTCTTACCAAAACTGGCGAACAGGGTTCGATTCCCGAATCTCAGCCTGGAATAGTCAAGCTAGTGGAAGAGGGAGAAGACTTCTTTTTATATCGAAGCTGGCAATTACCCGATGATAGTCAGCTAAAACTCTATCACCGCGATCGCCCTTTAGTAGAAGTTACTGCTTCTACCGATAATTCTCTCTCTCTAACTGTAGAAGTTCCTGCGGCTTCTCCCCCAGGCGTACCAGTTCCCGTCACCTATAAATGGGCTGGCGATCGCCGATTGCTAGAATCTGGT
>JBCDCO010000233.1:0-8824 GCA_039181635.1 Cyanobacteria bacterium P01_G01_bin.19 | reverse complement strand
TCATGAGTTATGTCCCCTGATAACGCTTTCGATAATCCCGTTGCTGTTATTTGACCGAATGAACTGATAATGTAGTCGCTATACAGTTCTAAAAGCTTCTTGTTCATTCTCTTATGATAGCTTTTGCGTAACTTCAGTTATTAACTTACAAGAAACAAATCATTTTTATGCGGTATAGCTTTGCAGGGTTTCGGGGGATTGAGTACGTAAAATAGCCACTGCGCGATCGCCCAAACCAGCAACATCTTCGACTAAGACTAAGTACTTGTTATCAGCTAAATAATCGCGATAGGGTACGGTATCGCTCCCCGTATCCATTGCCCAGCCAACACCACCACCAATAAAAACGCTACCCATTGCGCCGCCGATTGCGCCCAAAATACCGCCTACTATATGATTTCCAGGTTCTCCCGCCCAATCTAAATTGTGCAATCCTGTAATTAAATTAAAAACATATCCGCCAAAGAAACCGAAGGGAATCAGCCAATATGCCATAAACTTAGCTCGTTTCTTGGCTTGTTTCATGGGGTCGAGCAAACCTAGTTCGTCAGCCGTTTTGTAACCTCTGCCAGCGATCGCAACTTTTTCTAAAGGAATGCCTCCTTTTTCTAACGCTGTATAGGCTTCTTCTGCCTGAATGCGATCGGATAAAACAGCAATTAGATAATTCATTTTTTTAACTCTCAAACAAAACCAAACTTCATTCTTAGATCCTAGCGCAGTCAAACATTGTCGGTTTTTAATTTGCTAAGAAGTATTAATTACGTCTGATGTGGATTAGCTCCGTTCTAATTTAATAGTTTCTAGCCCTTAGCTGTTAGCTTTTAGCTTTCAACTTTTAAAAAAACTAGAAATTTGAGTTTCTTAGCCAGACAAGCAAGAAAATCTAATTAATTATAAATAGATGTATTGGGGGTAAAAATTGCCAGCAGTTAGCGTTCGACCATAAATTTGGTTACGGACTGAGACATGTCCTGGAAGGCAGCTTGTTCAGATAATTTGGTATTTTGAGTTTGTAAATCTGCCAGGCTAAATAAACCAGCGATCGCCAGGATAAATAATAAAGATAGGTTACGTACAAAACATAGGTCTTGAGATAACTCTTTTATTTCGGAGGTAACTTCTTTAAACATGATGATTTACCAGAGATAGTGACTATATCTGTAGATAGGTCTAAGAATAAACAGATATGCAGCTATTCAAAATAAATATTTGTGAATCAGATTGCGCCAGGGGGAAGAAGCGGTTAGTGCCATGACATCAATTTCTGTGCCATACTCAGCTGAGTAGTTTTTAAATGATTCGAGCCAATCTAAAATAGTTTCGGTAGGATATTTTTGGCTATAATTAGCTGACTTGTAGAGGTAGTCTCCCATTTCCTTTAGCCTATTGGTCTGTTGAAGTCGCCACGCACTCCAAACTAAACTTTGATAGCGAGAATCGGCTTCCAATTTTTTAATTTCTGCCGATAAATTAGCCTGACCAAAAAACCTTGCCAAAATTCGGTCTAACTCTTGAGACTGTAGGAGAGTATTTTTGGAAGCATTGCCTTCATGCTGGCGATATTTTACCGTACACTGCTTGACCCAATCAGCAGCACAGCCCATTCCTGCCAAACGGATGGTTAAATCGACATCGGGAGTTTGTTCTAGGGTAGTGTCGAATCCTTCTGTTCGATCTAGCCAGGATTTTCTAAATAACATCGCCCCCAAAAAAACGGGTTTCCAAATAATTAATTTGGCAGTGTTGAGTTCGGGAATTTGTAGCCAGGGTTCGACTGCTGCTTGGATTTTGCCTCGACGATCGACAATTTGCCAACCACTATTAACAATGCCCAAATTGCTATCTCGTTCCAATAAAGCTACCTGGGAAGCTAGTTTGTGGGGCAAAAAGATATCATCCTGGTCTAAAAAGGCAATATATTCTCCCTGAGACTTTGCCAAACCCAGGTTACGGCTGGCTGCTACTCCCTGGTTAGACTGACTAAAATATCTAATGCGATCGCCATATTTTTTGATTACCTCGTAAGTATTATCGGTCGAGCCATCATCGACGACGATAATTTCATAGTTAGTATAGGTTTGAGCCAAAATACCAGCGATCGCATCTTCAATATAGCGATCGCCATTGTAGGCAGGAATAATGACGCTAACTTTGACCATTTTTATGCTGACAAAATTACAGTAAGACAACCAACAACCAACAACTAACTACTAACCACTAACTACTAACCACTAACCACTAACTACTAACTACTAACTACTAACTACTAACTACTAACTACTAACTACCATTTAGCCATCCTCGATTGTAGAGCTTTTGATAATCAGTTATTAAATATTACCTGTCTGTTACCAACCAGTTCTGAATACAAAATCTCTAACTTAGTAATGTTTTGGCGCAGAGTATATCGTTCTAATATTCTTTGTCGTGCCTTATTGCCCAAAAGATTGGTCATTTCGGGATGATTGCGAAATAAAGGTAAGAGTATTTTTAGTTGTGCTGTTACTCCCTGGGTGTCTAAAACCACTCCCGCACCATCGTCTAACACTTCTCCATCCGCACCCGCGTCAGTTGCCAAACAAGCTACGCCGCAGGACATGGCTTCTAATAAGGAAATCGATAGACCTTCTACCAGTGAAGGTAAAATAAATACATCCGATGCGCGTAAAACATCGATCCGCTGCTGTTCGTCAGCAACATAGCCAAACCAAATAATGTTATGTTCTTTGCCATAAGTAAGCTGGAGAGAGCTTCGATTGGGACCATCTCCTACTATCAATAAATGGCACTTTCTGCCCAAATCCGCTAGTTTCCAAGCTTTTAACAATGCTTCGATGTTTTTTTCTGTGGCAATACGACCTTGATAGACAAATAGCTTTTCTGTCTGTAGCTGATATTTGAGATTGGAGTAGCCAGGAGAATACTTTTGTTCGTCTACTCCATTAGGAATAACCGCCACACGATCCTCTGAAACCCCTAGCTTGATCAGCAAATCCCGTTGAATTTCGCTAAAAACGATTACGCGGTCGTAACGCGCCAAAAACGGCGCGTAAAGCTGATAAGTCAGGTATTGCGTACTTGACTTTAAATTGCGCAGTTTGCTGTCAAAAGGAGGGTGAAAAGTAGCCACCAGAGGAATATTTAATTCCTCACAGATATCTGGTAGCAAAAAGTCCAGCGGAGATAGAGTCAAAGAAGCATGTACTAAATCTGGCTGGAGCTTGCGCAGCGCTCGCAACAAGACCTTACTAGATTTTAGAGTAGGTATGGTGTATATCTGAGATTTGTAGATAAAAGGCAGGGGAATTTCTCGACAATTAGACCAATTGTGGTGCTTTTCTAGATTTACTTCGTGATGTTCGTAACTTCCCTGTGGTTGAGAGAAATGAAGAAAGCTTACCCGATAGTCTCTGTCTAACAGCGCGTTAGTAATCTCACGACCATAGGTTACATTGCCACAAAAAGGCGATTTTTTTCCCAGCCAGGCGATATGCATTCAAATGCTCTTTGTTCTAGGCAACTACAACAGATAATTAAGACTTAGTTAGTAATATCAAATGATGACTACTATTTATCAGCTTTAGTTAATTTACCAGATTGCGAGACAAAACCGTTGCGGGGATTCTCCCCGTTGAGGTTATTGTCGAGGGTGCGGGGAAATCAGTTAACGATTACCCGCCGAAAGCAAGCTATAAGCACAACTGAAGGGCAGTCTAAAGAACCTTTTTTGTAGCATTAAGAGAGTTGTTTATATTCATTTTTTTGATCGCCTGATATCTTTTGTTTGCAGTCTTTTACATGTTCCTAGATTCTTCTTGTTGAATCATGTACCAAGTCAAAATTCCACCACCAAAAGCGATCGCTGCCAAACCCAACATTACCGTTGGTAAACCAAAGCGGGTTTCGGCTTCTGCTGCCAATACCAAAGGTAGAGACAGAGCGATATTAACGGCATTATTCTGCAAGCCAAATACTTTCCCCCTCATTGCCACGGGAGTTTTAGATTGAATTGTAGTTTGCATGGGAACGCCAATTAAGGCTGCAAATGCTCCCAATAAAGCAGTCATAACTAATGAGAACCACAAATTTTCTGTAGCAAAAGACAATCCTACTAAAGAAGCAGTGACTCCCATCGAGCCAACTAAGCTCAGGCGGGCGCGTTTGATGTTTTGCCCTCTGCTGCCTAAAATGGCGGCACTTGCTCCCATCCCCACCCCTGCTGATGCTAGTAAAAAACCAAATTGTTCTGCTTCTATCTGAGGAATTCGATCTGCCAGACTAACAGCCAACACAGCCAGGGCTGCAAAAATGGAAAATAGGATGACTAACTGAATTAGAGCATTTCTGACGCGCTGGTTTTTTCCTAAATACTTGATGCCGTCTTTTATGTCTTGCCAGGGATGAGGTTGCTCTGTTTGATGGTTTTGCAGATTTTCCCCTGTCTGCAATGCCAGTAAAATAATACCCGCGATCGCGTAGGCACCACCAACCAAAATTTCTTTACCGATACCTTCGGGTAAACCTACCTGCAAAGACAAACGATCGGCAAGATCTAATAATGGCTCGCCGATGGCAAAACCAATAATTAGTAACGCCATCATCGTAGTAGTGTAGAGAGAATTGGCAGCTAATAAATCTCGATCTTTAACAATTAAGGGAATTACTGCCTGTTCTGCGGGAGCAAAAAACTGAGTAAAAGTAGAGACGGCAAAGGTGATCCCCAACATTAAGCCAAAACCCAGAGGAATTGAGGTTAAAAAGGTTTTTCCCTGAGCTAAAAATAATAAAGGAGGCAATACTAAAACTAATCCGCCCCGAACTAAATTAGAAACTACCAAAATAGACTTTTTGTGCCAGCGATCTACATATACCCCCGCTAAAGAGCCAAACAACACGGCAGGGACGGTAAAAGCAATCATAATAGGCGATACCCACTGACTGATGGGCTGATTGGGTAGCTGAAATTGATTTGCTACAATCGCAATCATCAGAACCAAATATATTTTATCCGCCAACTGAGAGAATATTTGACCGCTCCACAAAATAAGAAAGCGGTTATTTTTTAAGACGGGAGCAAAACCTCGATCTTCGGGTTTATCGGTAGTATTTTCTTGTTCTTGTTCTTGTTCCAAAGATGTTTCAGATTCCGATAGTCTCATCAGTTTGCCTAATTAAATCCAATATTATTTCTATATATGCTTATATTTATTATGCCCATAAATAAGGCTACCTAAATAGGGTTTACTGAAAAACTTAGATTTGATAATGTGTCTGCTTAAAAGCTCTTAGCTTTTAGCTAGGATGCATAATATTTTTAGTTTCTGCTACGCTTTAGCCCGATTCTCCCCGTTGTTTTAGTGAGCAAAACTTTTACTCAGTCGCCAGAGGTAGCTAGAATTCAACATAAAGACTATCTACTAAACTAGCGGAACGAATCTTTCTACCAGTATGGTATTGAATGTATTCGCGCAATAATTTTTCGACCCTAATCCAAGCGACTTCTGGATCTAGAGGGGAGACATGGCGATCGCTATAGCTATCTAATGCAGGTAGAGAGCTTTGGTTTAGCTGCTGCAAAATTGCCAATTCAATTCCGCTAATGCGAAGATTTATCTTGGGCAAACGGTTATTATAGCGAACCTGAGCGTCTTCATCGTCTTCTATATTGTCTTGCTGTTTGAGCTTTCTTGCTTGCCGATATGCTCCAAGATCGATGATACCGCCACCTTCAAAGCTGAAGCCAACTCGCTCCCCAACAGTAATTCGATCTGGGGCGACTATTTTTTGCGTCAGGCAACAATTAAATACTTGGGGAATCAAACCCGCGATCGCAATTAGGTGAAATACTGCTTGAGCCAGATAAGGATAAATCGAACCATCTTTGTTCGAGCTTTCAATACGCTTTAGATGTTCGTTAAGCAACTCATACAGTTCTGGCTGGGGTTGTTCGTCTACTGCCAAAAACAAAGCCAATTCCGCTAAATATTGAGCTGCCGCTAGCTTGCCAATGTCTTTGCTTAAACCAGGATAAGTATAGATAGTATCTGCCTGAATAATCTTATCGAGGGATTTTCCCCCCAGAATCAACAGCTCATTGACCACAAATAGCTGAGTTCTGCCGCGCAAACTAGACTTGATTTTCTTTGCTCCTGGCGCAACCGCCCTAATTAAGCCGTATTCGGGAGTCAATACCGTCACCAGGCGATCGCTTTCTTTGAGAGGCGAGCCTTTTAAAATAATTCCCGTAGCCTTATATTTTTGGCTCATTTATGATGTAGATAATTATTCTGCTTCGTTTCTGATTTGCTATTTTGCAGCTTTAAGCTTTTCCTAAAGGATACCGCTACGCATATAGCTATTAGCTTTTAGATGTAATTGCCACTTATTTGACGCTTTCGCTTTGTTGACGCAAAAGATCTACCCCGCGAGAAGTACCCAGACGAGTTGCACCAGCCTGAATTAAAGCGATCGCCTGCTGGTAAGTCCGAATACCTCCAGACGCTTTGATACCAATTTGTCCTTTGGTAATCTCTGCTAATATTTTGACATCTTCTACTGTCGCTCCGCCAAACCAACCCGTACTAGTTTTGAGATAAGCCACCCCTGCATCGAGACAGATTTCTCCTGCCAACCTTTTTTCTTCATTACTCAAAACAGCAGTCTCTAAAATAGCTTTTACGGTTTGACTGGTTTCCGAGCATATCTGAGCGATCTCGCGGTATATTTGGGATGTTTCTCCCGATTTAAGCCAACCCAGATTAATTACCACGTCTAACTCTGTAGCGCCGTTTTCTACTGCTTCTAGTGCTTCGTAGAGTTTGACCGCAGAAGTTGCAGCACCAGTAGGAAAGCCGATTACAGTACAAATTTTTGGCTGTTTGTCGTGCAGTAATTCTCTTGCTTGTCGAACAGCAGCAGGATATACACAAACAGCAGGGAAGTTATATCGCCAGGCTTCCTGACATATTTGTTTGATTTCGTCAGGAATAGCACTAGGCTTGAGGATAGTGTGATCGATGTAGGTAGCGAGATCGATATTATCTCGGTCGATTATGGGCATTCTCGATTACTGATTGCAGAGGTCAATGGTAATAACTTCAAAAATAGCAGATAGCAAGGAGCAAGTAGCAATTTATAATTAAGTTTTAGATTAGTACAAAACGCCTGGTGTGAATTAGCTTCGTTGAGAAGTTATTAGTTCGTAGCTTTTAGCTGTTAGCTGTTAGCTTTTAGCTTTTAAAGTTATTCAAGAAGACATCATTTATACTTTAGATCTACGTAATTGCTTAGTTTAAGAGCTATCCCGTAAGTTGTTTTAATTCACACTAGGCGTACAAAATTAACTTGACAATTCGTTTCCAGCAAATTGAATAATTTTTGCGGTTAATAATTTGGCTACTTTGGGATCGTGAGAAGTTACGATCGCGCTTCCGCCTTCTCGTGCAAATAAATTTAATCCTGCTAACATTAATTCTAGCGATCGCGGGTCTTGTCCCACAGTAATTTCATCAAGTAAACAAATCTTGGGCTTTCGGGCTAAAACCGCAGCCAAGGTTAAGCGTCGTTTTTGTCCTCTAGAAAGAGATTGGGGGTGACGATCGCGCAATTGAGCCAGGTTTAATTGTTCTAACCAGCGATTAGAAACGGTTTCGCTAATTCCTACCTGTTTGACTTCCGCTTCGACTGACTCGGCAAACAATTGATGTTCGGGATTTTGGAGGACAAAGCCGACTGTTTTAGCGAGTTCGCTAATCGGACGATCTGCTACTTTTTTGCCCAACAGCCACCAGCTTCCCGTTTGCGGATGCAGCAACCCCGATAATAATTTTAAGAGCGTTGTTTTCCCACAGCCATTCTCTCCTTGTAATAAGATGATTTCTCCCCGATACAGTCTTAAATTCGGAAAGGAAGGATAGCCTCCCCAACTCAAATTATCCGTTTCTAGCACTAAGGTAGCTTGTGGATCGGAAAGATTTAAAGATCCTTGGGGTTTTGAATCAACATAATTAGGGATTCCTTGTTTTAAAACCCCCTCTTCAAAAGAATAAGCGCGATCGCATAAACCTGCTACTAAATCAAACCGATGTTCGATGATTAAAATGCCTTTTCCTTGACCGCTACAGTTACGCAATAATTGACGCAACTGGTTACAATTTGCTCGATCTAGATAAGCAAAAGGTTCATCGAGTAATAAAATCGATTGTCCCATCATTACAACACAAGCTAAAATCAAGCGTTGTTTTTGTCCCGCAGAGAGTTTATCGATTTGCCATCGCGATTGTGAAATTAAGCCAAATTCTCTCAAAGAACTTTCCACGAGTAAAGGAATGCGATCGCTGCTGACGTTAAGATTTTCCAGACCAAATGCTAATTCTTCCCAGACTGTATCCGTAAAGATTTGGGTTTCCACATTTTGTAATAAAATGCCAAAATGACGAGCGCGATCGCGCACTGATTGTTGCTGTAATGCCTTTAATGCCTTATTTTCAAAGACGATTTCACCAGTTAATTCCCCTGGAATATAGTTAGGAGAAATACCTGCCAAACAATTTAAGAGGGTACTTTTTCCGCAACCAGTTGCCCCTGAAATGAGGACAATTTCACCTGAGTTGAGAGTTAAATTAACATTAGAAAAAGTCGGCTGCGATCGATTGCTGTAGGTAAACTTTAAATCAGTAATTTAGAACTTACGCATTGACAGAATAATGAGATAATGCACTCCTAAGTAAGAGTCATCGAAAAAACGGGTATCGAACAATCAGAAAAATCAGCAAACCCTCAACGGCACAATGCAATCTAGAACACTACACATTATTTTTAT
>JBCDCO010000232.1:0-8841 GCA_039181635.1 Cyanobacteria bacterium P01_G01_bin.19 | reverse complement strand
TCAAAGTTTCACCTCGAATTGGCAACCCAGCTTCATCAACTAAGATAAATTGCTCTCCGTTTGCCGATACCTGTACCCCAAAATTAGCTCTTAATGCTTCTACTACCTGTCCTAGCTGATTGAGCAAAATCTCTTTTTCTGCTGCCGAAATAGCTGTTTCCCTTAAGCTAGCGTTGAGGACAACCGCATCACAGCCAAACTTGGCTAGCAGTTGGGGTAAAATTGCCCCAGAAACTCCGTATACATAGTCAATGACAATTTTAGACGAACTATTGTGAACCGCTGCCACGTTAATATACCGCTCAAAAGTGCGACTATAGGTGTCTAAAATCCCGCTAGGATAACTGACGCTACCGATTTCTTGGATAGCTACTCGGCGTAAGTCTTCCTTAAAATATGCTCCCTCAATTTTTTTCTCTATAGATTTGGAAACGCTGATTCCCTGGCGATCAAAAAACTCAATCAACAAATAGTCTGGTCGATTGGGATCTAGGCGAATATGAATTCCTCCAGATACATCAATCAGGTTGCTCATCATGGTTCTGGAGATGGGAATGGCGGTTGCTTCTAAGTTTTGAACGTTTATGCCAACTGACATCAAACCAGCGATCATCGCTCGTCCAATCATGCGGGATACACTTCTTTGATCGCGAGATACCAAGACAGTAGAACCAAGTTTGAGAGTAGAACCGTAAGACGCACCTAATCTAACCACAAATTCGGGAGTCAGGTCGATATTGGCTAATCCAGATACACCTCTTTGTCCGAAAAGATTGCGCTGAGCCGTGTTTCCCCAAATCAAATTGATATTTAGACTCGCACCAGATTCAATCCGTTTGCTCGGCCAAACTCTTACTCCAGGGGCAATTTGAGCTTCTTCTCCCACAATCGACAGAGTTCCCACAACCGAACCTTCTAAAGCTTGCGATCGCCGATCCATCCTCGTGCCCCGAGAAACCGTACAGGCTCTTAAATGCGCTTCCTCGCCAATGGTAGCCCCATTCCAGATAATCGGTCTTTTAAGATCGGCATCTGCACCAACAGTAACATTATCGCCAATAACAGTTCCCGCCTCAATACAGACTCTCGCCCCAATACGACAATTGTCGCCAATCAGCGCAGGTGCTTCAATCGAAACGCTAGAGTCAATATAAGTATTGCTGCCAATCCAGACTCCTGGAGACCTTTCTTCATAGGTAAAATCCAGCTTTACTTTCTTTTCTAATCCATCATATTGCGCCTCTCGATAGGCTTCTAAGTGACCGACATCGCACCAGTAACCTTCTGCGACATAACCATACATCGGTTCCCCTTTTGCTAGCAACAGAGGGAACAAGTCTTTAGAGAAGTCCGACTCTTCGTTTTCTGGCAAATAATCTAAGATCTCTGGCTCTAAAATATAGGTTCCAGTATTGACCGTATCGGAAAAAATTTCGCTGGGAGAAGGCTTTTCTAGAAAGCGATTGATTTTTCCATCTGGATCTGTAATGACCACACCAAACTCTACGGGATTGGGCACGCGAGTTAGAATCAATGTCGCTTTAGATTTCTTTTCTCGATGAAAGGCGATCGCAGCTTGGAGATCGAAATCTGTAATGGCATCTCCACTGATCGTGATAAAGGTGTCATCGAGCCACTGATGAATATTCTTAACGCATCCTGCCGTACCCAAAGGTTGTTCTTCTTCTACGGCATAGGTCATCTGCACGCCAAAATCACTACCGTCTTGAAAATAGTCGCGCATGACGTCAGGTAGATAGTAGAGCGTGGCAATAACTTCAGTGATATTGTTGCGTTTTAACAAGTTAATAATGTGTTCGGCTATGGGACGATTCAGCACTGGAACCATCGGTTTGGGCAAGTCGCAGGTAAGAGGACGCAACCTTGTCCCCGACCCCCCAGCCATTAGCACTGCTCGCATCACAACCCCCTTAATTATCGATTAATATTATTTATGTTTGATGAAAAGTTTAAAGTTTTTTTGTTTCGATTGTCGTTTGGCTCGACTAGGATAAAGTCGCCCTAAAGAACAATCGCCGAGCAATGCATAGATCTAATAAACTAGATTTAAATCTTCGACATTAATGTTTACTTTGCCTGCTTCACTGAGTATTGTAGAACAGTGAAGATTTTCTGACTAAATCAACAAAACTAATTCCGAGAAAGAAAATAGAGAGTTGTTAAAATAGACATACTGTCGGTTTATTATTCTAAATTAGTAAATTATTCCCATGCCGCATTTAATTGGATTTATTTTATTTGTAGTCTATGTTGGTGGAATTTGGAAGTTCTTATCTGGTTATCGTCGTACTAATTTTAATTCAGGTTTACCAGGCAAGGTAACTATGGCTTTGCTGTGGCCAGTGCTTCTCGTTACTAATAAATCTTACCGTCGTAATTTTCAGAAGGCACTTAAGGGAAGATAGTAAAACATCGATTGTAATGAAGCCCAAAGTTTGGCTGATTGGGGGAACCCAAGATAGCGCAAAGATTGCCGAGTCTCTATCAACCAACGATGTTTCATCGATTGTAAGCGTCGTCAGCCAGGAGGCTAGGGCTTTATATAATCCTGATATTCAGGTGTTGACAGGCTGCATGGATCGAAACCAAATGCAGTCTTTCTGTCGAGCACAAGACATTACAACCATAATTGATGCTTCACATCCTTTTGCCGTAGAAGTTTCTCGTAGTGCGATCGCAATTGCTAAAAAGCTAGCTATTCCCTATTTGCGCTACGAAAGGAGTAAATATCTAGAGCCCAAAGCAGTTCGAACTAACTCTTCAGTTCTGGAACTACCTGACTTAAAAACTCTCTTAGCAAAAAACTATTTAGAAAATCAACGAGTGCTATTGACTCTCGGATGTAAAACTTTGCCTCAATTCAAACCTTGGCAAGATAAATCTAGGCTTTATGCTAGAGTTCTCCCCAAAATAGAGTCATTAAAAATTGCTATAGATGCAGGTTTTACCAGCGAGCGCCTGATTGCTATTCGTCCTCCCCTCAATTTTGCTTTAGAAAAAGCATTGTGGCAGCAATGGGATATATCCTTAGTGGTTACTAAAGCTTCTGGCAACCCAGGGGGAGAAGATATTAAACGGCAAGCTGCGGCAGATCTAAACATTCCTTTGATTATCATCAATCGCCCTTCAGTGCCATACCCACGACAAACTTCACTGATATCAGATGTATTGGCTTTTTGCCGTCAAGGAAGGGGCTAATCGTTATTTTTCCAGCAGCGCAGCAACGGTATCGATTAGTTGTTGTGGCTGTACGGGTTTTCCTAAGTAGTCTGTAGCGCCAAGCTGTTTGGCTTTATCTTTGTGGCGATCGCCCGTTCTAGAAGTTGCCATCACTATCGGCGTCTTTTTAAAAGCTGGCTTTGCTCTAACTTTTGCCAATAGTTCAAATCCATTGAGCCTGGGCATTTCTACATCCGAAAGAATCAGGTCGATCTTACCTTTATATTGATTTACCTGTTCTAGTGCTTCTTGCCCATCGCGACAGACGATTACTTGATAACCTACAGAAGTTAAAATGCGATCGAGCATTTTGCGAGTCGCAACTGAGTCTTCTGCCACTAAGATAGTCGAAGTTGTATTAGCGATAGTGCTAGAAATATTTTTATCAGAAGCAGTTACGATGTTGTTTCTTTCTATACCTTGAGGCAGAATTACAGGCACAACTTGTCCCGTACCCAATACCGTACAGCCTGCCATGTAGGGGGGGACGGGTATAGTTTCGTCAAAAGGCTTGATAATTAGTTTCTCTTCTCCTACGATACTATCTACTAAAATTGCCAGAGGCTCAAATGCAGTTTCCAAAACTATAGCTATTTTTCCTTGGGCAAAATTTAGTGGTTTGCGAGGACGAGGGAATAAATTGACGGCTGAAGACAAGGGAACGGTCTGTCCTTGCCAGTTGAGGTGTTTCTTCTCTGAGTCGGAAAAATCGAGATCTTGATAAGGTAATATCTCTCTAATACTGGTGTGAGGTATAGCTATTAGACTGTTTTGTAGCTGAACTAGCATAAGAGATTGCAAGCTTAAATTTAGGGGTAGGGATATAGTAAAAGTCGTACCCAAGCCAACATCGGTTTGTACCTGCAGTTGACCTTTAAGCTGGCGGATCAGGTTGAGAACGATATCTAGTCCCATACCTCGACCAGAAATATCACTAACTTTAGCCGCCGTAGAGAAATCTGGTTCAAAAATCCAGTTAAGAATTTCTCCTGATTGAAAATCATCGATTGATTTTTCGGGAGGACAGATACCTCTTTCCACCGCACGCTTGTATACTTTTTCGGGGTTGATTCCCCCTCCATCGTCTTCGATAACAATTTCTAAGGCATTTTTCTTGAGCCGAGAAGTCAAGCAAATTGTGGCTTCTTCTGGCTTTCCATTGGCAAAACGCTCGAATTTAGATTCAATCCCGTGGTCAAAAGCATTATTGAGCAAGTGGGTTAAAGGTGTTTGCAGTTGCTCTAGCAATATCTGATCGACTGGAGTATTCTTACCTTCAATCTTGAGCTCTACTTTTTTATCAAACCTTTGACTCAAACCGCGAATCTGAGGAACAAATCTTTTTGCCAGCAGATCGAAAGGAACTAGGCGAGAATTTGTAACTTCAGAATATAAAACATTCAGATTTTTTTTAGTTTGTTCTATGTCTTCGCCCAGTTCTCGATCCACAAAATCAATATCTGTGCGAGTCTCCTGAATCTGTAGCATCAATTCTTGAAATGATTGCAAACTACCGTGCAAATTAGTGTAACGATCCATTTCTAACGAATCAAAGCGATCGCCATCTTGTTCTGCAACTTCTTCAATCTGCTGCGCTTTTTTAGCCAAATCGCTAGAGCCAATCGCCAGTTCGTCGTATAGGTTTTGAATTTGTTCTCGAATAGGTTCGAATTGACGAGTCAGCGATCGCAAACGGCGATTTGCCTGGTTGAGAAGCTCTTGTTGACGACCAAAACGAGAGTAAGTCAAAATTAACTCTTCGACATTGTTAGTCATGTTCTGTAGTCGGTCTAGCGGGATTTTGACCTGGTTGACTGTAGGGCTAACTTTAGCCGATTCTTGAGCAACCTTGGCAACAACTTTCTCTTTCGATACCGCCGTAGGCGCAAACATTACCGTACTTAGTTGCTCTTCCTCATCATCTTCGCCAAAATCGAAAAATCCTTCTTCATCCGACTCTTCCGCTTCGTATTCATACAGAGACTGCTCTTCAATTTCGCTGTCTACAAAAGCAACATCATCCCCTTGATTAATTTCACTAGAGAGATTCCCCAAATCAGCTAAATGAGCCTCTCGCTGTTGGCGAATTTCGGGGACTATCTGCTGTACGGTCAAAAGAGCTTCCAATGGTTCTACTTCTTGCAACAGAGCTTCTATCGGTGCTACTGCCTCAACTAGCCAAGGTAGCTCAAAAGTCTCGCCGATAAACGTGCATTCCTGGCTAAAATCTGTCAAAGCTTGCTGGATAATTTCCTCAGGAGTATCCATTGCTAATTCCGAGATCGCCTGGCAGATTTCTTCTAAATCTTGATTTAAGCTATTGGCAACTAGTTCGTAGTTACCTCCTGTGGCTGTGGATGCCGCATTTTCTTCGGTAGCACTTTCTTCAGTAGAAATATTACTCAGATAGTCGCCGATCCTAGCCCGCAAACTGGCAATAATTTCTTTAGTTGTCAGCAGTGCTTCGATCGCATCAGATTCGGTCAAGATTTGCGCGATGGGAGCAGTATCTTCTTCTAACCAAGGCAGCTCTAGTGTCTCAGCGATAAACATACATTCATCGACAAAACCCGACAAAATTGGCTTGACTATTTCCTCTGGAGTATCTATTTCGAGTTCTTCAATAGCTGCGAAACTATCTTCTAAATCGACTGTCAAAGTATTGTGTAGCAGGGGATTTTGACTGCTAGCTTGTACGCTTTCTGGCGCACTATATTCTTGACTTGGGTCGATGTTAGATTCTAGTAAGGATTCTAAAGCCTCGATTAATTCTGGATTGGCGATCGCATCATCAACATTGCGAGCTTGGCTTAAAACATAGCCTACTTCGTCGATGCTTTTCTCTACCAAAGCCCAAGCCAATTCTAATTCGGCAATTTGTCCCTGTTGGATGCCCAGCATGACATCCTCTAATTTATGTGCCAAATGCTGCAAGCTATTCAAAGATGCTAAACCAGCACCCCCCTTGATTGAATGAGCCGCACGTAGCAAATTAGTAAAATCGGGATTAGCGCGATCGGTAATGCCTTGTTCTAGCATTTCCAGATACTCGGGAGCATCTTCATCTAGAAAGCACTGACGAGCTTCGGCAGTAATGGCGGCGAGAATTGCAGGATCTAACTGAGAACTCATGTTGAATAAGCCTGGGCATTAATGGGAATTGTTGACGCGATACAAAAAACTCAAAACTATTTGTAGGCTAGCTAAAACTAAAGTAGGTCTTAATTAACCCTAGAGTTTAAATTGAGATACCGATTCTTGAAGAGTTTGGGCTTCTTCCACCAGAATTTGCAAAGATTTAACCACGGTTTGAGCTTCAGTAGATGTAGTCTTAGCCACTAAAGCAATACCGTTGATTTTTTCGTTTACCTGTTTAGAATCTTGCGTCTGCTTGGTGGTATTGGTGGAGATCGACTTGAGATATTCATCTATTTGCTGACTGGTTTTAGCTAAACTCTGTAAGTTAAGCTTAGTCATGTGTACCAACTCACTACCATTGACAACCTCAGAAGTGCTCGTTTCCATACCTTGTAACACTGAAGTTGTATCTTGTTGAATGGTTCCTACCAGCTGTTGAATATCTTTGGTTGCTCCTGTAATTCTATCCGCCAGGCGACGAACTTCTTCTGCTACGATTCTGAAACCTTCACCGTGTTCTCCTGCCCTTGCTGCCTCTACAGAAGCGTTAAATGCTAACAAGTTGGTTTTTTCAGAGATACCCGAAATAATTTCCACAATTTGGGCGATTTCTTGCGAAGATTCCGCCAGCTGTTTTACTTTTTTGGAAGTGTTGGCAACGGTAGCGCGGATCTTTTCAATACTGTTTACCGTAGCATCCATTGCCAAATCCCCTTCTTTTGCCTGAATCGAACCGTTTCTGGCGATTACAGCAGCTTCTTGAGCGTAATCAGCAATAGTCTTTACCGACTGGTTGATTTCGTCAATACTGCTCAAAGCATGCTCGATTTCTGCTGCCTGAGCCAGAGCCGACTCGGAAAGCTTTTTAACCGAACCTTCACCTGCTTGGGACAGTTCCCCTACTTCTGTCGAGACATTTTGCACTTCTTGCAGCAGTTCTTGCAGCTTGGTCAGGGTTGTATTGAAAGCATCAGCGATCGAACCGATCGCCCCATCGCTCATTTCTGCTCTAACGGTTAGATCTCCTTTCTTGGCATCTTCTACGTCGAGTAATAAACCCATTACCCCTTTTTGCAGATTCTCTTTTTCTTGACGCTGACGTTGAGTTTCCGATTCTTGGGTATGTAGCAAGTCTTGAATTTGTCCTGCCATTTTGTTGATATTAGTACCCAGATCGGCTATCTCATCTGCTCCTGTAACTGGTACTCGAACTTCAAAATCACCTTTTCCTAGTTTTCTCACTGCTTCAGCAGCATCAGATATAGGCTTAGTTGCTCGACTGGCAATCAATCTAGCAACTACTATTATTAATGCTGTTGTGATAATGGCTCCTAATAGAAATCCTTCAAGTAGTTTTCTTTGAGCAGCAAATCCATTTTTTTTATCAATAGACGTTAAAACAGCCCAGTTTAAATAAGATATGTCTTTAGAGAAACCAGCATCAATATCGGCAAGAGAGTAAAGATAAGCTACATCTTGTTTCCCTTGAAAAAGAGAATATTTCTGATCTGATGACTTTTTGCTGTTGTTTCGTCTTAAGTTTAGTTCTTTTTCCAATTGTTCGGAAAAATCGAACAAAGAATTTAGCGTAATACTTTGGTCGTTAGTCGAAGAGTTTAGTTCTTTATCCATGTATGAGGAGAGAAAAACTTGTCCGCGATTATCCAACACATAAGATTTTTGATTTCCCTTGAATTCTTGTAAAATCTCAGAAATTTTTTCGCCAGGTACTACAGCATACATGACTCCTATGGTTTGTCCGCTAGTCGTATCCTTAATAGGAGAAGCAAAATGAATTTCTGATACATCAGAAGTTGGTGAAACAATAGGTTGACTAATAGCAGGCTGATTGAAGAGTATTATATTTTTGAAAAATTCATCATCTGGCTTGATAATTAGATTTTTGCGACCAGAACTGGCAATAACATTTCCTTTCAAATCAAAAGCAGTAATTTCACTGTATACGCCATAGGATTTTAAGTACTTGAATAATATCGCCTGCTTTTGAAGCTTACTTTTGCTCGTTCTTAATTCAGGATCGCTGACAATACTTAAATTGGAAAGCGTCTGAATATCCCCATAGCGTTGATGAATAAAAGATCCAATCGCCCTAGTAATTGTGTACGATTTGCTTGCTTCTGCATTATTCGTTTCTTGATTGATGGTTTCGTTGGCTAAAGTATAAGCAACTAAACTAATTCCGAAGGTAGATGTCAGGGTAATTCCAACTAAAACGATGGAAGTTTTTAATTTTATACTTAGTCTCGACCACCAGGAAGATGATTGTGCCTTGATCGTTTCGACCTCGACAGCAGTCGGTATAGCCGATTTTTGTAAATTGCCTAATGCCTCTCTGGCTACATCTCCATAATTGCCTTTTGGATCTAGTTCGGAAATTCTTTGGTAGATAGAGATTGCCTCCTCTAGCTTACCTTTGCTTTCTAAGCTAGTGGCTTGAACTAT
>JBCDCO010000231.1:0-8893 GCA_039181635.1 Cyanobacteria bacterium P01_G01_bin.19 | reverse complement strand
TGCCAGGATGACTGCATTTTTGATAATTTAGCTCGAATCGATTTTGGTGCCCAACTAGAAGCAAAATTAAAAAACAGGTTGGCGAAACCCGAAGAACCCAATAGTAAAATACCCAAAATTAAGCCAGCGGCGATCGCTACTGTCATAATCCAAAATAGGCTATTTTTAGCTGGGTACAACACCAAGCCAAAAACGCACCATAGCAAGAGAGACAGTAAGTCACAAGCCTTTTCAAAAATAGAAATGGCGATCGCCAAACTCAAGCTCAAACTAGAGCGTTCAGACATAAAGTAAGATTTAGCAATGTCCCCCATTTTTGATGGCAAGATCATATTAAGCACGCTAGCCCCCAAAATTAAGCGATTGGCTTCCAAAAAGCTCAAACTGCCTCTGGGAACCAATAGTTGCAGCCGCCAAGCAGTGATTGCAGTGATAGGAATGACCATGCCCAAGGCGATCGCTAGCATGATAGCGTCGCAGTTTTTAAATACCTCAATTAAATTGATGACATCGATTTTGGCATAAATAAATAGCAGGATAGCAACGCTGACAATAATAGAAATAAAACGTTTTAAATTCATAAAAAGCGATCGCCGTGACTATTTTTACTTTTGGTTAGTATAAGGAATGATATAAACTCACCGATTATTTTTCCACGTACGGATAGATCGCTCATGAGAGATAAATTTATAACTATATCCTATGGTTAAATATTGGCTTAATAAGGGAAAACGACATTTTCAGCGCATCCCAATTTTAATCTGGTTGAATGCCCTAACGATATCAGTTCTCAGTATTTTGAGTCTCTATGCTCGCATACGAAGTAAAGGTGCAAGTATTGAAAGCCTCTTTAGCGATCCTTTTTCCATCGGCATCTATTATCTGGGCTGGTTCACGGGCATTTCGGAGATAATGTGGTGTGCATCGATTGCGATCTGTATGTTTGCTGGTTTTTTACTCCCTGCTCATAACAGACAGTTCAAAATCTTTTTGTTTGGCAGCAGTTTGGTCATGATGCTGCTGTTTTTTGACGATCGCTTTCGTTCTACTCTAATTTTGTGTGCTTTTTTTGGCACTTGCAAAATAGTCAAACTAAGCATCTATTCCATCTACGGGGCAGTTACAGTTTTTTATGCTTGGTTTTTCCGCCATACTATCCGTAAAACTCCCTACGTTCCTCTTCTCGTATCTTTTTGCCTGTTTGGATTTTCTAGCGCGATCGATATGACTCCCATTAGCAGTAACGGCATTCACGCCATGCTTGAAGATGGAACCAAATTAGTTGGCTTGATCAATCTCACGATTTATTTTTGGTGGATTTGCCACCATGAAATTAAAAAGAATTTAGTATCAAAACAGTAGCGATAAAATAGCTTTAAGCACAGCGCGTAAGCGCAAGCACCTCCTTCGGGGGCTTGGACGCGAATGCGTCCGTAGCTCTAAGCTTTTGTGTATTACTAATCGAGAAGAATCTTAACTGATGTTATACGATTTACAACTAGGTTTTTGCTGATTGTTAATTGTTAATGGTTGATTGGGTGTACTTCATGTATTTGAGAACTGCTATATACTTTCGGCTAGAAGGGTTTGTTGAAGACACTGGGCAATTCTTTTAGCCGCGCCTGCTTCTCCCATGCGGCGTTTGCCATTAAGTGCAATTTGCTGCAGTCTTCGCTCATCTTGCATCACTTTTATCAGGGTTTCGCCAACTAAATCGCTGCTTTCCACCATTATTACCGAGCAGCCCAACAAACGGGATTGAGCTTCGGCAAAAGCAGGAGTAAACTGGGGTCCTTCCCCAGGCATGACGATCGCAGGTTTTCCTAAGCCAACAAATTCTTCCGTCGCTGTACCAGCCATGGCGATCGCTACATCTGCCTGGTGCAGTAGTTGATCGTAGCTCGACTGCTGCAGAATTAAGCTAACATCATTCTGCTTTAAAATACATAGCTGAGATTCTGAGCGATATATTTCCCATCCCCTGGCAATAGCTGCTTCGATAAAAAGGTCGAGATTTAAGGCTGGAGCGATCGCGCCTAAAAATTGCAGTGGTTTATTAAAGCTATCTGCATTTATTTTAGAGATGGCAACTAAAATTTGTCGCCAATTTCTTAATGCTTCTGGCATTCGCGAACCCGCCAATAGCAGCACGTTTAGCACTAATTCTCTCGGCTGGACACGAGTACTTATGCGATCCATCATTGGATTGCCCAGATCGTAGGCAGCGATCGAGTGTTGTTGCAATACTTTAGCTGTCAGACTATCTCTGGGAAACACGCCTTTGCAAGCATCACGGCTCATCAACCAACGCTCCCAGGGTAAATATACCGACCCCAAACTTCTTTCTATGGTAGAAGTTCGGTCGAGCCAGCCTTGTTCGTCGCGTAGATAGTACTCCGATTTAGCCGTACCAACAAAAGCGTAATTAGCTCGGCTCAACCAGGCATATAATAAAGGCACAATATCTCCTACTGCCAAAACCGCACCGCCATTCTTGCCCCATTGACGAACCAATTTAATTTGCTCTAGGGTCAACTGAACTAAGCCACCACGTAAGTCTTGCCACAGTGGATTGCCACCCATGTAAATAAATCCCCCAGAAGGCATTTGTTTTACTCTTCCTGCGATCGTGATGTTAGAATCTTTATAAGCATAGCCCTGTCCGACAATAGGCAAAGCAGCAAGCTCTAGTTCTTTAACGATAGATTGTAATTGTTTGACAATGCGAACAGCAATTTGATCTTCGCCATGACCATTGCTGAGAACTAGCAGTCTCATAATTGTTTTGGCTGATTGAACTAATCTGGCTTTATTTTAAATATTTAATGATATATCTAATCGTTGCCATTAATTTGTCTATCAGTCTACTTAATATCTATATAGCTATTAGAATTTGGCAGCTAGGATTACTTGTATCTCGAATCGCTACCATAATTACCAACTACGAAATCTATTTCAACTTAGTTCTTCAAGCTGCGCCTATTGTTATTTATCAAGGAGAGCACAATATCCACCAAGTTCGCCAGAGATATAAAATGTTGCGGCTACAAGTAGCTAAGGTTCGGCAACTAATTTGGCTAATTAACTGGAGCTATACGACCTGGCGTAAAATATGAGAGTTTTATTGACTTTGGCTATAGTGCTTCTAGCCAAAAGCTCGAAACTTTTCCTCAAATAGTACAAAACAGAGTAACATCGAGCCTACAGCTATTTATGTAACTCAAAACTATGGATTAAACAGACACCAAACGAGCTTCAGCCGTGTCTTTAATTAAGCCCATTTTGTCGTGAAGATAATTGTTGAGATATATACGCTCTCTTTCTTCCAGAGGCTTTTGTGCGTCGAGTCGGTTCAATAATCTTTGCACTAGTTCGGTTTCACCGATGTTTAGCAACTCTGAGGCATTAGTAGTTTCGATCAAACTCCAGGTTTGGCGCAGTAATGTAACATTCACAATGCTTGACCTCGTAATAATTTCGGTTATCTTAGCTCATTATTGAACTTCGACAACACTTTAAATTTTAGTTCAATCAGAGCAAACATAAAGAAAATATTGAGATTATAGATTGATATTTACACAAAGCTTAATATTATGTTAATACTAGTTACTTAAACTCAGGATGTTCTGTAGCGCTACATGAATTCCCTAAGATGTTAACTTTGTTTATTAGCTGATATAAACGACCCAAACTCTTTTGATTAAAGTAGAAGGTTAAACGAGGTAAACTCAGAATCTCTGTATCTTTTATCTCTTCAGGTAGAGCTTTGCCTTGGTTTATTTTTCCTTCGACCAAAATATCTTTAAACTCTTCGTTTAGTAATTCTAATGTTTCGGCAGATAATTCTAACTTAAGGCGCATAACAAATAGCTTACCGACATAGCGGCTAGAATGGTAGACGCGATAGAAGTCTTTGATGGTTTGGCAAGCTAGGTCTAATCGATCAACAATTGTATAGAGACTAGGATCTTCAGCACCGATCAAGCCATTTTCTTTTAGCTGTCGGCAAACGTAATCATTCCAAGAATGCCAATAGTCTCCTCCTGGCTTGTCTATCAACACCAAAGGAACGGGACCATATTTTCCAGTTTGACAAAGAGTTAGAGTTTCAAATGCTTCGTCTTGAGTGCCAAAACCGCCAGGAAAAAGCGCGATCGCATCGCTTTCTTTAAGGAAGAATAGCTTGCGAGTAAAAAAATATTTAAAATCAATTAATTTATCATCGCCATCAATCGATGCATTAGCACCTTGCTCGAAAGGAAGTCTAATATTCAAGCCAAAAGAGTTATTTCTACCAGCACCTTCGTTACCTGCCTGCATGATGCCTCCCCCCGCTCCCGTAATCACCATAAACCCTGCCTTGGTAATAAGACGAGCAAAGTCTAGTGCCATCTGGTATTCAGCTTGCTGCGGAGAAGTTCTTGCCGAACCAAAAATGGCAATTTTTCTCGTATGTCGATAGGGATAAAATCTTTTAAATCCTTGCTCCAAATCTTCTAAGGAGGCAGTTAAAATTTTCCAGTTGAGTCGCTCTGTATCCAGTGCAGAAATTCTTAGTAAAGTCTCTAAAGCTCTTTTGATGTACTTCTTGTGAGGATTGGCAGGCAGGCTTTCTAGCAGTTCCTCTAATTGCTGATTTGTTAACTCTGATTCGTCGAAAAAAGATGAAACCATGAAACAAACACTAAGAATGATTTTACTTCGTTAATTGTAGCGATTTTAACAGCAAATCTTGCAGTGCTATGTTCAAATTTAGGCTTCAGCGTAACCCTGCGAAAAGATCGGCTGAAGCAACACTTAAGAGCCAAATATCTCAGAAAAAACTAGTTAGAGATACTTTTCTAAGGTATTTGCCAAAGTAGTTTTAGGAACTGCTCCCACTACCATATCTACTCGCTGTCCGTCCTTAAATATCATTAAGGTAGGAATGCTACGAATACCATACTGGCTGGCTACCTGAGGATTCTCGTCAGTATTTAGCTTTACTACTTTAATTTGCCCGTCGTACTGTTCGGCGATTTCGTCCACTACAGGGGCAACCATACGGCAAGGACCACACCAAGGGGCCCAAAAATCTACTAGTACAGGAACAGAACTTTCCAAAACTTCTGTTGGAAAACTCGCATCTGTAACTGGCGCGGCTGATGATGACATATTTATTAAGTCCTTATTTCCCACAAATCCTTTTCAATAATACAGAATTTTACCATAGCCCATGATTAACACTGCATTAAGCAAGCATACTTTACATCTAAAGTAGGAGAAATAATCAAAATAGAAAACCGCCCGAGAAATTTCCGAGCGGAGTGTGGTGTGAGGAGTGAACGGAAACTTTTGTCTCCGCACATCTCTATTCTAAAATAGAACTTTAAATTTGCCAGAACTTTATTGTTTTTGCTGGGAAAAAAATGTATTTTTTTTAGATTAATTTTAGATTCGATACAAAAAGTTAATTTGAAACCGATACAATGTAGCGAGCAAATTCCCAAAAATAAAAATGTTGTCTAAATTGAGTATCGATTCCGAAAAGAAGATTTTAATTTATTCGGTGATCGCTTTTTTTGTCTGTACCCTCTCTCTTACTTTGTATCGTCATTTTTCCTTTTATTCTTCTTACGACCAAGGAATTTTCAACCAAGTCTTTTGGAATGGTACTAACGGTAACTTTTTTCAAAGCACTCTTTCTTCTCAACTTTCTACCAACGTGGTGCATAGCAATGAAGTACCCTACGTCGGCTATCACCGCTTGGGACAGCATTTTACCCCCGCACTGCTCATCTGGCTGCCGATCTATTACTTATTTCCCTATCCTGCAACCCTAACGGTTTTGCAAGCTACTTTTGTAACCGCAGCAGGGTTGGTTTTATACAATCTTGCCCAAGTTTACCTAGAACCTGCGATCGCAGTATTAATTACCTTGAGTTTTTATGGAGCAAATGCAGTATTTGGTCCCACTTTGGCAAATTTTCACGATATTTCGCAGATACCTTTATTTATTTTTAGCCTATTGCTGGCAATGGAGAAACGCAGGTGGTGGCTATTTGGGATTTTGATTATTTGCGTTTTAGCAGTCAGGGAAGATAGCGGGATTACCTTGTTTGGGATTGGCATGTATATGATTCTATCTCGTCGATTTCCCCGTATTGGTTTAGCTGTTTGCAGCCTGAGCTTTCTCTATATGGTGGCATTGACTAATTTAATCATGCCCATATTTTCTGAAGACATTTCCAAACGATTTATGCTGGAGAGATTCGGGCAATATGCCGATGGTGATGAAGCATCCACTCTAGAAATCCTGAGAAATATGCTTACTAGCCCAGGATTACTGCTGATAGAGCTAGTTACTCCTGTTTTCGATACGCTTAAATATTTACTGGGACAATGGCTACCCCTCGCATTTATTCCCGCAGTTGCGCCAGCATCTTGGGCGATCGCTGGTTTTCCCCTACTAAAATTATTTTTGGGCAAGGGACAGACTGTGTTGGTAATTTCAATTCGTTATGCCATGAGCGTTACCCCTGGGTTGTTTTATGGTGCGATCTTGTGGTGGGCAGGACAAGGATTTGGTAATTTTCATAAACCTCTAACCGAGTGCAAGCCTAGAAAATTACGTCCTAAATTTCGTCGTTTTTGGATCTTTTGTATTTGTCTATCTATCTTCTTTACAATTACTTCTAACCCCAGTCGCACCCTATCTTTTATGATTCCCGATGCCATCAGTCCTAGAGTTTACATTTCTCCAGCAAAGCAATGGCAACATATACCCCACATCAGAAAGCTACTCGCTCAAATTCCTGAAGACAAGAGCGTATCAGCTTCCACCTATATAATTCCCCATCTTTCTGGCAGGAGAGAAATCGTTCGTATCCCCGCCATAGAAATTAGAAACGACAGCCAACAAATCGAGCGAGTCGAATATATTGTTGCCGATCTGTGGCAAATGGAGCAATACACACCAGCTTTTGGTGAAGATCGTCACTGGCTGGAAGTTTCCGCACGGCTAATCAATTCGATGACGAGTAAAAACCTTTATGGTATTGTCGATTTTGCCGACGGGGTAATATTAATGCAAAAGGATGTGGAGTCCAGCCAGCAGGCTTTGGCAGACTGGAAAACCTACGAGGCAAAAATTCAGCCTATCTTAGAAGATACATAAGGTACTAGAGATGCTTGAAAAATAAGACTTTAGATTCTGGGGATTAAAGGTTTTATATTGTCCGAAAAGTTAGAAATAGTTAGCTTTTCCAATTAACTATTTCTAAATCCTCAATTTTCTCAAAATGTTTAATATTACTAGTTACAACCGTAAAATTATGATGCAATGCGCTCGCAGCAATTAAAACATCTTCAATGCCAATAGGTGTTCCAGCATTAATCAACCGTTGTTTGATATTAGCAGCACACAATGCACAGTTACGGTCAAAATCTAAATGATTTATCTGACGGTAAAGTAAATCTAATTGCTGTCCATAGGCTTGCTTCAGATTAGGCTTTTTGAGTAATCCATACTCCAATTCATATTCAGTTATAGAAGTAACGTATTATGTTGTGAAACGAAGTTTTTCTGAGACGATCGATGATGCCTTTGTTTCCTCGTAGATAATCTGAAACTGTAGTAGTGTCTAGAATAAACACTTAGAGTATATCCTCCCGAGAGGACAATAAGAAATCTCGATCCAATTCTATTTCAAACTCTACATCTGGCACTCCTTCCCAATTAACAATATCTGGATGCCAAGCTTCTCGATCTTCTTTCTCATCTAATATCTGTTTTATTGCCTCGACAATAAATTTGTTTTTGGATATCTTGTTGTGTTTAAGGTAAGTATTTAAGCGATCGCTTAACTCTTTTGGTATATGAACTGATGTATTCATTACTTCTGGTATATTTTTCCTGTATTCTACCAGAATAGGTAATAGTGTTACATCACCAAATCAACTCTACCGAAGTCGATCGCCTTCGCTCAACAACTGCCGTTCGTACTCCCGCCAGCGAGGCATAAATCGAGTCATGTATGCCTGAAAGCGATCGCCATGGTTGCGTTCTAGTAGATGTACTAGCTCGTGGACTACGACGTATTCTAGACACTGGTGAGGTTTTTTGATTAGCTCCAAATTGAGCCAAATTCTCTTGGCTTGAGTATTGCAAGTGCCCCATCTAGTCTTCATCTTTTTTACTCCCCAGTCGTTGGTTTTCACCCCAATAACTTGTTCCCATTTTTTTATTAAGCCAGGAAGCTCTGCTTTTAACTGCTGACGATACCACTCAGTCAAAGCTCTTTCTCTTTGCTCTAGGATACTGCCGTATTTAACGTATAGATCGAGATATTTATTTTCTCGGACAACTACTTTGGCTGATGCTCGATGGTAAATGACGTTTAGAGTAAGGCGATCGCCTCTATAGTAGTGAACTTCTCCCGAAATGTATTGTTTTGTGGGTATCGGAGTAAAGTCTTTGTATTTATCCTGTTTCTGTTCGATCCAGCTCTTTTTGGCAATAACGAACTCTTTGATTTTGCTGTTTTCTAGGCTATTAGGAGAGATAACTCGAACTCTTCCATGAGGTGGGTATACCTTTAGGTAAAGATTCTTAATATCCTTTCTAATTACCTCTATCTCTAAATTGCCAATTTGCATCTTTGTTTTTATCTTTAACAATCTCTCTAGATTTCCAAAAATCTTGCAATTAAATTAGCTAAATACAACTGTTTTGTTGTCGTAAACTAAGATCCGATGCTGCAAATGTAGCCTCACCGCGCGGGACAAAACTAAACGCTCCAGGTCTTTTCCTTTACGAATCAGATCGGCTACCGTATCGTGATGATTAACTCGAGCAACTTCCTGCTCGATGATTGGTCCTTCGTCTAGATCTTCCGTGACATAGTGAGCCGTA
>JBCDCO010000230.1:0-8929 GCA_039181635.1 Cyanobacteria bacterium P01_G01_bin.19 | reverse complement strand
TTTGATATCTTCAAGTTTCATTGACTTTAAAACCAGCTTTTATGGCAACTAGACGATGGTGCAACAGAATTAACCGAGCTTTGACTAAAAACTCCCCAAGGATCGGAGGCTTTACTATAGAAGTCAATTGAAGGTTTTGTGCTCGATTCTGGCGATGATTCGAGATGAAGCAAGTCCAAAAATTCTCTAACTGACTGTATTCTTTGGCTAACGTTCATCATCATCGCCCTAGAAATGGCTTCGCTCACTGAATGGCTAATACTGGGATTGATTTCCCTAACGGTTTTTAACTCTACCCCTGCTGCCCTTTCTATAGCCGAAACAGGCGCTTTCCCCGTCAATAGATGATATAGAGTCGAACCCAGGGCGTAAATATCGGTAAATGCACCAAATTTTAGAGATTGTCCGTATTGCTCTAAAGGAGCATAACCAGGAGTCAACATTGTCGTATACCTGACCGTACAGTTACTTGTAAAGTCTCTTGCCGCGCCAAAATCGATTAAGACAATTCTGCCATCATCTGCCAGCATAATATTGTCTGGCTTGATATCTCGGTGGAGAAATTGCGAAGAATGTAGTAATTCTAGGGCTTCACCTATACGAATAATATAGGCTATCGATTCTGCTTCTGATAGTTTACCGCGACGCTGTTTCAAAATTTGCGCCAAAGTTTTCCCTTGAAGATATTCCATCACCATGTAGGCTGTATTGTTTTCTTCAAAGTAATAAAAAACCTGGACAATGGCAGGATGATTAAACTGACCTAAGGTTTGACCTTCTAACAGGAATTTTTGCTTGGCATTGCTATAAGTATCGGAGTTCCAACGTCCTGCAGATACTACCGTCGAACCTTCTCGCCAACAACCTTCAGGAAAAAACTCTTTAACTGCAACAGGACGATTTAACCTCGTATCGACACCCTGATAAGTAATACCAAATCCCCCTTGACCCAGAGGACAATCTATTCGATATTCTCCACTTGCCAGACAAGCACCAGGACTCAAAACTCCATTAACCCTGGCAGACACACTCATGAAACTAACTCCTCAATGGCTCAAACAAATAGGTTTTGATCGCTTTTCGGTTATGCGGGCGATCGACAGCTAATAAACTTCGTTTTATTTTAAAGCTTGGGTGGTTAGTTTTATGATTAGTTCACTTTGGCGCAACAAAGTATTGGTTAAATTTCCCATAATCAGTCTTATAAGTTTTTTGGGCTTGTAGGAGCGATCGCCCGATCTCTATATATTAATAAAATATTTATTTCATCCGCTCGACTGAATATTGAAGGTTAATCTATATACAGACAAAATATTTATCAAAAAATCATCAAAGCTTTACCAAAAAGACAACTATGACATCAAATGAATTGCTGACTCTAGTTTTATTGCTCAGTCCTGGCATGGCTCTCTCCGTCTTGCTAATGCTGACTTTTGCCAAAGGTGGATAGAAAGATATATATATTTAGATGCTGAAAGCTGCCTGTTGTCTGTCTGGCGATCGTAGAAGTAAACAGACCAAAGCTTTTTCCAGCAAAAATTGTCTGTCACTGAATAGTATTATTAATAATTTATTGCTCTCTGACCTGGCAAGCAAGGAAGAGTCGGAGCTTATCTTTTAAGGAACTATTCCCCTACTTTTAAAGCACCTTAAATACTACACACATGCATGCAGAGGCAGTTGCTAGATGCTTTTTATTCATACTCATCTGAAGCTTCGTCAGCCAGAGAATGATTGGTAGCAGCGGCTGAATTGGTCAAGCTTTCTTCGAGATCCATCCTTTTTTCTACTTGGCAGAGAAAATAACCCGTCATCATTGCCGAAGCTAACAAATGAGCTAGATTTTCTCTGTCAGTTGTAATTTTAACGTTGAAATCTGACGCAGGAAGCATTCCCACCAAACCTTGAACGTTTTGAGAAATAATCTGTTTGACATCAGGACTGGCAGATTGAGCAATTTGTGCCAAAACTTCTGGATGCTGCTTGCGCAAATATTGCATCAGAGTATTGTAGTCTTGCTCTTGCTGTTCTGAATTCAAAAAATCAAAGTTAAATATCATTCGTTACCCAAATTTGGACTTACGCTGCTTATACTTTGACACAGATTTGGTGCTAGCCGCCAGTGGAAAGCACAGGTAAAAGTGACTAAGATATAGCCATATTATTTATTTCAAAGTATTGATGAAATTTGTTGGTCACTTCTAGCCAGTAAGATCTGCCGTCAGCCTGTTCTCGCTTGCGGATAAACCCTAGTTTGACCAGTTCTCCTACCTGCTGATAAGCACTGCTGCCTCTAAGATCAATCAATTCTGTTTGTAGGATAGGATTTTTGATTGCTACAGCTGCCAAAGTACGCAAAGCACCTTTACCCAACTCAGCAGGAACTAATTCTTTTAATAGATATTCGTATTCATCTTTTAGCTGTAGCGCATATCCTGCTTCAGTCTCTGCTATTTCTAATGCGCTATCTCGGTGAGCGTAATCGTTCATCAGCTCGATTAGGGCATCTTCCACCTCAGCTCTTTCTTCATCAGATATTTTGCTCGATTCGGTGCTTTGTCGATCAAGACAAGTAAAGATTTCTTCAATCGAAAGGGGTCTGCCTTTGATATAAAAAATTGCTTCTATTTTGGTCGCCAGTTTCATCGAGTTACCTCAAGTTTATATTGCCAATGTTATGCAGGAAGATTTGATAAAAAATTTTGTAAAAATTTTATTTATGTAGATATATTCTCGTCTACACTCGATTTGCCTTTAGCAAAGGAAAATAATGACCGACAGGACCGCTACCTTCACCGAGGTCTAAAGAATTTTCTAGAGCTTGGGTAACATATTTTTTGGCTGACACTACTGATGTCCATAAATCATGACCCAGAGCGAGATTAGCACAGATTGCAGCGGAAAGAGTGCATCCCGTACCGTGGGTATTTTGGGTGAGAATTTCGCGTTCGGTAAGAACTCTAACTTCTTTACCGTCATACCAGATATCTGTTCCCCTACTTGTTCCTCTTAGGCTTCCTCCCTTTGCTAAAACCACTTTGGCGCCCAATGTTTCGTGAATTGATATGGCAGCTTGCTGTAGCTGTTCTAGGGTAGTAATTTGCAGACCGCTGAGAATTTCGGCTTCATAACGATTGGGAGTAACAATCACTGCTTGGGGAATTAGCTGTTGCTTCACCAGTGCGATCGCCTTATCGTCAATTAGCTTTGCCCCCGCACGAGACACCATTACAGGATCTACTACCAGGCTAGAGAATTGTGCTTGCTTGAGGCGATCGGCTACTGCCTCTACAATTTCGCAGTCGGGCAGCATTCCTGTTTTAACTGCATCGACCCTAAAATCTGTCGCTACCGCTTCTATTTGAGCCTTAATTGTAGATGTTTCGAGAGTTTCTACTTTAGTAACTCCTACGGTGTTTTGAGCCGTAACGCAGACGATCGCGCTAGTACCGTGAACGCAGTGGAGAGCAAAAGTCTTCAAGTCTGCTTGAATTCCCGCTCCACCACCGCTATCCGAACCTCCAATAGTCAAAGCTACTTTGGTCATTTCATTTATCCTCCTTCGAGGACGTAGTCATTTATCATTGACCATTTATCATTGGTTTGGAAGTAGGCTTGAATCCTTATTGAAAATGGAGCTACGCTCCTGCTCTCGCTTCGCGAGAGACGACGCATTTGCGTCATTCCCTTTAGGGACTCCCAAACCCTTTTCTTCTTAAAAGGAGTCCTAAAGGATACACCTTCGGACAAAGGGCTTGCACGCATGTAGGCTTGAAACCTATAATGTTCAATGTTCATTGTTTAATGTTCAATGATTGGTCATAGATTTACACGATTACATTAGTTTTTGGGGAAACGTCGTCTTTGCAAAAAGTCAGGAATTTCGATCCTAGAGCGATCGCTTTCTCTCGACACGTTAGATCTTTCTGGTTGTATTCCTGCCATTGAAGGAAAGGCGCTTCTTGTTTCTGCTTGGGGTTCTTCGAGGTCAAAATCTCCTTCAGCTTCGCTATCAAATCCAGTAGCAATTACAGTAATTCTAATCTCACCTTCCATACTGTCATCAATCACAGCACCAAAGATAATGTTGGCATCTTCATCCACAACTTCATAAATACTATCCGCCGCTGCATTAACCTCGTGGAGAGTAAGATCGTAACCCCCCGTGATATTGATGACGACTCCTTTTGCTCCATGAATTGAAGCTTCGAGTAAAGGAGAAGAAACCGCCGCAATAGCAGCCTCTCTAGCGCGAGATTTGCCCGAACCCATACCAATTCCCATCAGCGCCGAACCAGCATCAGCCATGATTGCCCGAACATCGGCAAAGTCCACGTTGATCAGCCCAGGAATAGTAATAATATCAGATATACCTTGAACACCCTGACGCAATACATCATCAGCCACACCAAAAGCTTCCTGCACGGGAGTTTCTGGAGAAATAACTGAAAGCAGCTGATTGTTGGGAATAATGATTAAAGTATCTACGCGGCTGCGAAAAGCCTCGATCCCTTTTTCTGCCTGCTTAGTTCTTCTTCTACCTTCAAAAGTAAAGGGACGGGTTACAACACCTACAGTAAGACATCCCATCTCTTTTGCTACTTCAGCAGCAATTGGAGCAGCACCCGTTCCAGTACCGCCCCCCATTCCCGCAGTAATAAAAACCAAGTCGGTATTCTCTAAAGCATGAGCAATTTCATCTCGCGATTCCTCTGCCGCTTTTTGACCAATTGCAGGGTTGCCGCCCGCTCCCAAGCCTCTAGTAATTTTCTGTCCGATCTGTAATTTCTGAGGGGCTTTAGCATTATTCAGAGCTTGAGCATCCGTGTTGATCGCCCAAAATTCAATGCCAGTTACCTGGCTCTCAATCATGCGGTTGACTGCATTGCAGCCTCCACCGCCTACTCCCATTACTTTAATATTTGCGACATTGCTAGGCACTATTTTATTACTCCTGTTTTCTTCTTTGGGCGTTTGAGAACCACCATTACTTGTCTTAAAAGGTATTCCCATTCCGTTCCCTAAAGAGTTATTTCCTATAGCTAAAGGCGACTCAGAATTATAGTTAATTTCATTGTTGAAAGTACGGACGAGTTTTTTCTCTAAAGACATGAGTGTAAATCAAAGTTCCAAGCTTGGTTTTCTTATAAACAATTCAACTTAACAGTTTGGCTCAACTTATTATCATCCAATGATTTTATTCGGTATGAAATATTAAAGTTTTTGTAATTATTAATCACATCTGAGAAAACTATCCTCGAAGAATTTACTGATTGAAATACCGATCTGACTGCAGAATCAGTAAAAACACTGAGATGTAGTCTCATATTGACCGAAAATATTAGTACTTTTGAATTAAATTGACCTTGGGGTTACTTAAATCTATGTAAGCAATTTTGTTGCGATCCACTCGATCGCTTAAGTTTTGTAGTTTTAACATAATTTCAAACTGTTTTTCCAATCTAGATAAGTTTGTGCCCAGAGCAACCTTGCCAATTTTAGTTTGCAAAAATAAATTGTCTGACTGATTCCACTCCACTCGATCGATTTTTAGCTCTGGATATGAAGAAATTAACTGATAAAGATGTACCCAAGATTTGCGATATTTGGGCTGATAGTTACGAACGATTAGCTTGGGCAAATTAAAATCATCATTAATATTAGAATAAAATTCTTGTGCGATCCATTCCCCCTGGGAATCTAGAAAACCCATTCTGTTATTTGAGGTAGCGATCGCCTGGGGAATCCTTTCTTGTAAAGATACTGCAATCTGGGGTGGGATAATTTGACGTTTGATGCTGGCAACTTCAACTGAGGGAATAGACTCAATTTTGTCAGTCAGGCTGGCAACCTCAATGTTCCAAACTGGCTGAGGATAAGAAAGGTCTGCCGCCTGGAGAACTGTATCTGCTTTAATAAAACGATTTCCCCTAATTTGAACTTGTGAAGAGTCTTTAATTTCCCAAACAGAAGCAGTAGAGAGCGATCCCAAGCTTAGGATGCAGCCAACCATAAAACAAGAACGCCAGAGGGCAATTCTAAACTGACGATGTTTCTGAATATCAGCTATTGCTAGTTTGTACTGTAATTTTGGTGGCGGAAAAGTCATTATCGATAACCTAAGTTAATTTGATACTCATAATTACCAGCTATCATTGGAGTTATAGATAAACTTATTTCGCGATTATACTAACTACTTGCTAAAAAAGCTGCTAGTAGAGTAACTAAAATGTCGATATCTAAAAGTAATAACAGTTTTTGTTCGAAGATGATGCGTCTTAATCGCATTGCAATTACTCTACGGCAAAAGTCACTTGTGGTAGATTAGACTTTAGCTGTAAGAATCTGTTGTTGTCTATCGCGCTGACTACATTTATTATATTTTATGCTTATGGTAACTAAGAAAAAAGGACTGGTTCTCGGAACAACTGCTGTGGCACTTTCAACAGTAGCCGTTACTGGTGCTGGTATCCACTTATCTCAAAGTCAGGCTCTAATTCAAAGTGGTACAAAAGAGACAGTGGATGAAGTCTGGCAAATCATCAATCATCAGTATGTCGATACTAGTTTCAACAACAATGATTGGCTCAAAGTTCGTCAAGAATTTGTTAAGGACGCTTCCTATAACAGTCAGGAAGATGCATATACAGCGATTCGGGAGATGCTGGGTAGGTTAGAAGATCCCTACACCAGATTCATGAATCCAGAAGAGTTTCAGAACATGCGTATCGATACTTCAGGAGAGCTAACTGGAGTGGGTATACAGATTGCAAAAGATGAAGAAACAGACAAGCTTATAGTTATCTCCCCCATCGAAGATACTCCTGCTTTTGAAGCGGGAATTTTAGCTCAAGATTTGATCGTCCAAATAGATGGCAAAGACACCACAGGAATGGACGTTAACGATGCCGTTAAATTAATCAGAGGAGAAAGAGGTAGTCAGGTAACGTTGACAATTGATCGCAACGGCAGAAAACTCGACTACAACATTATTCGCGAGAAAATTGAGATTCATCCCGTCCGCGCTCATGTGAGGGATACTTCAATCGGTAAAATTGGCTACATTCGCCTCACTACCTTCAACGAACACGCGGCAAAAGATATGCAGAAGGCAATTGAAGCTCAAGAAAAAGCAGGGGTTGTCGGCTATGTAATGGATCTGAGATCTAATCCAGGTGGGTTACTCTACTCTAGTATCAATATCGCTCGGATGTGGCTCGATGAAGGTACGATTGTCTCAACAGTAAATCGTAAAGGAGTTAGCGATGAAGAATCAGCTAGAAACAAAGCTTTGACCGACAAACCTCTGGTAGTTCTAGTCAACGAGGGTTCGGCTAGTGCCAGCGAAATTCTGTCTGGTGCCTTAAAAGACAACAATCGAGCTACTATACTTGGCACTAAAACTTTTGGCAAAGGCTTGGTACAGTCAGTCAGACCTTTAGGAGATGGTTCGGGTTTGGCAGTGACGATCGCCAAATATCTTACTCCCAACGGCACGGATATCAATAAAGAGGGTATACCCCCCGATATAACTGTCAAGCTGAGTGACGAGCAGATTGAGGAATTATATGGCGGAGATCGCGCTAATTTAGGAACTGAAGCAGATCCCCAGTTTTCTAAAGCCTTAGAAGTGCTAGACAAAAATTTTCAAGCAGCTAAGTAAGCAGCAATTATTTCGGTTTGCATTTACCCGCACGAATCAAACCGATTTTTTTGGCGATCGCTTCTTGTTCGCTGCTATAAGAACCCCATTGCGATTGTACGGAAGATTGCAGTGGGGTTTTTGCTGTAGAAGAATTTAGTTGAATAACTTCACAGGTGCCGTCCTCTTGCTTTACTACGTACCAGTTATTGTCTGCATCGTTCATAATTTATCAATAAAAAAAGGGGTCAAACACCCCTATTAATATACTTGAAAGACTAATCGAATTTATTTGATCCGAGAAAATTATTCAGAATCGCTACGTCCAGGATTACGAGAGGGATCGCTGGATAGGAAGCCAAAGATGAAAATACCGATAAAGAAAAATACTGTGATGTAAACAGCGATTTTGAGAGTAGCCATTTTAGTTTGCTCCTTATAAATCTAAAAAAATGTTGACTAATGGTCAGAGCGAGCCTCGCCTTTTGATAGGGGAGCAATCTCTAACTAGTAAATTGAAGAAATTATCTATAGGTGTTTTTTGTTCGAGAATTAAACCAAATAACTAAAAATATTTTATTAGTAGGTGTTTGTTAGAGTGCGATCGCTCCCTGACAAACCGTAAGGTATTCTTAACAATAAACCTGATGTAATTATTAAATCATACCCGAATACCTTACCATAATCCGATTTCTCATATTCATTTGGGCTGAATCGGTCAGATACGTTTTAAGTTATTAAGTAAATAAGTAAAAAACTCCTGGAACGACATGGCAGATTCTCAATCTTTAGACCTACTGCGTACTCCTTTATACGAATTGGCTAAGGCTCAAAAAGCTCGATTCACCCCTTTTTCTGGCTGGGAAATGCCCGTACAGTTTCAAGGATTAAAACTAGAACACCAGGCAGTACGCTCTGATGTGGGAATGTTTGATATTTCCCATATGGGTAAATTTACCTTCGAGGGCAAAGGTATAATTGATGCCTGGCAGAAATTAGTTCCTTCTGATTTAAACCGCTTGCAGCCAGGAGAGGCAATGTATACGGTATTGCTCAATGAGCAAGGCGGAATTATTGACGATATTATTTTTTATCTAGAAAATAAACAAGAGCCGATACAACAAGCCATTGTGATTGTTAATGCAGGTACAACAGACAAAGATAAGGCTTGGATTCTCAACCATCTAGAATCTGGCATCACAATGAATGATATATCTCAAAAACAAGCTTTAATTGCTCTTCAGGGAGCAAAAGCAGAAAATATTCTTCAATCATTGGTAACGGAGG
>JBCDCO010000229.1:0-9023 GCA_039181635.1 Cyanobacteria bacterium P01_G01_bin.19 | reverse complement strand
TTGAAAACTTTCAAATGTGTCATAGTTGGGTTGAACAGCTAATGATACTCACTCCTAATAAGCTACCTTTTTATCTACAGGGTATACGAGCTAAAAAGCTTATCATCTCATCCTTTTAGGTATGTTGTCACCCCGTGAGCTCCATATGTTCAATAAACAGGTTGTCGTCAATTCCCTGTGCTGCGATATATGATTGTATCCCCGGACGCGGAAGCTGCTTAATCACGTATTCGCGTACGTCAGCTATATTTCCTGCGTCGTCCTGCTCAATATCTAGCGTTGCCTGCGCGCAGTCAATGCGTAGTGTAAGTGGTACTTTTCGCCCTGTTGCGATGACATAAATACCATTAGGCAGTGTAAGCGGAAGGTAAAGTGTGTTTGAGCCAAACGAAACGTCTAGGCTATCAACCTCGTCTAATGCATCAACTATAATAACGCACTTTCCATCTACTAACTTACTAGATACCTCATCCAGCAGCTTATTTAGAAATCCCGCATCCTGTGTTGCTTCTGGAGGAAGAACCGCGTGCTGTAAGTCGTAGACAGCGATCAATTGAGCACAAACGTTTTGTAGAAAGTCACTGGCTTTATTGATACCTTCCGCGCGAATGTTGAAATGGTGAATGTATCCTTCTTGTTTAACCAGTTGTGCCGACAGCGCAGACTTGCCAATCCCAGGATCACCGCGCAAGAAGAAATAGCCGCGTGAATTAGTCTGTATAAACTCGTTGATTGAATCAGAAACAAATTGTCTACCAACAAAGCCTCTTGTTTTCTCTTCGATGAACCTAGTGAAATCGCGGATCTGATCTCGGATGCCGAATGTGGCTTTGGCAAAGGTGGCAGTTAATTCTCCAAAGCCTGCATCCATTAGTCCAAGCAGATCACTCAGACGATTCTCAATGTTCACAAGTGACTGCACTGACGCAGATGTATTGTCAGCAATCGCATTGAGTGACTTTGCCTCAAATACGGGAAGAAATATGTCTGTTGCTCGCAGTTCATCTTTCAGATAGCCAAGCAATAGTTGAGCTTCCTCAGTGAAGTTACGCCATGGTGGAGGAGTTTCCAGAGCGTCTTTCCAGCGTTTACCGATTAGTTCAGCATTTGGTTCACGCTCAAAACGTATAAGTTGACTGAATTCTGTCGCAACCTCCTTATCGCTTAGCATACCATTATTACGGGTTAAGGCACGCGCGAGGAATAATCTTTCCCCAGTTGAGTATCTTTGAATTGCAGCACCAAGCGCTTGCTTATAGGCATTTTTGGCTGGATCGCTCCTAAGCCTATCATACAAGTCTTCAGTAACTGTTCCGATTAACGCTTCGAGAAATGCTTCAGCAGATTTAGTGAGAATAGTTGCGACTATAGCTAACATTTAATATCCTTTCAATTGAATATTAGGGCTAACGCCTAATTATAATTGAGACTTAATAAGATAATCAAGGCTCAATAAATTTGTTCATATAAAAGTTTAATATAGATAAAATTCGATTTTTATCTACTCTGCTACAAGTCTGAGAAAACTTGACAAATAACTTGTGATAATTTGGCGAGACGTAAAGCTTGCTATCTATTAAAAGAATATCCCCAAAGAAGTATCCCTAATTAGTTAATCAAACATCGCTAATTCCTTACACTTCTTTTGTCGCTCAAAATTTGACTGACTTGGCTTTTGCTGTTTATCCAAAAAATCATCAATTTCTTCCAGCTTCTGACCGAAACTCTCCACAATAGCTTGCTTCTCATTTATATCTAATTCATCTTTGTCAATAAAATATTCACCCCGATCGCGATCTATCGTCGCCTTAAAAATTTCCGAAACTTCCTCATCATCACGTTCTTCAATAGTAATAACTGTCTTATCCTTAGTGCGATCGCTGCACAACTTACAACTATCGCCGATAGGAATTCCAGATTCTGAGTTGGGATTAATTTGCTCGTACTTTTCGCTAACATCCAGTAAGACATTAACTAGCTGAGTATCTAAATCCTCTACTGCTTTATTAGATTTTTCTTCATCCCACAGATCGTTACCAAAATTAGTTTCAGAATTCTTGTCCACGCTGTTGTTTGTTTCTTCCTTCTCTTGTTTGTCTAGCAACTGTTCTAGATGCTCAATTCTTTCTTCTAAAGAATCCAATTTTTGTTCCAATCGCTCTAGCGCAGCGTTAATTTGCTCTAATTGTCGCTCGAAATCAGCAGAGCGATCAATGACAATTGGTTCGGCTGAGTTCTCTGGATCGATGTCTGTTAACTGACGATCGATAGTTTTTACTGCCTTGTTTAGTTGGTCGGAAATATCTTTTTCCAGGTCTAACTCATCGTCTAGATCCAGTTCATCATCAAGGTCTAGTTCATCGTCAGATTCAATCTCTACATCCGCATCTAGATTGATATCTGAATCTAGTTCGCTATCGATTTCTGGTTCTTCTGCCTTTTGCTTAATAGATTTTGAACGCTCTACAAGTTGGCTCGTTCTTTCTTGTGCAGCCAGAATGCGATCGATAGTCGCTTTTAGCTTTTTTTCTTCGCGCTTTTCTAATAATTTATGGGCAAATGCCATTCCGACTGCACCCATCTTCAAACTGGTAGCCATTACTGTCATCCCATCAGTATCTTGGGTATAAGTATCGGCTCTTCGTCCCAGTGCCATCAAAGTTCTACTAGCGCGGTCGGCAAATGATGGTTTGGATTGACTTTTTTTAGTCTTTTTAACAACTACATCTGGTTTAGCCTCCTTACTTTCTGACTGTTGCTGTTTCTTACTGGGTGGTAAGTCTGGTTCTTTGTCTTTAATTTTGTTATCTTCAATTGACTCATTCAACAGTTCGTCCACAGCGTCTTCTACATGGTGAGTTTTACCTTTTACTTCTTCTGTTTCAAACAGCAAATCTTCTGGTACTTCTTTGTCAACTGACGTAGTTTTATCTTCAATTAGATCGACAACATCCAAACGACTATTCTTTTGACCTTTTACGATGAAGTCAGTGCGAGCATTTGAAGAGACTGAAAAATCTTCTAACTCTTGTAAATTTAGCTCGCTGTTCTCCTTAACTGGCTTTTTCTGTAGTAAGCCCTCGACTGATGAGCGAGTATATAGATATTTTTCTTCGCCACCTAAATGTTCTAGCATCTTGATTGATTTGGTAGTTCCCAATTGGGGACGATTAGCCAGACTAAGTACTAGATCGTTTTCTTTCACTCCGACTCGAATTGCTAGATGTTCGCCCTTCGATTGAGCATTAAGATCGCTAATCACTTTAATCGTTCGAGCAAAGTCTTCGTAGGATTGCAGATTGTTCTTTTGGCAGTAATTAAGAGCCTGCTGACAAGTCTTGTTGAGATAATTTAAGACTACTTCTCCTTGGCGGTCGCTTGCGGTGATAAATTTAACTTTATTTGTGGTGTTCATAATTTAGTGAAAATAATTGATTGAATTTGAACGTGCCTGCTGTTTGTCACAGGCACTATTTACTTAATTAGACTGGGTTAAATTTGCTAGATGGATAATTCTTCTTGTTTGCCTTTACGTCTGAGGCGATTAGCTTTTTTTGGGTTCAAATTATCCTTTTTAGTTTCTTGCTCACACATCTGGAAAAATCGTTCGGCGTTGGCTTCTGATAAAGGTTTGTCGATTTTGTCCGTAGCTAAATTAGACTGAAAAATAACTTTCTGATGGCGATCGCGTACTTTCGAGTTGTGACCGCGAACTGTAGCAGTCCATTCACCCTTACTATCAATTTTGAGTCGATCTTCTCCCGTTTTCTGATGCTGGCTTTTAATACTTTGGTGCAGCACAATAGAAGCATCTGGGGATAGCATTTGTTTGATGGCAGGTTGAGTTTTCTTTTGCTCCTGGTTTGTTTCAGTTGTTGGGTCGGGAATATGAAAATCTAAACTAAAGTTTCGTTTTTTTTTAGCTGGTATATTGTCATCTATTTCTTTATTCATCGGTGTATCTAAATGAAATTTACGCTGGTGTTTTTTTCGATGTTTATTGGTAATTTCGGGCTTTGAGGGTAGTTCGCGATCGGGGAGTCGAACTGATTCTGGTTTGACATGGAGAATTAATGCGCCTTTACTCTGCTCGATGCTGGCAGTAAAAGTAGAACCGACGGGTAATCGCGGAGACTGAGGCTCAAACATTGCTAAATCCTTACCTTTTAACTGCACCATCGGTTGTCCGTGGCGATAGTCGTTGGGATTTTTGTATTTACCAACGACAAACTCAAATTCTTTGTTTTGCAACCGCTTGTCGCTAAAGTCAACTTGGCTGTAATCGTTGTGTCTCGCGCCGATTAGCTTAAAAGAGGTAAACTGATATTCTTCTAACTTCTGACATATCTCAGAGGCAAATAAATTGAGAACCAGGCTACCCTTGGAAAGATTAGCTTCATTCATCTCTACCCAGGTATAGTCTTTGGGCGGGACAATACGCAGGGGAACGGTGTCTCCCTTGTAAGTAGTGAGGGTTTGTTCTTGCCAGAGAAAGCGATCGTTATCATTGTCCCCTAGCTTAGTTTGTAGATTATCAATTAGTTCTGGTTTGGGAGCGATTAGGGCGAAGTCAATTAAAGGCAGATCTGGGTTAACCGTGGCTTCATAGTTTGCTCCTTGTTTATCCAGATAATCCTTAAACTCGGCTGCCAGAGGTCGGTAAGAAGTGCTTTTTCGGCTGCTAATTAGATCTCGGTCATCTTGAGAATTATCCCGACGCACGAAGGGAACGCTAACTACCCAGGTTTCTTTTGGCTCTAATGATTTAACAAACTGATGCTCTTTAACCAACTCAATCGTAGTATTTAATTTGCAGGCAAGCTTCTTGCATTCGGCTATATGATTTTTCAAACTTTTGTTGTTTGTCTCCAGTTTCCACATAGCACTAGCAGCCAGCATCCGATCTTGGGAATCGTCAAACTCTTCGTCGACTATGGCTCTCAAGTCTTCATATAGTCGAGCAAATTCCTGTTTCTTCCGTTCTGGATCGTCTTTAGAAGCCTGATGTATTTCCAAAGCGCGATCGCGATACCTCTGTCTGATTTCTTCGGCTTTAGGTAAGCATACCTGCTCCCAATATTTCAAATCCTGCTTGTTCCCTGGCTCATCAAACAAGAAACCATAGCGATCGAGTTCTAAACTTTTAATTTTGGCGCGGCTCCACTGGGGATTGACGGCTCGTTTGGCAATACAGTTAATATTGTTATCGGCAGAGGTAGGCAAACAGCTTGTTTTATAAACCCGTTCGTCTTTCTTATAGTCAAATAGGGGACTGGGAAACTTTTCGCTCCAGTTTTTGGTTCGGGCAATAATATCGCCGTGATAGTCCTGATAGCGAGCAGCGCTTTTAGGGGAGTCTACTTCGATTTGTAGAGCATCAAATAGTTTACCCAAAAGTTGGCGTTGGGCAGATTCAAATTTTTCTTTACGGTTAGGCTTTTGATATGGGTTAGATGAAGATTGTACCCGTCCGATTAAAGTGGCAACATAACCAATGCTATTTTGTTTAATAGCTGCCGCTATCTGTTTTAGATTGGTATATTTGGGCTTGCTGTAGTCAGTCTTATCTCGCTTTATTACTTGAGGATACTCGGCAGGTTCGTTAGCGTGACGAATCTCCTGAGAAATTTGAGGAAAACGAGAAGCGGGAGTAACTATCAACTGGTCGCCATCAAAGTCACACTGATGGTGCTGCATCGCTTGGTCGGAGCGAATAAACACGCAGCCACGATAATTTAATAGTGACTGAGCAGCAGGCTGATGGTTGTCTACGGTGTAGCGACGGATATTATCTTTACTAACTATAGGATAGCGAGTGACAATAACCTCTGTCCCGTCTTCTAGATGAGGTGCGACAATCGTTCCTGGCTTGAGATTATCGCCAGGTTGAGCCATCGCGCTATCGTGATGTAACGCCCCTTTGATTGCTAAATTGAGCCAAATCTTTCTCAGTTGGGAGCGTTGAAATTCTACTAGCTTGGGATAACCAGTAAGCAGTCCTTTGGTATCGTGACGTAGCAAAGAAACCAATCTCGATTCTTTGGCTTCTGGTTCGTTCTCATTTCCTTCTACGCTCACTACATCATCGTCGGTCTGAATAAAGCTAGCTTTCTTATCGTGCTGTTCGACGATATAGCGATTGAGCTTGAGGGGATTGGATTGAATCTGTGCCAGTCTTTGCGCTTCGGCTTTAGTTGGAGGTACGATGTCTGAAGCGATCGCCTCTTTAGAGAACCAAATGTTAAACTGCCAGGAGTTATCGTATTTTTGTTGTTCTGCATTGGCTCTGTTACCCAGTGCCAGATTGGGTAGTTGATAATCGCCACAGGGAATAGCCTGATTCAACTTATTTTTAGCAATACCTTTAATCGAGCTGCGATCGAGAATGATGTCATAACCCCTGTCTTCAGTCAAAGTCTGATTCGGCAGAAACGTTCCTTTAGCCAGAAAACTAATGTCAGGTGTAGAATGACTTTTCGCTTTATTCCAGTCTGTCATCCACGCCATTCTAAATTGAAATGGTCGTTTGCTTTTAGCACCAATTTCTCGTGCCAATTGGGGGGAGATTTTTCCGTGACAGTCTCCAGTAAAGTAATCGGCTGCTTCTTCCCTTTCATTAGGCTCGTCACTTTGAGAATCGACTATCTTAAGACGTATGGGAGAATTATCTTTACTGCTATCAAATATGGCTGCTCCTTCCAAACAAGAACTTACCAGTAGCGAGCCGTAGCGACAGCAGTGGTCTGGTTGTGTCTTGAAAAATTGATGGCGGATATTATCAATCAATTCTTTATTGCCAAAGTAAACGCTTTTACCAGAACTAAAGATGACACCCCGCTTGATATTGTCACCGAATTCAACTTTATCCAACTGATTCAAGTAAACTTTCGCAGCCTTAAAAGGATCTTCAAACTGTAACTGTTTACCGCGATTTTTATCGAGTTTGACAATAACCAGAGAAGACAAGTCATTTTCTTCTCCTAGCAATTCTAATAAAGAATCGTTAATAGTTTCTGGCTCTGATAAATATTTTCCCGATTCCGCCAAACTCAGATCGATTACGGGAATCTTTAATCCCGACTCGATAACCAAGTTATGTCGATTATTTTTGTTGCTCATCTTTTTACTACTCCTGCGCCAATAGTATTTGGTCTAGCCAAAAAATAAATCCGACAGGATGACTTTTTGATTGGTCTTTTTTGATGAGCGAAATTGACTAATTAATTTAGCTAAAAGTACTCTAAATCAAAGCAGTGCGTTTGGGCTGTATAATCTGCCTAACAAATACGAGTAGACAAATTAAATGCGACCTATGAATCATCTGAATCATCGAACAACTAACGTTGGCAGTGAAAAAAATAATTCAACTAATAAAAAGCAACCTATTATGAAAGCAACAAGAGAAAAGATTATAGTCCACCATAGTTTGATGGAATTTTACACGGATACAGGTCTAATCGATAAATATAAAATTGAGGTGGACTATTCAAATGACGATGAGAATCAGACTTTTGGAGCTACTGAAGAAGAAATAGACGAGCCTAGATTTTGGTTGGATTTTTAGAACAATGGCAGAGGGCAGGAGGCAGAAGGGGCGATTAGTGGTAGATTTTGAGAGCATAAGTCTGAGGTTTCCCAAAACTTTTTACCGTCAGAAATCATCTAGCTTTTGTAGAAAAGCTAAGACCAAGTTTGATGAGAGTTTCAAACAAAAAAAGGATTAGAGTACGAAGAAGATTAATTACCTTCTGCCCTCTGCCTTTTAACTTCTGCCTTCCAAAGCTTTCGCTTTGGTAACTATTTTGGCAATTGTCACTTCGGTAATAAAAGTAGAGGTAGCAAAACCACTATTTAGATCTATGTAGGTAGCCAGACGATTCAAGTTACCCGTTACTAATTGAACTAAATAGCTAGCTGCCTCTGCTGCCATGCGTTGATTTATCGTGAGACTTTGAGTATTAAGCAGGGCAAGTTCGGCGCAAGAAACGGTATTGTCATTCAATTCCTCTGGTTTTGGTTTTAATAATTCAGGATGCTGTAGACAAGGTGCGGGTAATTTAATACATCCCAACTCATGAAACTCGTAGGTATCGATTTCTGTTGATAGATGAGAACCGATTAACACTTGTCCGCTATTGGAATGATTGCCACAATCTAGCCACCAAAGTTCTGTTGCCACATTTCTAGTATGCCAAGATTGATACTGAGACAAAGCCTGGGCAATTGACTGGCGGGCGATCGCATTATCGACACAGCCAATTATAATTTTGAGCTTGTGTTCTCTCTGATAATAGTCTCTGGCAACTATTTCTGGATTAAATAAAGCTGGTAACGCCTCAATAGAAATTCCCCAACTGAGGCTATATCTCAAGGCTAAAGTCTGCGCCTTATTCAATCCAATTTCAGCATCACAGAAGTTCTGGCGTAGAACATTTTTCTGCTCTACGACATCGGGATCGATAAATATCAAGTTTGTAGCTTTGCCTTTTTCGTTTAGAGTCCTAGCTATCCGACATAGACTAGGGGCAAGCCAACTACCAGTGCCGCCACATCCGACAAGATAAAGTTCTACTTGTTTATATACGGGGAGTATGATGGACTTGGCATGAAGAATAGAGTAGTCAGGGGACATATGAGTAAATGTCATAAATGGTTTAAAAATTTAATTGAAGCACTAGAAAAAGATCCTAGTTGGGACATTAATCTTTCAGAAGACAATTCCAGATCGGCTACCGATAGGGCAAATTCCAATCAAACGAGAAAGAAAATTAACAATCCTATTCATATCCCCAAATATAAGCTCTGAAAAGTCTTTAGTTAGATCTTGTAGGCAAAATAAACATCAATCTATTTTCAAATGATGCCAAATTGAATAATTTACGATAACGTCATAGTAAATTTGTGAATGGTGCTTTTTGAGACGATATATGACAGACCAAATTATTCTGGTTTTGCTCTCGGAAGCGGGAGGAGTTGGTAAAACTACAATCGCTGTCAATGTGGCTTATGAATGGAGTCTGCGG
>JBCDCO010000228.1:0-9080 GCA_039181635.1 Cyanobacteria bacterium P01_G01_bin.19 | reverse complement strand
CGTCATCGCTGAAGGTATCGAAACTGAAACCCAGACAAGACTGCTAAAAGAATTAAACTGCGAATACGGTCAAGGCTACCTTTTTGCCAAACCTCTTAATTTAGAAGCTGCTGAAGAATTTATCATTGAACATTGAACATTAAACATTCATCATTGAACAGTTAATTTGAATTAAGGCAGCCTGGGTCTTACTAGCTAGTTCAAACGCTAGCTATAGACTTTGGCATAGTAGTCTTTATATTCGTCATTGAGCAGAGGTTTCCACCAATCACTATTGGCAAGATACCACTCTACAGTACGACGCAAACCCCCTTCGACTGTTTCTTGAGGAGTCCAACCTAATTCGTTTTTGATTTTACTCGCATCAATCGCATAACGGCGATCGTGTCCCGCACGATCCTTGACAAAGGTAATCAATTCTCTAGAAGGGCTTACTGGCAAATTTGGTGCCAGCTCGTCCATAAGTTGACATAACTGTTCTACAAGATCGATATTTTTGACTTCATTGTTGCCACCTACGTTATAGGTTTCTCCTGGTTGACCTTTATGTATAACTACATCCAAAGCGCGACAGTGATCTTCGACATATAGCCAGTCTCTAATATTTTGTCCGTCACCATATACGGGTAAGGGTTTGCCCAAAAGAATGTTGATGCACATCAAGGGAATTAGCTTTTCGGGAAAATGATAAGGACCGTAATTATTGGAGCAGTTAGTAATTATGGTTGGCATTCCATAGGTATGAAAGTATGCTCTGGCTAAGTGATCGCTTCCCGCCTTAGATGCCGAATAAGGACTATTGGGAGTGTAGGGAGTTGTTTCGGTGAATGCGGGGTCATCTGCTTCTAGGCTGCCATATACTTCGTCAGTAGAAACATGAAGAAAGCGGTCACTTTCGGGTTTTTCTCGGCGATTCCAACGTTGGCGAAAGGCTTCGAGTAGGGTAAAAGTGCCAACAACGTTTGTTTGAATAAATGCCCCAGGTTCGACAATCGAGCGATCTACATGGGATTCTGCCGCAAAGTGGGCGACTGTATCGATATTTTCAGATTCCAATAAATTATCGATTAGAGTGCGATCGCAGATGTCGCCTTGAACAAATTTAAAATTAGGATTGTTTTCTAAGCTGGCTAAATTAGCTTTATTTCCTGCATAGGTTAAGGCATCTAAAACTACCACGCGGTCACTTTTGTAGCTGTTGCACCAATGATGGACGAAGTTGGAGCCTATAAAGCCTGCGCCTCCTGTAATTAAAATATTGCGGGCTTTTCGATTGTTCTCACTCATAGAAATGTCAATAAGTCTTTTTTTTGGTGGGCAATAGATAGTTGGTGGGCAATAAGAAATTTATCGGTTAGATATCAAGTAATAAATTGGTGGGCAATACGAGATTTACTGTTTAAATACCATATTTGTTTGATTCGCCCACCCTACCGATTATCTGGGTTTAAGTAAGTTCGATCTTGGAATCGTCTCCGATCATAAAGCGTAAGGCTTTTGGACGTTTGGGTGCGGCTTTGAGGTGCGCTCTCTCTCCCACCAGACTATCTACAATGCGATCGCTGATGCCTTCTAAACTAGCACCCTGAAGAATTACGCTGTGTTCGATATCAATATCGATCAGACTGACATTGTCGGCAATACTGCTGTAGGGACCAATAAAGCAATTTTCTATTGTACAATTTTCGCCGATCGCCACGGGACCTCGGATCATTGAATTGGTAATTTTAGATCCCTTGCCGACATGGACTCGACCGCTTAGTTTGCTTCCATCGTCAATCTCTCCTGCCAAAGAATTGGACTCCAAAGAATCATCCAAAATAATTTGGTTGGCAGCCAGTAAATCGTCTTTCTTTCCCGTATCTAACCACCAGCCAGATAATTTAAACGATGCCACGCTTTTCTGTTGATCGATCAGGTATTGAATCGCATCGGTAATTTCTAGTTCTCCCCTAGCAGATGGCTGAATGCTAGCGATCGCCTTATGAATCTCTGCTGAGAACAAATATACTCCCACTAACGCCAGATTAGAAGGTGGATTTTGAGGCTTTTCAATTAGCTGCAATACTTTACCGTTTTCATCTACCTTTGCTACCCCAAAAGAGCTAGGATTTTCTACCTCGCATAACAGAGTTAGAGCATCCAAATGCTGACTGGCAAACTTTTCCAGAAATAAGTCTAGCTGGCTTTGAACTAGGTTATCCCCCAGATACATGACAAAATCCGAGTCGCCCAAAAATGGTTGAGCGATTTTAACCGCATGGGCGAGTCCTAATGGTTCGTCTTGCTTGATATAGGTGATTTTTGCCCCAAAGCGAGCGCCATTTCCTGTTTTTGACTTCACTTCTTCTCCTGTTTCGGGACTGATGATGATGCCAATTTCAGTAATACCTGCTGCTACAATCGATTCAATACCGTACCAAAGAATTGGTTTATTTGCTACTGGTACTAGTTGTTTTGCCCCTGTATAGGTGAGAGGACGCAATCTCGTACCTTTACCGCCAGAAAGAATAATTGCTTTCATTGTTTTGAGTAATTAGTAATTATTTAAGATAGTTCTTTTAGTTCGCGCAGCATTTTTCGTAAAGATTCCCGCCAATGAGGTGGATAGGTTCGCGTTGCCCCAATATATTTACCTTTTGATAAAACTGAATATGCTGGACGCTCTGCTGGAGTAGGATATTCAGCGGTAGTAATAGGCAGAACGCGCTTTATTTTTAAGGGAAAGCCAATTTGCCTGGCTTCGTTAAAGGTTGCTACAGCTAGATCGTACCAACTAGCAACGCCGCTATTACTATAGTGATAAGTTCCTTTTACCGTCAGATCGTCTGCTGATGCTTCTAACAAGCTGGTAATTGCCTTAGCGATGTCTTGCGACCAAGTAGGGCTACCAATTTGATCTGCTACCACCCTTAACTCTTCTCTGGTTTCACCCAGTCTCAGCATGGTTTTAACAAAGTTTCCGTGTCCCCTCGCTCCATATACCCAAGCAGTGCGCAGAATGATATGGCGATCGCAATTCTCCCTGACTCCGATCTCCCCTTGAAGTTTAGAACTGCCGTATACGCCTAAAGGGTTGGTAGAATCTGTTTCTAGATAAGGAGTATAATTTTTGCCGTCAAAGACATAGTCGGTAGAGATATGTACTACTGTCGCGCCAATTTTTTGTGCCGCGATCGCAATTTCTTTTGGTGCATTGGCATTAATAGCGATCGCTAATTCTGTCTCTTCTTCGGCTTTATCGACGGCAGTGTAAGCTCCTGCATTCACAATAATAGTAGGTTGAATCTCGGCAATTTTTTGTCCGATTTGTTCTGGTTGACTGAGATCCAATTCTTGTCGGTTGAGAGCAATCACTTCTCCCAAAGTAACTAGAGTCTGCCTTAGTTCTTGTCCAACTTGCCCACTGACACCCGTGAGTAGAATCTTATTCACTCATATACCTCGGCTTTTTTCAAAGGTGTTCCTGCTTTATCTTTAGAAGACAGTACAGGTTCGCCAGTCATTTTCCAATCAATACTCAATTCAGTATCGTTCCAAAGAATAGAGCGTTCGTATTCTGGTGCGTAATAATCGGTTGTTTTATACAAAAAGTCTGCAGTATCAGACAAGACGACAAACCCATGGGCAAATCCAGGAGGAACCCAAAACTGTCTTTTGTTAGCTTCACTCAAAATACATCCTACCCATTCTCCAAAGGTAGGAGAGCTTTTACGAATATCCACAGCAACATCGTAAACTTCTCCAGAAACTACCCTGACTAACTTACCTTGAGCCTGTTTTATTTGATAGTGCAATCCGCGTAAAACATTTTTAGTCGAGCGAGAGTGATTATCTTGAACAAAATTCGCCCTGACTCCAGTCTTTTCTGCAAAAGTATTTTGGTTGAAGCTTTCCATAAAAAAGCCTCGCTCATCTCCGAATACTTTTGGCTCGATAATGAAGACGTCGGGGATTGTTGTTTGAATAACATCCATGCAGCTCTTTTTCTATTGCTAAATTGTTTGTTTAATATCGCTAGTTTAAATAAATTATTTCCCGTATTTTTACGGATATTATCTGACTATACAAGGGTAGGATAGCATTGAAATCTAAGTTATTTGGAAAGATCATTCTAGATTATGATTCGAGAGCAATTATCTGCTCTGAATGATTGTTTCAAGCGCAACAAGTATAATTTTTTACACCCTGTCTTTATTTCGTCGCAAATGCCAAGTGGTAATTTTGTAGGGCTGAACCAGATTATCTTCTTTGATTGTTAAATCGGAATACATTTCCAAACAATCAGTTGGATCGCCCAATTCTAAATCTATATCGCTATTTATCTTGATCGCACTGCTTTTTCCGTAGGCTTCATAGCAGCGCATTATTAGTCTCTGGCTATTAGATAGTTTTAACGCCATCAAAATTAGGTTGCTCGCAGATAGATTCAACAATTGACTGGTAGATGGCAAGGATGTGTCGCTTGAATCTTTTTGATTTGATTTTAGAATTACAGTCTTTAGGGGAGTGTTTAATTCGTATCCTTTGTGTACTGTTTTAGCAGTTTGCCAATTAGATTTATGGGGATAAATAGCATAGGTGAAATGATGAATGCCGCGATCGCTTTGAGGATCTGGCCAAGTAGCAGCCCTTAACAGGGTTAATCTTAATAAACTAGATTTAGCATCGTAGCCATACTTACAATCATTGAGCAAGCTAACTCCATAGTCTTGTGTTTCATCGGTGAGATCTGCCCAATTTAATGCCGAGACTTCCCACTGTGCTTTCTCTGCCTTTGTTTTGGGTTTAGTTGTTTTACTAATTGTTCCGCAAGGTATTTCATAGGTAGCCGTATCACTTTCTATAGCTAAAGGAAAAGCCGTCTTGACCATTACGTGGGTTTCTTGCCAATCTACCTGATTGACTATTTTTAAAACATCAGAATTTCTTTCTAAGATGTAGTCTTGTGTAAATCTAGATTTATTAAACTGTCTTACTACCCTAATACCTCGATCTAATCCAACATCAATCCATTCAATCGATTCTAATTCTGCATCGGGTAATGGCTTTTGTTCGTATTCGGGATCTATGTTCCAAGCATCCCAATACTGCCCCTTATCTTCAAAAAACTGTAATTGGTTTCCTGGTAAAGATAGAATTTCTTTTTGATTTATCTTGTCAAAAATACTATTTATATCACCTGTTTGAGAATTAATTACTACCTTTAAATAAGCATTTATAAGCTGATAATTTATCTGTTGGTCTTTCTGGTTATTCGAGGCTGGTATTAAGCTTTTTTCTATCGGACATAGCCAATACAAACTATACCCAACACCAGGAATACGATCGGCGTAAAAAGTTAAAGTATCTCCGTGTTTATAAACACATTCATCTATCTTGTTTCCCTGTTGATCGGCAATCCAGAAAGACAAATTATTACTGGCAAAGGCTTTATCTTTTATTGTTATTTCTGGCGATCGCTCCCAATTGAGAGAATTAAACACGATTATCGGTTTAGCATCGCGTTGAGGTGGGTTTGGTAGCTTGATGTTAGATGCGATCGCTTTTAATGCGGCGTTTAGTAAATCTTCGCTGATGGCGATCGCCTGTTTCCAATCTCGATTTGCCTCAATAAATACTTCAGGAATGGATGTTCCTGGCAGGATGTCATGAAACTGATTGAATAAAACTTTTTTCCAAGCAGTTTCAATTAAGGATTGACAAATGTCCTCTGTTCGTGAAAAATTATTTATATTGGGGAATAGTGTTTGCAAAGCAAACTTGTCGCCGCAAAGTAAGTTTGCCAAGCTCGACCACAGTTCCGCTTCATAAAGCAGTCTTTCGCAATAGCGATTATATTTTTTCTGATCGGCATGAATGGTGTAGCAACCACGATGGAGTTCCAGATACAGTTCGTCTTGCCACACAGGGAATTGGACTGGAGATGCAGAGATATTTTCTAGGTAGTCGATCGCCTTACTAAACTTAACTTTGGGAAAAAATGGCGAGTTGTGCCACTTATCTGCAACTTCCAGCATATCTTTAGTCGGTCCACCACCATGATCGCCGACTCCTGGTAGCCAAAAAATATCTTGCAAACCCGTTCGACTTTCCCAGTCTATGGCGTAGTCAGTCATGGTTATAGGATTGGTATCCATTACCCCCGTGACGTTGGGAGGAGACATCAAGGTAAGTAATCTTGTACCGTCGGGAGACTCCCACCAAAAACAACCATGAGGAAACTCGGTTGTGTCGTTCCAGTGCAATTTGCCCGTAACGAAATATTCAATACCGCACTGTTTTAAGATCTGAGGCAGCTGCCAAGTAAAGCCAAAACTGTCGGGTAGCCAGGCAACCTGACTAATTTCGCCAAACTTCTCTTGATAATATTGCTGTCCGTAAATTAGCTGTCTGATTAGAGACTCGCCGCTAACCAAGTTTGTTTCGGGTTCGATCCACATCCCTCCCAGTAATTCCCATTTGTTCGACCTAAGGGCGTCCTTGATACTGTCAAATAATTCAGGGTTATCTTGTTCGATCCATTCATACAGTGCGGGGGAAGTATGACCGAATACCAACGCAGGATATTCTTGTTGTAAGCTAAGTACAGATTTAAAAGTACGCTGGGCTACTTCCTTGGTTTCTTCTGTCGTCCACAGCCAAGCCATATCTAGATGAGCGTGTCCGAGTAGATTAAAGCAACGCTGTTGAATATCTTGTCCCAAGGGTAGCAGGCTCGATCGCAATTCTTGTAAATCGTCAGCAAATAAATCGGCATCATTGATATTGTGCCAGCTAAATTTATCCAAGATTGTCCCTAGCAGTTCTAGCTTCTCTGCTCGAAATTCAGTTAAGTACTTAGACAAAACTGTTATTTCGCCAGCGACTAAGCTAGGATCTATCTGTTCGGGAGAATATGACTCTTCGTAAAGCAAATGCGATCGCATTAATGCGCCAATGTCATGATTGGGACTAGTAAGACGAATAGCAATTAAATATTCTTTCTCAGGTTGAGCATTGTCGGTAATAACTACCCGCGCTGATGAATCGAACAGATCTCCTTCTTGTACTAACTGACCATTAATAAATATTTGCGCCTCTTCCGCCCACCAAGTCAACACCAAGCGTAAAGTCAAGCCAGATACAGGATAGTTTTGTAATGCAGCAGGGATAACTATCTTTTGGGCCAACCATTTCACCTGTCTTCCTTGTGGAAAAACTAAGTAACCTTTTTCATTAACCTCCGCAAGAGGACATCGATCGAGATTAACTCTTGCCAAATTTTGGCTGAGATTGACGATGTTGAGTAAAGTAATATCGTGCCAATTGTTTTGTACTTCTAGCTGAACCTGCTGGCGTAATTTGCTGATAAACTGCTCGATGATGTTAATCTGTTTCACTTTATTCAACTTCGGTGGGATTAAACGCTATTTAGCCAGGTTAATCTTAGCGTTTAGCGTTTGTCTTGTTGATCGCTCTAATTCAGTCTAGCTATGCTTTCTATTAATGACGTTTCTTCACCGTTGGATACGGAACAAAAGTTTTGTAGATTATATATGTAATATTTGATATAGTAAATTTATCTACAAGACCAAATAATATTATGATTGTTTTCAAATCTTAAATTGACAATTTTTCATGCGCGATCGCATCATTGCTTGGCTTAAACAAAATGTCAACGAACACCGTTTGCAGCATATTCTCGGTGTAGAGCAATTTTGCCTAGATTTAGCAAGTCATTATAGTTTAAACGAACAAAAGGCGGCACAAGCGGGTTTGATGCACGACTTGGCGAAGTTTTTCCCGCCCAAGAAGCTGCTGAAGATAGCTAAAGAAGCAAAGATCAAGGTGGATGAGGTTTGTTTGAATCACCCTCACCTGATTCATGCAGACGTAAGTGCAGTAATCGCGCGACAGGAATTTGGCATCAAGGATACAAAGATATTAGATGCGATCGCTAATCATACTTTGGGCATGCCAGGAATGAGTAAATTAAGCTGCGTGGTGTATGTGGCTGATGCTCTCGAACCCCATAGAGGAGATACTCCAGAGTTAAACCAGATGCGCGTTACAGCAGTAGAGAATCTTTACAAATGCGTGCAACAAACCAGTGATTATTCTCTAAAATATTTAGTAAGCCAGCAAAAAATTATTCATCCTCGCACCATCTTGACTAGGAATTGGGCTTTAGCCAAAGCCAAGAAAGATTGTTAAATTAATCATCAATAAAGCCTACAGAAGCCTATAGAAATTAGAATAAAATTTTAAAGCATATTTGCATGGATAAATTATCATCAGAAGCGATCGCAACCAAACAAGAATTAAACCAAACTATTGCTGTTGAAAGTAAAGAGCTAGCTTTACAGATAGCTGACGCAGCAGAAGATAAAAAAGCCCAGGACATTGTCATATTAAATGTATCGGAGGTTTCTTATCTAGCTGATTACTTTGTAATTGTTACGGGGTTTTCGAGTACTCAATTAAAAGCGATCGCTGAATCGATAGATAAGCGCGTTGAAGAAAGCTACAATCGTTTGCCTGTCAGAGTCTCTGGTAAAAGAGAAGGCAATTGGGTGGTTTTAGATTATGAAGATGTCATAGTACATATCTTCCTTCCTGAAGAGAGAGAGTATTATAATCTAGAGGCATTTTGGGGACACGCCGAACGCATAGAATATCCTTCCCAGTCTAGTTAAACCTTACCCTATGAATAAATCAACCATAAACTTCTGTCCCGTTCCGCTCGAACAGCAGCCAATCAACGAATACGAAAAACTGAAAGAGTCATGGCTTTTTGACTGGGGAACTATTGCAGTTGGACAATATATTCGTAAAATAATCTGGGTTTGTTTTTGGAGTGCAGTTTTAGCCATTCCTTTGGCGATGTCGGTTTTTGTTCCTAGACACGATATTTTTCATTGCGTCTTATCTAGCTTAGTCGGTACTTCTCTGCTGTCAGGAATTTTTATTTCCAGAATTTATTTGGGTTGGAAATATATTAAGGATCGTCTAAAAAGCGATCGCATTTTCTATGAAGAGTCGGGATGGTACGACGGGCAAACTTGGATTAAGCCTACGGCGATGCTGAATCGCGATCG
>JBCDCO010000227.1:0-9093 GCA_039181635.1 Cyanobacteria bacterium P01_G01_bin.19 | reverse complement strand
CCAGACAGATCGGCATTACTCAAATTAGCATGGCGAAAGTTTCTTCTACCTAAAGCATATCCCTGCAAGAGATTAGAGCGATCGCTTGTTTTTAGTTCTCTCTGAGGTGCGGCTGTCAGATCTAGCTTTATCTTCTGTTGGCAATCGATTAGCTGACGCAATTCTTGATAGAGAGAATAGTTACCAGTACCGCTAATCTCGATCCAAGCTCTAGTACGAGTAAGGGCGACTAATAGTTGATTGCGTAAATACAAATTGCTCTCGTTAGCGGCGATAAGATCTAAACCGATGAGGTAAACCATATCGGCTTCTTGTCCTTTAGCCCGATAGATATCGGAAATTGTAATTGCTCCTGGATACCAAAATCGATTGTAATCTCGTTGTTCGAGGGGAGTATCCAGGCAGTTAAAGGAGCCTTGGCTGGGGAGATAAATATTGATTCCTTGATTGATTAGAAAGACGGCGGTTTGTCTGATTAAAGGCGCGATATCGTAATATGCTCCTGGGACGATAATTAATATTTCTCGATCTGGTTGCAAACTGTCAGCGGTTAAATTTTGCTTGATATTTTGCGCTAGTACGGTTAATTCTTGCTGGCGAGAAGTGAAATGCTCGAAGGCGATCGCTTTTTCTGCGGAGATATTGCTAACTATATTAGGAGAATTACATGCTTCTTCGACTGGGCTTATTATCCGATCTCCTCGCTCATTTTCGACTATCTTATATCCCAACGCCAACCATTCTTCAGGATTAACCGAGCCAGTAATCATCCCTTGTCTTCTCAACCATCCCATGGCTATTCCATGGGCGACAAAGATAACTTGATGAGGCGTGCGGTAGCAGCGAGATAATATTTCAGTCTTATTGATTTCTTTATCGTGCTTTCCTGTCGCCAAATGTCCCAATTCTTCCCCAAACATTTCTCCTGGTTCGGGTATTTTGATGCTATTCAAGCTTTGCAATTCATCGTAAGCCCAAATCAGTCTTCTTTGCTCGGGTTGAAGCACATTAACGGGACGTAGAGACTGATAGGCTAACCAAAAGAATGGTTGCTTATTTTGATACTGCCAATTGTTGCAAATTAAGTCTTGCGCTTCATCAATTAAGACAGCATCAAATAGAGGGATGATAGTTCGATTTTCTAATAATTCTACGCAGGCTTCGGCTAAGGCTTCATTGGGCTTTTTGCTAGTAGTAAAGGGAACAGCTACTGGTGGGTATGCTACCGATTTACAAATAGTGCTATGAAAGCCAGGCTGTTTTTTACTACCCCAAGCGTGAAGTATCTTGAGATTTGACGTATTGGGATTGTAGCTGACTTTATTTTGGGTATAGTATTGCAGCCACTTATTTACCTGTTGAGTAATAGAATCGTATAGACTACGAGAAAAAAATACTAGAGCAATTTGCCAATCTGGGTATTTAACCGACATCAAAGCAGTTTTTTGGCACAATAAAACAGTTTTTCCCGAACCAGCAATGCCTCTAATTCTTTGCATTCCCTGGGGAATTTGTTTGGCAATCTTTTCCTGTGCTAAATCTATTTGAATCATGCGCGATCGCACTTGCTGAATGGCATGACGGCGACTATTGTGCGAACAGGGCAAACGCTGACATTCTATTTGATACAGAGGTGTCCCACCCAACACGGCTAGTAACAGTTCCCATTGCGTCGGAGTTAAGTTTGCTCCTGGGACAATCGCAGGAGTGAGACCGAGTAAATTAATAATAGACCTTCCATTTTTTAAGTCTTCTTGAAATAGAATTGCTGGAGAACTTGGTAACTTATGGAAGCCTTTTTCTTGCCATTGCAGGCGAGTAATATAAGGCAAGGCTACGATCACTTTGGACGTAACTTTTTGCTTTAATAAGGATTCGCGATCGCAATATTCTAATAAAGCAAATAATTGTCTTTCCGCTTGCTGATAGGGATTGCCAAATTGAGTATAAAAATTGCGATATTGCCAGCGATGTCCTTGAATTGAGACTAGTTGTTCGATTCTAATTGCTTTGACTTCAATTACAACTAATCCCAAACTGCGATCGGCAACCAGAATATCTGGCTCTTTACGCAAACTTTGGGCATCAAAAATAGGATAACGCCAATAGGCAAGACAGTTACGAGCAGCAAAAGCTTGCTTGACGCTATCCCAAACTAATTTTTCTCCAGCTTCTCCCTGGTTGCCAAATGTCTCTGTTGCAATAAAAGTACCCATAGCGATCGACCAATAATAGAAAATTATGGGCAGATCTCACTGCCTTATTTTTTCACTGCTTCCAAAATTTTAGAGTAGTAAAAGCTAACGCTGGTCATTCCTTTACGCTTAACTTCAAAGCCGTTCTCTTCTAAAATTGCCACAATGTCTTTTTCCTTGTGCTGATAGGCTCTAGTAGTCTTAGAAGGACCAGGAAAAAATTCACCGATCTTCTTTAAAACAAATAGGACACAAGTTTTGGGTGCAAAGCTCAAAATCAAGCGAGATTCGGCTAGAGAAGCCAGATGCGAAATCATTTTGGCAGCGTCTTCGGTAGGATAGTGAATCAAAACATCAAGACAGATAACCGTATCGTAGCTACCGCTAAGAGTTTCAAGATCGGATACCGTAAAGTTCACCTTGCTGGGATCTTCTAGAGCTTCTGCTGCTTTTTCTCTGGCTTCTCCTACCATCTTTTCCGAAATATCGCTCGCGCTGACGATAGCACCAGCTTGAGCCAGAGGAATACTAAGGCTACCAACACCACACCCCGCATCGCAGATAGAAATATCCGTCAGATTACCATCATCCTTAAGCCATTCGACTACAGTATCGATAGTCTGTTGGTGTCCTTCGCGAATCTTTTTTTGTACTTTGTTAACGTCGTCAGTTTCGCCATAGATTCTGCGCCAGCGATCGAATCCCTTTTGATTAAAATAATCCTTGACGATCGCCTTATCGTTAGTTTTATCTGCTGTTTTCATAAAATCAATCTAAATAATTATTCAATATAGAAAGCAATAGATGCTAATTCTCAGTCTTAGAACAATGAATTATATCTTTGAGTTACACCACAGTAGAGACAGTCAAATCCAATCCCTTTGGTAGTTTACAGCAATTAAGGGGTCGAGATCCTGCAACTGAGCATAATTACTTACAACAATTTACATCCGCCACCCCAGGAACATAAACCGAAGATTTTGACTCAGTAATTAAATAATTTCTGAAAAAACGGGACGAAATCACAATTTTGAGTTTTAATCATATCGATAAAAGTAATACTGACGATACTATGAAACTATCAAAAAAACTAAAGTTAGCAGCAATCTTTACAGGGGCGATCGCTTTGACAACTCCTTTGCTTCCTGCTTTAGCGCAGTTTACCGAAGCACCTGTTTCTGAAGATGAGGTAGTGGCGATCGCCGTTCCTGCTGGTGCGATCGGCTACAATTTAAACGTGGTACAGCAAATTCCAGGAAAGCAAAAGTGCTACGCCGAACAAGGCTCCGAACCGACAATTATTGATCCTTTGTGGACTACTTTTGACTTCACAGGTAGCTGCAATCGTTCTACAGATAGTAATGGTTATTCAGTACGTCTTGATGGAGCGGATACCAGTTTAGACTACAGACTTGATATTATCCCCAAAGGAGATAACCTACAGCTGGTGGCAAAAAACTATAAGGGAAGCTCGGACTTAGTTGTGGGTCAGACTTTTGGCAAACCACCCGAAGGAGAATACGCCAAGATTCATTTAAATCCTGGTTGGGAATTTAGCAAGAAAGCTTATGAAGGAAAAGTACTAGGTCATTTTTTCTTTAGTGGCAATTCTCAAACTATCGCCGCCGCTAGCGGTACGGAAATTACCCCTCCTGCAGCAGCTAGCTTTAGCGACATCTCTCGCGATATCTACAAGTCGCAAATTGAAGAGGCTGTCGCCCTTGACTTTATTTCGGGCTACAAAGACAACACTTTTAAACCCACCGACCCCCTTACCAGGGAACAGCTAGTGTCTATCGTTTATGACGCTTTGGGTACGATTGAAGATATGAATTTGGCTCCCGCTGATGCACCAGCTACCCAACCTTATCCTGATGTGGAAAGCGATCGCTGGAGTGCGGGAAAAATTGCTTGGGCGGCATCGAATAACATTGTTACTGGTTATGAAGACCAAACTTTCAAACCAGCACAAGCAGTTACCAGAGCAGAGTTAATGGCTGTTTTGAACAAAGTGGCTTTATTTGCTGATGAAGGTAAAACAGAGCTGGAAACCAATCAAGAGCCTATTGCCTTCTCCGATACCAGCAATCATTGGGCAAATGACACAATTGCTACTATGTCCGCTTATTGTGGCGTAGCCTCTGCTTATCAAGAAACGGGAAATGCTTTCCAACCCAACACCCCTGCAGCTAGAAACTATGCAGCAGCCGCAACTCTCCGCACCCGCCAGTGTTTAGTAGACGAAACGGTAAGTACAATTAAGTAATAGATAGATCTTTGTCTTGCTATTTAAGTAAATAGCGTTGGTGATTTTAAGTATGACGTACAAAATGTTTCTGCTCGTCCCTAAAGGGATACCGCTTCGCATATAGCTTTAAGCTCTAAGCTCTAAGCTTTAAGCTTTTTGAATTTCATGAAATATCACAAAATAAAGAAATCATACCCTGATTCACCAACGCCAAGTAAATAATCAAAAAGAGGGAAGTTAACCACCCTCTTTTTTTAATCTTATAAATTTGAATTAAAGCTCTGTATTTATCAGGCTGTAGTCGCCAAAGTTAACCTACAGAAGAGAAATAAACTTTCGATTTGACAGGATCGGGGTTCATTGTTTTGTCTCCTTCTTCCCATCCCGCAGGACAAACTTCATCAGGGTTGTTTTGTACGTGTTGAATCGCTTTTAGAGTGCGCAAAGTCTCGTCAACGCTGCGACCAAAAGAAAGATTATTGATCGTCGCATGCTGAATAATACCTTCTTTATCGATAATAAACAGTCCTCGAAGAGCGACTCCAGCCTCAGGGTCTAGGACGTTATAAGCAGTGCTAATTTCTTTTTTGATGTCAGAAACCAAGGGATATGCAATGTCGCCAATACCACCTTCTTTGCGGTCGGTTTGCATCCAAGCTAAGTGAGAAAATTCACTGTCTACAGATACGCCCAAAATCTCTGTGTTGAGAGTTTTAAAATCTTCAAAGCGATCGCTAAAGGCAATAATTTCCGTAGGACATACAAAAGTAAAATCCAAAGGATAGAAAAATAAGACAGTATATTGACCCCGATAGTCAGATAGTTTGACAGTTTTAAATTCTTGATCGAAAACAGCCGTAGCAGTAAATTCGGGCGCTTCTTGCCCGACTCTTAAACATCCCTCTGTAGTCATAGTTTTTATTTCCTTAAGTGCCAAGCAGAATTGGACTATATATTTAGATAAATTTTACGAATCTTAATCAATATATCATAGTCATAACAGTTACCATTTACTAAGTTCAATCCAACTCCCGTCTACCTTCTAAGGCTCTTGCTAGGGTTACTTCATCGGCATATTCAAGATCTCCCCCCATGGGCAAACCAAAAGCAATGCGGGTAACTTTAGTAAAAGGTCTGAGGAGTCCATTGATATACAGAGTCGTAGTTTCCCCTTCTACACTGGGGCTAATCGCCAAAATGATTTCCTGAACCCGATCTTTGGTTACTCGTCTGACTAAAGCTTCTATATTTAGCTGTTCGGGACCAATACCATCCATAGGAGAAATGACGCCACCCAAAACATGATAGAGTCCGCCATATTCTCTGGTTTTTTCTAAAGCAATGACATCTCTGGAATCTGCTACCACACATACCGTGGTGCGATCGCGATTGGTATTGCTACAGATAGAGCATACTGGCTCGGCTGAAAGATGAAAACAAACCTTGCAAAAGCCAACTTTTTGCTTGGCAGCAACTAAAGCTTGAGCCAAGGCTTGAACTTCCTTATCGGGGCGCTTTATCAGGTGCAGAGCCAGTCTTTGTGCTGTTTTTGGACCGACTCCTGGTAAAAGCTGTAACTGCTCGATTAAACGGGCTAAAGGAGGCGTATAAATAATGTGCTTCCTCTCTTATATATGGTTTGGGATGATAATTATATCAAATGTGCTGTGTTTAAACGTCTGCTAGGAAATGTACAGGCTGCCTTCGATTATTCTGACTAAAGCTGCTTTGAGGCGATCGCGACTTTTTATATTATCTAGCTTCTCGATTAATTCACCATCTTTGAACACCATAATCGTCGGTACGTTGCGCAGACGATAGGTATTAGCTAGCTTAAAATTTTCGTCAGCATCGATCGAAACTAGCTTGATTTGTTCGCGACTATTATTTTGTATAGTTTCTAATAGAGGAGCGATCGCTTTACACAAACCGCACCAGGGTGTCCAAAAATGAACTAAGACGGTGTTAGGCACTTCTAGTACCTCTTGCTTAAAATTAGTTTCATTAGCGACAGATGGCATAGATCTATAAAAACGTTATCAAAATTAATTTTGTACCCTTGGGGATATGCTACATCTAATTGGGATCGCCTGGGAAGATATACTTATCCTACTTGGTTCGATTTCGTCTGTTCTTAGCTATCGTCTCTTACCAATAAACTCTGGAAGTGACCTTCATTAGCCAGGGATGTCCCCACCAAAAGAGCATCACAAATGCGGCAATTCCTAAATAAGCAGGACGTAAAAATTCTTGCCATTTAAGACTTTGGCGACCGTCGATAACCGCTGCAAACGGTATTACTGAAGTTCTGGCTTTAACCCGCTCGAATGCCTCGCCATATCTCTTGTGCAAACGGCGATCGCCATGCCAAACGGCAAATAGATGATGGGCAATTAATCCCAAAGACGTTACCAGGGTAAAAGTCGTTCCCAACCACAAAGTATGGGCGATACACCAAATTACCTGTCCTACCATCTGTGGATGTCGGGTAATGCGAATAATGCCCGTTTCGAACAGATATACCTGAGGTTTTTGAATTGCGGCAATTTCCAACAGGTTAAAAGTGGCGGGGTAAAGAAATATGAAGGATATTGCCGACAAGATCCATACTACAGATTTGATGCCCGTAACTTCTTGTACCTGCCATAGCTGCACCCCATCATAGCGATGATTGAAAAAGTAAATAATCAAGACAGTTGCAAAAGGGATACTAACCAAAGCAAATAAAATGCGATACGGTCTAGCTCCTATCTTAGTTTCAGCCCAGGGGCGCAGTGCAGCTAATCCACTATGAGCGATCGCAAAACCCAGCAGCATGGCAACAATAACTATGTGACTGTTACTCAGCCAGGAGGCTTCAATTATAGACATATTTATATAGGTATTGTTTATATATTTTAAGGTTAACAATAATTAAAAATTAATTTATTTGCCTCAATCGTGTTACTGTGCAAATAAAGCACACGAAAATTATTGAATATTAAGCACTATTAATAATACGTTTAAATAACCCCCAGCTTCCTAACTTTTTTAAAAACTCGTTACCAAAATTTTTTTATGTCTGACATCCCCTTTACTTTGGATCAACTCCGTATCCTTAAGGCGATCTCCACTGAGGGAAGCTTTAAGCGTGCGGCTGACAGCCTGTATGTTTCACAACCCGCTGTCAGTCTTCAAGTGCAGAATTTGGAAAAGCAGCTGAATGTACCTCTGTTTGATCGCGGCGGGCGCAGGGCTCAGTTGACAGAAGCAGGACACTTATTGCTCAGCTATGGCGAAAAAGTTATTTCATTGTGTCAAGAAACTTGTAGGGCGATCGAAGATCTGCAAAATCTTCAGGGTGGAACTTTAATTGTTGGCGCATCTCAAACTACGGGAACCTATTTGATTCCTCGCATGATCGGGCTGTTTAGGGAAAAGTATTCTGATGTGTCGGTGCAGCTACAGGTTCACTCCACTCGTCGCACTTCTTGGGCGGTAGCGAACGGACAGGTAGATCTAGCAATTATCGGGGGAGAGGTTCCTACGGAGCTACAGGAGATCTTAAACATCATTCCTTACGCCGATGACGAATTAGCTTTGATTTTGCCGCCAAATCATGCTTTAGCTCAAGAATCGGCGATTCAAAAGGAAGATTTGTATAAGCTGAATTTTATTACCCTAGATTCTCAGTCTACTATTCGCAAGGTAATTGACAAGGTATTAAATATTCATGAAATTGCGCCCAAAAGACTCAAAATAGAAATGGAATTAAATTCCATTGAAGCAATTAAAAATGCCGTACAGTCTGGTTTAGGGGCAGCGTTTGTTTCGACTACGGCGATCGAAAAAGAGCTGGAGATGGGAGTATTACATCGGGCAAAAATTCAAGATGTGACTATTCGGCGTACCCTATCTGTAATCGTCAATCCCAATCGTTATTGCTCCAAAGCAGCAGAGGCATTTAGCAAAGAAATACTACCCAAGTTTTCCACCAAACAGGAGTTTAAGAAACTAGACACTTTATATAAGAATCTTTCAGAAGTGAGATAAGTTTTTTTGCCGATCTTGCGCTTTCCCTTTACCCGCTAATTGCTTATCGATCGGTTAGATTAAAGCAGACAATATTTAGTCAATACTGCTGCAATCTATGCAGATTATCAAGCTCAAATTTAGGCAGACATTAGATCGAGGTTTCTTTGTCACCCTCAGCTGTAGCAACCAGCCTTGGGAAGTAGAAGGCTATCTAAGTTTGATGCCAGAAATGCTTAAAAGCTCTTTGCAGCCTCTGTCGGCTTCCCTGGCAAGAATGGGAGTTATTTAGACAATATTATCTATTATCCCCAGGCAGAAATTGCTATCAGTACGCCTACCGCCAAAGATTTAGCGATCGCCAGCTATAGCAATAAAATTCGCAGTAAAAAGCCGAGAATTTTACTCGTTGTCGGTAAAAGAGAGGGGATCGATACGGAATCTGATTTAGAACTTGTCCGCCAAATTTTGGGCAAACAGGCAGAAATCGCTTGTTTACTGCAGCCTAGCCTCTCACGGGGTGACAACATACCTAAAAGGATGAGATGATAAGCTTTTTAGCTCGTATACCCTGTAGATAAAAAGGTAGCTTATTAGGAGTGAGTATCATTAGCTGTTCAACCCAACTATGACACATTT
>JBCDCO010000226.1:0-9169 GCA_039181635.1 Cyanobacteria bacterium P01_G01_bin.19 | reverse complement strand
GTTATTTTAAAAATTGATTAATTTGTGCACTAATCAATAAGATACTTGCGATTGAATGCACTGATAGCGACTAATTTTTAGAAAAACTGTATATTTAACGACTTTTTAGAAAAATTGTAAAAGTAAAGCCAATTAATGTTTTTGCCTGGGAAATTTTTAAACTAGCGCAAATTTTTGTATGAAAAAACCAATTTTAACGATTTTTTATCAATTTAATCCTTGGAATAGTAGCATCGGCGGAATCCAAACCGTAATCAAGTATTTCCTCAAATATGCTTCCGAGAAATTTGAAGTAAGGATGGTAGGGACTGGCGAACCTGGTGACAAAATTGGTACGTGGCAAACCAGAGAATATGAAGGCAAGTCGATTCAGTTCATGCCCTTAATTGAGCTAGCCGATGATAATGTTAGACAGTTAATTCCTACAACTTTAAAATATACTGCTGCCTTACTAGGTCGTGATTTCTCATCAGATTTCATGCACTTTTATCGTATCGAATATGCTTTGGCTGCTTTTAATTGGTCGGGAGAAAAAACCTTTTGTCTGCATAACGATATTCGCAAGCAGATGGATCCAAAAGTGGGAAATAATGCCATTTTGTGGCAGAAATTTCCCCAGGGCTATTTTGCCCTGGAAAAGTTGTTAATGGGGCAGTTTGATCGTATTTATTCTTGCCACACGGAGTCATTACAATTCTATCAGCAGCAATATCCGCAGTTGAAAGAACGCATGTCTCATCTGAAGAATACTGTTGATTTAGAATTATTTTCTCCTCCCACTCCTGGGGAAAAAGATCGTAAGCGGCAAGAATTTGCCAGTCAGTTAGGACTAGCTCCTGAAACTCGTTTTATCTTGTATATCGGACGTTTACATCCGCAAAAAGACCCTTTTTTACTGCTCGAAGCCTTTGCTGGAATCAACCAAACCAACGTTCATCTGTTGATTGCAGGGGAAGGAGAACTTAAAGTCCCCATTGAGCAGGCAATTGAACGCTATGGAATCAGCGATCGCATTACCCTGTTAGGTAAAGTCAGTCCCGAAACAGCTAGTGAGCTGTATCGCCTCAGCAACGCTTTTGTGCTCAGTAGTGTCTATGAAGGTTTACCTATAGTACTTATAGAAGCTCTAGCTAGCGGTATTCCAGTAGTGGGAACCGAATGCGGCGAATTACCCCTAATTTTGACCAAAAATAGCGGCATTATCTGTCAAGACCGTCAGTCAGCGACTCTGAGCGAAGCTTTAGACCAAGTTCTGAGTAAGCCAGAAGATTATCCTGTGGCAGCTTGTGTCAATGCCGCCAAACCCTATAGCGCCAAAACAGTAGTTGATCGAGTTTATCAGTCCATGGTCACATCTTGGCAGGCGCAAACTTCCACCTTTGATACTCCAAAATATAACTAACCATGAAAATTGCTGTAATTGGCGTTAAAGGACTACCTGCCAAACAGGGAGGAATTGAACGCTATTGTGAAGAACTCTATCCCCGTCTCATCGCCCAAGGTCATCAAGTAGATCTATTTGCTCGACCCAGCTATACCAAAAAGCCCTGGTTTTCTAGCTTTTATTATCGAGGGGTGCGGGTAATTTGTCTGCCCTCTATTCCCATTCGAGGTCTAGATGCTTTATTCGGTTCGGCGATCGCCACTTTAACTGCAACTTTTAATAATTATGACATAGTACATTTTCATGCCTTAGGACCAGCCTTATTTTCTGTCATCCCCCGTCTCGCTTCCTCAGCCAAAGTGATCGTAACCTGTCAAGGATTAGATTGGCAGCGAGCTAAATGGGGACGATTTTCCAGCAAGATAATCTATTGGGGAGAAAAAAATGCGGTTAAGTATGTCCACGCTCTAATTGTGGTTTCCCAAGATTTAAAAAAATACTTCGCCAAAACCTATGGCTTGAATGCAGTTTATATTCCCAATGGACCTGGAGAGTTGACCCCTTCCGACCCCAATTTTCAGAATGTGCATTCTCTTGAGTTCACCCCCAAACGCTATCTCTTGTTTTTAGGCAGACTAGTTCCCGAAAAACGACCAGACTTATTAATTGAGGCTTTTCAAAAACTCTCTCCCCCAGGGTGGAAATTAGTTTTAACGGGGGGTACTAGTGATACCAAAAAGTATGCCGAACACCTGAAGAGTTTAGCAGCAGATAATCCCAATATTGTTTTTACAGGAGAATTACAAGGGATCCGTTTAGCCGAAATTATCCGAGGTGCTGGTTTATTTGTCTTGCCTTCGGATCTCGAAGGCTTGCCCCTAGTAATGTTAGAAGCAATGAAAGAAGGTATTCCCGTACTCGCCAGTGATATCCCGCCCCACCAACAACTAATTGAAGCTGATAAAGGCTTTTTATTTCAGGCAGGAGAGGTTAATTCTTGTGTAAACTCTTTGAAACAGGCACTAGACCAGCCTGGGTTGAGAGAAGACATGGCAAAGCAGGCGCAACGACACGTATTAGCCAACTACAACTGGGAAATAATCACTGCTAAAAACCTAGAGGTCTATCAGACTGCACAATTAGGCAAGGCAACCGCCAAATCTAAGTCCAAATCAGATTTGGTTTCTACTTCTAAAGGCAAGTAAATGAGAAAGGTTCCAGAAAACTGCAAGATTAGTAGCTAACAACTAATTATTTTAATGAATGAAGTTGTAAACAAGATCGCTAAAACTTTAACTGCTTATCGCTATTGGGGGATAGCTTTACTCTCATTACTAATCGCGATTAGCGGAAGTTTTATGCTGTCCAATTTCAGCAACTTACGCCAGGATTCCTTATTTTTTGCCGCTAATGCTTTAGAGACTAACGCTTCTGGTTGGCATTCGGTGACTATTGGCGCGGGGGGATATATTACAGGAATTTATCCACATCCTACGGCTCAAAATGTAGTCTACATCAGAACTGATAACGGTGGTTTTTATCGTTGGCAAGCCGAACTACAACAGTGGCAACAGATCGCCAATTCTCTGCCCAGAGGGTTTTGGGACTACGATCATAATTCTGGGGGAGAGGCTTTAGGACTAGACCCTCAAAACCCAGATTTAGTCTACGTTGCGGTTGGTAAATATACCACTGAACCAGGAACAATATATAAGTCTGAGGATCGTGGTGTAACTTGGCAAGCGACCGACTTGTCGGTACCGATGGGGGGCGATGAGGATAAACGCTGGGCGGGCGATCGCCTGGTAGTAAGCCCCTTTGATAGTAACCTGCTGTTATTTGGTTCTCGTCGTGATGGTTTATGGCGCTCGCTCGATGGTGGTTTGAGCTGGCAGCAGGTATCAAACTTAAAGGTCGATCCAGAAAATGATGTTGGGGTCTTAAATGTAGCTTTTTCTCCTCGGCAGTCTCTGGTAGCCTATGCCAGTGTGTATCGCGATGGAGTCTATCAATCTGAAGACGGGGGAGCAACCTGGAGCAAATTACCAAATAGTCCCCCTGAGGTAATGCGGCTAAAAGTAGCTCAAGACGATACCGTTTATGCCACCAATAGTAAAGCCCCTCAGGTAGTTAAATACCAAAATGGTCGCTGGAGCAATATTAGTCCGTCAGGATCGATCCACCAAACTTTTAATGGCTTAAGTCTCCATCCTCAAGCTGCCCAAACTCTAATAGTTAGTGAGGGAGAAAGAGGCAGAGCTAAAATTTATTATTCTCGCGATGGTGGCGCAAGCTGGCAGGTAAAACCCCCCAAGCTTGAGCAAACTTTGCCCTGGCTGGCTCCTGAATTTTTTAACGACCATTCCTCGGCGATCGCTTTCGCGCCTCAAGACCCCCAACAGGTCTGGTTGGCTGACTGGTTTAGTGTCTGGCATACCGACAATATCGAGCAGTCTACTGTCGAGTGGTCGAGTCGAGTTAAAGGGATCGAACAGACAGTTCTCTTTAGTATGATTTCTCCTCCAGAGGGAACAATCTTATTAAGTGGTATTGCCGACCTTGAAGGCTTTTACCATCAGCAGCTAGGTGCTTCTCCCGCCAGTCGTTTGGGTTTTCAACGGCAAGGAATTAATTTAAGTGGGCTTGATTTAATCGGGGAAAGCTTTTTAGATAATTACTTCCAGGATACCTATGACATAGCATATTGCCTGAGTGCCCCCCAAAATATGGTGCGAGTGGGGGGTAAACAATGGCGAGACGCTTACCTGGGTGCAACATCTGTCGATGGGGGACTTTCCTGGCAACCCTGGGCAAATATCCCTCAAGATCGACTCTTTATGCGGGTGGCGATCGCTCCTGATGACCCGCAGCATTTTGTAGTGACCACCAGCGAAGATTTACCTTTAGTTACCCGCGATGGGGGCAAGACTTGGCAAAAAGTTTCAGGATTGCCTCTAGGGGAAACAGGACCTTGGAATTGGAATCAACCTTTGGCAGCCGATGGCGTCAATGGCGATCGCTTTTACTACTACGATCAAGGTCGAGTATACGGGAGTCAGGACGGCGGAGCGACTTTTGAGGTTATGACCTCAGATTTACCTGTAGCCAATCGCTTCGTCCTGATTACTGTGCCCCAGGCAGCAGGAGAAATTTGGCTGAGTCTGGATAAAGGAGGGTTATTTCATTCTCAAAATGGAGGCAAATCCTTTACCCAGATAAATTCAATCGCCGCAGCACATTTAGTAACCGTAGGAGTATCCAGAGAGGGCGAGATTAACCAAAATGTCTATGTCTATGGACAAAATCGAGCGGGGCAGTCAGGCTTATTTAGCTCCGTTGATGGCGGTCAAAGTTGGTCGCAAATTAATACCTTAGCAGCTATGCCCCGCGCCATCAAAGTTTTAGTTGCCAGTCAACAACAACCAGGTTTGATTTTTGCTGGTACCGATGGTCGAGGTATTTACTACCAGAAACTAAATTTCGATCCTGAAAATTAGCAATTTAAATCTTTCAATTAAGCAACAAATAATTACAAATATGTTACGTATCCTAATTGTTGACGACCAACTAAGCATTCGCGAAAGCATCAAAGCCAATCTGGAATCAGAACCAGGCTTAAAAGTAGTGGCGACGGCAAGTAATGGAATAAGTGCGCTGGAATTAGCTCGACAACTACTACCAGATTTAATGCTGGTCGATTTGGAAATGCCAGGGGTCAGTGGCTTGGAGCTGATTAAAATGATTCATCAAGACTTTCCCAGCGTCAAAGTGATTGTCCTGAGTATGCACGATCGAGATAGCTATATTCAACAGTCATTGCAGGCGGGAGCCATGGGCTACCTGTTAAAAAATACCCCAGCCTCAGATTTAAGAAGCGCAATTCGGTTTGTCGCTCGAGGATATATTCAGTTTAGTCCTGGGTTACTCCACAAAGTAATTCCGACGGCAGATACACAGTCGCTAACTCCCCCCCGTCAAAATCGAAAAGCAGATTTTACTTTGAGTTCTCTAGGGACAAGTAACTCTAAATTCCCGACAATCGATCCCATCAACTACCAATCGCCTCGTGTACGAAAACCTTGGCGTACCTATCTTCCTCAATGGCTGATGGGTAATGCCGTCCTCTGGGGGCTGGCAATTCTCTATTTAGTATTTAAAAGTCCTACCTACACCAGCAAATGGGCAATCAGCCTGCCCGCCAGTCAAAATTCCAGCAGCGTTACCATTCCCGATGTCGGTTCTGTCAGTTCTGATATCGACTCCCCTTATGGTCATAATTTGTTTGACCCCCGAGAAGACTATAAATTTTTGATTCGCAAACCAGAAATTATCGAACAAGCTGCTGCCCAAGTCGGCATGGAGCGCAGTGAATACGGTAAACCAGAAATCGAAATTGTGGACAATACCACCATGATCGAGCTGACTACCGAAGGAGATACTCCAGAAGTAGCGCAACAAAAAGCGATCGCTCTGCAACAAGTTTTAGAACAAAAAATTCAAGAACTTCGACAGGGGCAAATAAGTCAAACGGATCGCAATCTTCAAACCAGCTTAGTTAGATCAAAAACAGCTCTGGATCTAGCCCGCCAAGAATTAGCGGATTTTCGGGGAAGTTCCCCGCTGGGTTCTCGGGATAAAGCCAAGAATTTATCTTCCAATCTAGAACAGCTACGTCGTCAACAGGCAGAAATTACCGCCCAACTAGAGCAAACTAGGGTTCAAGCCGCTCGTTTAGCTGATAATTTGGGAATGTCCGCTCAATCAGCTAAAGATGCCTTCGCCCTCCATTCCGATTCATTGTTTCAACAGTATTTAGCCGAGTATGCTCGCGCCAGCGGCGAATTGGTCGCTATAGCGGCAAAATTTCAGGACGATAGTCCCAACGCCGTCGAAAAACGGCAAGAAGTGGCGCAAGCGAGAAAGTCTCTTTTAGAGCGAGGTGGGGTATTACTCGGTCGCATTCCTTCGGGGCAATTACTCCAGCAACTAAACTTAAGAACAGGAGAAGAAAATGATTCCTATCGCGGTAGTCTGCTCAAAGATATTGTTGCCCTCCAGTCTGAGGCAGATGGATTAGCAGCTAAAGCATCCGCATTAAACCAACAAATCCAAATTATCGAAGCTAAAGAAAACCAATTAGTCAAACAAGATGCAACCCTGGCTCGCCTAGAACAAGAGGTCAAATTTGCCGAGACAGTCTACTCGTCTAATTTAGCCAAATCTCGCTTGGCAGAAAGTAACCTCTACGATGCCTATCCCCAAATTCAGGTGGCTATCCAACCCAACCTACCGCGTAAGCCTAGCTCTCCCGATCAGACTGTTGTTGCTCTCGGAACCTTTATGGGTTCGGTATTTCTCACGACGGCGATCGCTTCTTTGTGGGTAAGTAGTTCGGTTGAGCAATCTCCATCTTCAAATAATAACAACCATAAAGTACTTACTCCCGCTACTGACTTAAATAGCTTGCTAAAAAAATAGGATTTAATCACCGTTAATTTGCAAATTTGGATGAAATCATGCCCCAAGTATCCATAATTATTCCCACCTACAACATGATGGCGTATTTGCCAGAAACAATTGGCAGTGTTTTAGCTCAAACCTACACCGATTTTGAATTGATTGTCGTTGATGATGGCAGTAAGGATAACACCTCGGAGTGGGTTGACCAGTTATCAGATCCCCGCATCCGCCTAATTACTCAAGCTAATATGGGCTTGGCAGGTGCTATCAATACAGGGATTACCAATTCTCAGGGAGAATATATTGCCTTGATCGATGCTGACGATCTTTGGTCGCCTACTAAGTTAGAACAACAGGTTGCCGTTCTCGATCACCATCCCGAAGTTGGCATCGTCAATACTTGGGTTACCTACATGAACGATGCAGGAGCATCTACTGGACGCATTGTTAAAAGCGAAGCCGAAGGCTATATTTGGCAAGATTTAATTAAAGCCAACCAAATTGAATGTGGCAGCGTTGCCCTGATTCGCCGTAGTTGTTTTGACGAAGTGGGTTTATTTCAAATCGACCTCAACGCCTACGGTCAAGATTGGGATATGTGGTTGCGACTGGCTCTTAAATATCAGTTTAAAGTAATTCGTCAGCCTCTAGTGTACTATCGTCAACGAGCGAGCAGCAGTTCGCGCAATCTATTACAAATGGAACGGGGTCTTAATGTTGTATTAGCCAAAGCTGAAGCTGCGGCACCAAAGGAATTAAAATCACTGGTCAAGCATGGATATAGCTTTGCCTATTTTTGTCTGGCTTGGAAAGCCCTGCAAAACACCCAACCAGACTCTAAAGCGGCTCAAAAGTATCACCAGATCGCTCTAGGTAAAGACCCTCAAAAATTTTGGACTAAGGAAAATTTACGCTTAACTACGGCGATCGCTCTAATGCGAATTTTTGGTCAGCAAAACTATCTCAAGATTTTGGATAGGATGCAATCGTGGCGCAGTAAATTAACTCCTGCCTCAGCAATTGAGAAGTAAAAAAGTCTAGTAGGGTGGGTTAGGCATCGACTATGGAAAAATTAAAAGATTAATTATCCGTAAGCCTTAACCCACCAAAACCGAAGCATCCAAGTGTTTCAAAAAAACCTCTCTAATGATGGGCAAAGCTTGGTATTTTAAAGGTTACGGTATCTACGATCTGCATATTGCCCACCCTACCAAAAACTAATTCTTTTGTTTATATAAGCTCAATGTTTTTAAAAAATGATGATATTCAACCGCAGAATATACCTGAAGCAGTGATTTGGTATCTGGCGATCGCCACTTTACCACTTTATTTAATCGGTTCTTTATATATAGTCGTTCCCCTGACAGGAACAGTATTAACAATTTATGCTTTATGGCAATGGCGCGTTCAAACCGCAGACACCCCTTTAAGATCAAGAGTCTATATCTCCCCCACGGCTTGGGTCTGGTTGGTAAGCAGTCTCATTATCCTGCTGGCATTAATGGTGTCTCATTTTAATTTCGACCTGGGACTCAAGCAAATTGTTTTTTCCACTGTCAATAACTGGTATCGACGCTGGGCAATAATTCCCATGTTTATCCTGGGGGGGCATTTCTTGATTCGACCGCAACTAATGTATCGGGTAGGCTGCATCATTGCCCTCCAAGCAGCAGGATTGATTGTAGTAGGTACAATCTTAACTAACGTAGGTGTTCCCGAATTGACCTATTATTCTCCACTGGCGGTTTTTGGTGGTGGTGGCGATCACTATAAAGTTCATCTCTTACAAAATGCTTTCCAAGAGCGGATTTTTGCTTTTAGCCCCTGGTATACTTCTACAGGCACTCTGGGGAATTTCTTCTTTTTTCTGGCTTGGTCAGAAAAAGCGACTAAATGGCGAATTACAGGATTAATTTCTGCCGTGATTTTAATCGCGGTTTCTCAATCTCGTGCCGCGTTATTATGTATTCCCTTCGTCTTAGTTGTCGTTTGGTTGGTCAGAAATATTTTTTACCCCCAGGTACAGCTACTTTCTGCTTTAGGTTTTTTTATTTGGGGGATTTTTGCCTTTCAAATCGGTAAAATCTTCAATTTTGCCCAAGACCAGTTTACTAATTTTCGGGGCAAAGATTCCCTCTATTCCTCTCGTGTCCGTGGTATTCTCTATCGCGCCACGATCAAAAAATGGTGGAATGACGCGCCGCTCTGGGGACATGGGCGGTTACAAGAAATTGGTCCGAGATATGTAGCTCAGATGCCTTTGGGAAGTCACCACACTTGGCTGGGGGCACTTTATACCTACGGTCTGGTAGGCTTTACTGCTGT
>JBCDCO010000225.1:0-9195 GCA_039181635.1 Cyanobacteria bacterium P01_G01_bin.19 | reverse complement strand
TTGAGGCAAAACTCCTACCTTAACCCCAATATTCTGCGACTTGCCATTACGCATAATTGACAGCGACAGATTGCTATCTACCTCTACTGTCGATACCGCTTTTTGTACTTCATCAGCCGTGACGATCGCCTGTTCTTCAATTGCCAAAATCACATCTCCCGCCTGTAATCCTGCATTAGCCGCAGGAGAATTAGGGACAACGCCAATAATTAAGACTCCTTTGTCGGTGCCTAGATCGACATTTCTTCTGGCTTTTAGCTGCTGCTGAAGTTGAGGAGTAATTTGTGCCATCTGAATACCCAAGTAAGGATGTTCTACTTTACCTGTGGCGATTAACTCTTCGGCAATGTCTCTGGCAGTGTTGACGGGAATAGCAAAGCCAAGTCCCTGAGCGTTTTTAATAATGGCGGTATTAATGCCAATTACTTCTCCCCTGGCATTGAGTAAGGGACCCCCAGAATTACCAGGATTGATGGCAGCATCAGTTTGAATAAAGCTGACCCGTTTTTCTGCTATGCCCACCTGACTGCTGGATCTGCCTGTTGCACTGACAATCCCCGTGGTGACGGTATTATCTAATCCTAAAGGATTACCGATCGCGATCGCCCATTCCCCTGGCTGCAGTTGTTCTGAGTCGGCAAATGTCACCGCAGGTAAATCTTCTGCCTCTATTTTGATAACTGCCACATCGGTTAGAGGATCTGTACCCATCACTTTTCCTTCATAGGTACTGCCGTTTTTGAGGGTGACATTAACCAAATCGCTACCGTCAATTACGTGGGCATTGGTAAGAATCAAGCCATCGGAACTCACAATAAATCCCGAACCCAATCCTCTTTGAACTCTTTCTTGGGGAATGTTGGGAATCTGCGAACCAAAAAACTGACGGAAAAAAGGATCGTCAAATATTGGCGGAACATTGGTAGCCACAGTGCGGGAAGCATCAATTCTAACTACTGAATCTCCTACTTCATTTACCACTTTACTAACGTAGTTTTGTGGCATGACGATGTCTGAATCTATCTGAGGGGTATCATTGATTTCATTACTAGGGTTTGCTTGCGCTACGATCTTTTTGGCGATCGCATTATTAGCAAAGCTTTGAGGAGTATTGATTAGATGATTACCACCCAAGGCAATCCCACCGCCCAAAATTAAGAGAGATAGAGAAGTTGTTGCTTTTTTCCAAGTTGTTGCTTTTTTCATAATATTTTTTCAATAACTAAGACTAGAAAAAGGCGACTCATACATCGCCATTACAAGATGTGAGGTATTCTTTTATCAATTAAAAATAAAAACGAACTAATAGACTTTCAGGCTTTAAGTCAGCCTTCTTTGCTTTACGTTAATCATCATAAATAGCAAATATGTCTTTTGCATGACGATTGTCTGAATTTTCTATGGAAAAATCCATGTCATTGTCCCAAGCGGGAAAAATTCATCAAATCACTACAAGTTAGATTTTGCGTTATGAATGGGTAGTCACGTAAAAGTAATAATATGGGGCGTTGTTGCATAAATCGAAATCAACCAAAATAATCCCATTATGATCAGAAGAATTAATCAGCAACCCAAACAGAATTTGGTTTAGCAACTTGAATCATTCGATTGAGGGCGTAACACTGAATCAGTAATCAAAACCAGTGAGGAACATATTAACCACCTAGAATTAAATCTAGTTCTAGTTCTGGCTCGGATTGGGTCATAACTCGTAAATCTGCCAAAAAAGCGTGTAAATCCCTACTTTTACTAGATTACCCAGATAATTCTCAATAGAGTCTTAATTTTGAAATGAAACGAAAGTCTTTTTGATTCAAAGTATACAAGTCAAGATTATGAACTAAAGCAGTAGCAGCAATAAGCGCATCGGGAATTGTTAGCTTGTGGCTAAGAGCATAGTTTTCCATTAATTTAATAAATTGCTCGGAAACGGAAATATCTACAGCTAGAATATTTAACTGACTTAAATGCTTTTTAATGCGTTGTAATTCTATTTTATTTAAAGCTCCATAGTAAAGTTCTGCTTGAGTTATGGTGCTAATCGCAATTTATTTCGCACCGATTTTACGTAGTTCGCTGATAATAGTAGGATTGTTCTTATAAAGCTCAATTAGAATATTGGTATCGCATAAAATCACTTATTTTCTTCCTTCCAAGCTTTTTGACGCAGAGTTTCGGCAGTTACTTCTCGGTTTTCCCAGATACCAGCGATCTCAAAAAAGTCTTCCGTTTCTTCTCTCTGCTTCTCTAAGGTTTCAATTAACCGAAAAACTTGTTTTTGTTGTTCTGGTGATAGCTGTTTAATCTTTTGAAGTGCCGTTTCTGGGGTAAGCATAATTATTTTGCCAATCTCTTAAATTTCGAGTTGTAACTCAATTAATTTTAATTGTAAAAGTTTGGGGATCTACGATTAATGGTGCTATCTCTATTTTCAAAGTTAGCATTATCTATGAATCTGTGAAAATGGCAGGTAAATCTCTGCGTCCACTAATTACCCGTAAAATTTCAACCCCATCACCAATGATGCGATAAAAAATGATGTACCCACTTAAAGGAATACCTTTGAGATTAGGATAAATTTCTTCGTAGTTTTTACCACTATTGGAAAAAGAAACTAATTGTTGACATTTTTTGTTAAAGGATTAGAAAAATTTTTCCCTACTTTACTCTTCCTCTAGCAATCCTTGTTCGTCTAGATATATTTGTAACCAAATCTCATAATCTTCAATGGCTAAGAACATTTTCGACCTTTAGAATAGGCTAAATCTAGCCTAGATAACAGTACAATAATAAAGTACTTATGTCGCGCGGTTCTATTTTATGCCTCAGATAAAAGTTAGCCTGAACGAAGACACATTAGAATTTGTTCTTGATTATCAAAAATACGGTTACTCAAGCAAATCAGAGATAGTAGCCAATGCTCTAATGGAACTAAAAAAAAATCTAAAAACCAGAGCCTTAATAGACTCAGCAGACCTCTACCAAGAAATATATGAAAGCGATCGAGATTTGCAAGAACTAACTGACAGCGCAGCCAGCTTATGTCTAGATTAAACTTTACTCCTTTCAGGGGTGCGATTGCGGATTTTAATCTCAGTCCTACCCTTGGTTCAGAAACAAGTAAAGTCAGACCTTGTATTGTGGTGACAAATGATGTTTATGATTCTCGACTTCCTGTAATTCAAGTTGTTCCAGTTACTCAATGGTCGCAAAAGAAAAGTCGTATTATCACCAACGTTACTATCGCACCGAACAAAGCTAACGGATTAAGCAAGTAGTCCATAGCTGATTGTCTGCAAACTAGACCAATTGATTATCAGAAACGCTTTGTCAAAAGTAGAGGAAGAGTTAATTCCTCCGTATTAAAGAAGATTGATGAAGCTTTGAAAATTTTATTTGATTTATGAACTGCTAGTCGTTTGTCTAAATTTTGAAGAGAGTTCGGTATTGTTATATCTACATTTTTGCTGTTGGTGGGCATTACGAACAGTTTTAATACTGCTTTGAGTCAGGCGATCGCATCAGCTTTTTATTCTTCTATGGATCGATGAAAAAGATTGATGATTCTTAGTCGTTTCTCAATTAACAGACTGTTAGAGAAGCTAGAGACAATCTTTATCGCTTGATAGATGAGGTAGCTCAAAACCATCAGCCAATTACTATCAAAGGCAAACGCAACGACGCTGTTTTAGTATCGAGAGAAGACTGGGAAGCGATCGCCGAAACGGTCTATCTTAATAGTATTCCTGGGATGGTGGATTCTATTAAATCCGCAGCAGCAGAGCCATTATCTGAAGGAACACCAATAGAGGAACTTGATTGGTGAAGAAATGGCAAATTATCTTAACCAAGCAAGCGAAAAAAGATGCGAAAAAGATTGCTTCTCAAACAAATATATTTCGTAACATACGTTAGTTATTCAAGATTCTCTAGATCGATAAATTTGACAGAGATATCATTAATAACAATCTCTAGCTTAGATTGATAGCAAGTATCAAAATCTATACCGTCGGGAGTGGTAATCAAATCGATTCTATTGGGAGGATAACCTAATTGGATAATTTGGTCGGGTGTTTGAAAATCACTTACGGAATATTATCAATTGTCTACAGAAAGATCTTAAACCCGAATCACCGTGGCGAGTTATAAAAAGTGATCGCCTATTTTGCTCACAATATGGGTGATAAACAGTTAGTTTGGCTAGCTTTGGATGCGAAGACTGGCGAAATTGTAGGAGTATATATTGGCAATCATGACCAGGCAGCAGCCAGAAAGTTATGGTTATCTATTCGATTAAGCAACGCCCTAAAAACGTGGTTAGGATAAAAACAAGTAGAAGATAGAGGATCAACAATGGTAAACATCAAACCTTGGCAGGTTGGAATTCTAGTTTTACCCATCGCAGCCATTATTATTTTTCTCCTAGTTGCAGCAGGTTCGCAAATTCATGACTGGGGAATTAACTGGATTTGGGGAGTCGTAGTGGTAATTTTTGCTGTTTGGCGTTGGCTGCTGGTGAGATGGACAAAACCTGCCATGGCTGAGATCGAATCGGTTATGGAAGAAATAGATCGGGAGTTGGACAAAGAAGATTTGGAAATCGAGGTAACTGGAGATAAAGAAGCACAAGTCAGTGCCTTTCTCTCAGAGGTTATTGCTAAAACCAAAACTGACGAACCTTTCTGGCAAGATTGGGTGACTTTCTGGCAAAGATGTCAAGAATTGGTTAGTGCGATCGCTCAAATATACAATCCAGACGTCAAACGTCCCTTTCTCAACATATATATTCCTCAAGCTTACGGTTTGATTCGCGGAACGGTAGACGATACCGATCGCATGATGCAAAAACTTACTCCTGTTTTGAATCGCGTTTCTATCGGACAGGCTTACGAAGCATACGAAACCTATCGCAACCTAGAACCATCACTACAAAAAATAGGTAAGGTATTTAATTGGTCGCAATGGCTAATTAACCCAGCCGCTGCTGTTGCCAAGCAAGCTACCCGAAAATTTGATAGCCGAGCAAATCAAGAACTATTGCTAAATTTGGGTCAATTATTGCGTGAAACAGCCTTAAAAAATTTGGCTCAGCAGGCGATCGCTCTTTATGGTGACGAGACAATAGTTTTACCCGAGATTGACTCAGAATCTTTGCTACCCCATGCAAAAACTCAAACCCTAAAAGAGATTTTGGCATCAGCAGAATCTCCTGAAGCAGTAGAACAAAAGCCCCTCAATATTATCTTGGTTGGTCGTACTGGTGCGGGGAAAAGCAGCTTGATTAATACTCTATTCCAAGCCGATCGAGCAGAAGTTGACGTTTTACCCAGTACAGATCGCATCAAAACTTACACTTGGCAGACGCCTACAGGAGAAACCCTCAACTTATTAGATACCCCTGGTTACGAGCAAATAAATCGTCCCGAATTTCGCCAGCAGGTTTTAGACTATGCTGCTACCGCTGACTTGTTGTTGTTGGTAACTCCTGCTTTAGATCCCGCTTTGCAAATGGATTTGGATTTTTTACAGACGCTGCAACAAGACTTGCCCGATCTCAACGCGATTGTGATTGTTACCCAAGTTGATCGCCTGCGTCCGATTCGAGAATGGAATCCTCCCTATGATTGGCGCGAAGGCAACAAACCCAAGGAGAAGTCGATTAGAGATGCTACCAGCTATCGCGTAGAGGAACTAGGGGATATCTGCGAGTTAGTGCTGCCCATCGTCACCGAAGACCAAGCAAGCGATCGCCAAGCATGGGGTGTAGGGGATTTATCTTGGGAATTGGTTCAAGCGATCGCCCCATCTAAACAGCTACGATTGGCTCGCTACTTGAAAAGTTTGGAAGTACGCAGTAAGTCTGTAGCTCGAATTATCGATCACTACACCCGTCAAATGTCTACGGCTCAGGGACTAGCCGTTTTTCTAAAAAGTCCTATTCTACAGACAATCTCTACTTTCTCCACAGGTAATAGTGCTTTGGCTTATGTCTTAGCCGAACAGATCCCCATCGAGCAAGCACCCCTAGTAATTGGTAAGCTACAGATGGCTTACGACCTGTATGTGCTGCTTAATGATGACCCCAGTATTGGTGGATTTGACTTGCGCGCTCTTTGGTCTTTGCTTTTGGATAATGATTCCGCAGGCAAAAACAGTAATGCCTGGGCTTTAGGAAATGCTTTAGTAGAATACTGGTCTAAAGATCTAGATGCCTCAAAACTTAAGGAAAGATATCGATACTATCAATCGGCTACGAACAACTAGATTTGCTATTCTACCTTAGCCGATTTACCTATAAAGTCTAATGCCTCTAGGACAGCCTTTAAGTATCATGGATAGAGATTTATATGAATATTTATAGAGAATGAAGGACAGGTCTGATTCTACGCCTAATATTGACCCTGAGAATGTAGTAGAGCTGGAAAATGGGAAAGCTGAAATAAACGAAGAATCTCTCTCGTTAGTAAAATCAGAATCCCCAGAAAAACCAGAGACTAAACGCACTGTCGTTTCTAAGAAAAAAATAGCCCCCAATAAAGTTAACTTTTCCCAGTCTCAGTTAATTGTAATTACGGTTTTATTAATGGGTTTGGGTTTGTGGTTTCGTCTTCCCTGGTTGGGTATAGTCGGCTCGGTAACGGCTTTACTACTGTCGTTGGGGGTAGTGTTTACCTCAGTGAAAGGTTGGATCGGTAAGTTTTTGACCATTCAAGAAAGACGCACTATTTTAGCCTTTTTTGGTTTTACCGCTGCGATCGCAGGATTGTTTAACTACCTGGGAGTTTATCGTAATATTGGTAGCTGGCTGAATCAGTTCAAATATGATGAATTTGGTTCGTGGGCGGATTGGATCGGTGCTTTGGGACAGATTTTAATCGCAATTTTGGCTGTTTATGTTGCCTGGGCGCAGTATGTTATTTCTAAGGACTTAACAATTCAACAAAACCGTATTACCCAACAACAAACTATCGATACTTATTTTCAGGGTATTTCCGATCTGACTCTTAATGAAGAAGGTTTGCTAGAAGATTGGCCTCAAGAAAGAGCGATCGCCGAGGGCAGAACCGCCTCCATTCTTTCTAGTATTGATGAAAATGGTAAGGCAAAAGTAATTCGCTTTTTGTCACAGTCTCGCTTATTAACTCCTCTCAAGCGAGATAATCGTTTGGGTAGAGCGATGCTAGATGGCAGTGGGGGATACTCGGAAGATCGCCCATTTGGAACTAGAGTAATCGATTTAGGGGTGATGCTGGCGGGAGCTTATTTGGTGGGGCAAGATCTGCGGTGGACAGATCTCAGCGATGCCAACATGGTACGAGCAAATATCAGTCGCTGCGATTTGGTCAAAGCCAACCTCGCCCGTACAGTCTTGTACGAAGCAAATTTAGCGGGAGCAGATATGAAAGGAACTCGTTTATTTTATGGCTCGTTGGAAACTGCCACTCCTCGCAGTATTACTATGCAACCAGATTACACCACGGGTCAATACACGGGTGTTGTGATCGAAAAAGCCAACTTTTCTGGCGTAAAACGGCTGAGCGAAGAGCAAAGATATTATGTATGTTCTTGGTGCGGTGAAAAATCGCGATCGACTGTTCCTGGGGGTTGCGAGGGTATCCCCAATCGCTTGGGAAGATAAATCAGACACTGATAATCTTATTGAGAATTGGGAACAGAAAATATCGGTCTTCATCTTTGCAATTAAGCTGATACAACTTAGAATGGTGATGCCCAAAGTAGAGCGATCGCCCGATTTTCAAGTGCTTTCCTTTATTGCCAAACGAAAATTCGCCATCATTATCGTTGTCAGTTTTTTTATTAGTGTAATTAGCTTTATTCCAATTAGGCTGGCAATTGCTAATTACCTGAAGCCCAATCCTCAGGCAATCTTGACTCTTGGAGGCGGTCATCCACGAGAAATTTTTACGGCTCAATTTGCGCTCTCCCATCCCGATTTGCCAATTTGGGTTTCCTCAGGTACTAGAGAAATGAAGGCTAGGGAAATTTTTCAAAGTATGGGAGTCAGTCATCGCCGAGTTTATATCGACCGTCGAGCAACAGATACGGTGACTAATTTTACGACTTTGGTTGGTGATTTTAAAAAGCAAAAGATCGGTCACATCTATTTAATTACCGATGATTTTCATCTTCCCAGAGCAAAGGCGATCGCTTTTATTGTTTTGGGCAGTACAGGAATTACTTACACTCCAGTTGCGATCGCTACAGATCGACTTCCAGAATCCAAGTCCAAAATTTTTCGCGATGCAGCCAGAGCTTGTTTATGGGTATTTACAAGACATACGGGTTCTAGCCTGAGAAAGTTTCAGTAAAATACTATATTACGCTTGGTGTGAATTAGCGGTGATACCCACAGACGCCATACGAGAAGAGTCAAGGAGGATGTTTTCATCGCTCCCCTCTCATCCAAAACCAAAAAATATAATTTTGTCTCTTCAGATATACTTGTATATCGACAAAATCAAGTAAAATTATAATATCTTAATACAAAGGTTAATATAGACTTATTTTTGTCAATCATCGAAGAAACCAAGACTATGATTGAATCTAACAGAAAAAATAGCAAAATTGCCTAAAAATGTATACCTGTAGAGGAAAGTTATATGCTCGCGCTCTCATTAGTCACTCTATCTGTCGCAGCGATCGCGCTGTTTGCTAGTTTTAATATAAAAGATGACGTTTTTAAGGCAGCGATTAGATTTACATCCATCGCTTTTTCTTTGGTAACTTTATTCTGCGCTCCCTGGATCTTAAAGCTGTCTTTGGTAGCGGTATCTCTCGTCCTCGCTTCGTTAAATTCTTGGTCTACAGAAAATTTTTAATCCCCCTTTAAAAGTACCCGCGATCTATTTGTGCAAGGACATTAGGCAACAATCTCTGGTAATATTACCTAATATTAATAACAGGATTACTAGAATATGAATTTATTTTTCGCAGTAGCTGGAGAATTTCCTACTTATTTCGTTGCTGTTTACGTGGTTGGTTTTATCGCTGCTATTTCTATCGGTTCGATTGCCTGGTACAACTCCAAACGTCCCGCAGGGTGGGAAAATGCAGAACGCCCTGACATAGTACCTAATATGGGCGAAGATGATAGTTCGTCAAGTGAAGAGTAATAATTTTTCGCCCAAAACGCCTTTTTTCGCCAGCGATCGCTGTTAATCAAGGAACTTCTTA
>JBCDCO010000224.1:0-9225 GCA_039181635.1 Cyanobacteria bacterium P01_G01_bin.19 | reverse complement strand
AGTAATCGCTACATCTCGCATTTCCCACAGGCGATTGCGGGCAATACCGTGGCTGGCTCGTCCTTTGTCTTCAGGATCGGGACCAAACCAGGGCCAACATACTGGCGTACCACCCTTAATTGCTTTTCCCGACTGATAGTAGGCTTGACTGCTTACAAACATCATATCTTGGGTCTGACCGACGGGTAAAAAAGAAAGAACCTGTCCGCCATATAAAGATACTTTTCCCGTGGCAAACTCGTTTTTAATCTCAATTACGGGAAAACCACCTTTTCCTGCAACAAAGACAACTTTATCGCCAATGCCATAATCTGCGTTTAATTGCTCGATATTCATTTATTTATGCTCTTTTTTAATCTTTTCAGCCGTCAATATCATTTTATTAAGCAATTGCTAACTCCTTCAGTAATCCTTGAAACATAGCTAGACCATCAGTACTACCCAAGTCGTGATCGGCTGCTCTTTCAGGATGAGGCATCATGCCCAAGACGTTTCCCTGTCGATTGACGATTCCTGCAATACTATTCATCGAACCGTTAGGATTATTATCGCTGCTAATTTCACCTGAGGCACTAGTATAGCGAAAGAGAACCTGCTGATTGTCCTCCAGTTCTTGTAGAGTATCTTCATCTGCATAGTAGCAACCTTCTCCATGGGCAATGGGTAAAGTTAAAACCTCCTGCGCTTGATAGTCTTTAGTCCAGATCAGATCGGTGCGTTCGACTTTAACGGGTACGCGATCGCAAATAAAATGCAAACCTCGATTGCGAATTAATGCCCCTGGTAATAAACCTACTTCAGTTAAAACTTGAAATCCATTACAGATGCCCAGAACGTATTTTCCCTGTTTGGCATGTTCGATGACGCCATTCATCACGGGAGAAAACTGAGCGATCGCGCCACACCGTAAATAATCGCCGTAGCTAAACCCACCAGGAACGATTACCACATCAATATCGCTAATATCCGTTTCTTGATGCCACACCATCCGCGTTGGCGCATCTAAAATCCCCTGAGTAACGGTAGAGATATCGCGATCGCAGTTCGAACCTGGAAAAACAATTACCCCAAATTTCATCTTTCTTTTCCTTCCACTATTTAATGGTTATGCTGTAGCCAACTCATCCAGTTCAAAGCAATAATTTTCGATTACCGTATTGGCTAACAGGCGATCGCACATTTCATCCAAATGCTGTTTCGCTTCATCTTCGTTGCTCGCTGTTAACTGTAGTTCTATATATTTACCAATTCTGACTGATTCTACTTCTGTATATCCCATTTGCTTTAGTCCAGATTCGACTGCTGTTCCTGCTGGATCTAGCACGGAAGAGCGTAAGGTAACGTAAATGCGAGCGTGGTATTTGGTAGCCATATAATTAATTACTGAGCCGATGATTTAGCAACTAGCAAAGTAATTTTACCAGTCCATAGCTTAGGGTAAATAGCTTTTAACGGATAAGATAGATGTAAGTTTGAGATAAAATTTGGATTTATGAAAGCCCAACGAACTCGTTCGCAAGAAAAAATTTTAGCCGTACTTAAAAGTTTGAACCGTTCGATTTCGGCTCAAAATCTATATGTCGAACTGAAAAATCGAGAACAAGATATGGGGTTGGCGACGGTATATCGGTCGCTTGAAGCTCTGAAGATTCAGGGAGAAGTACAGGTAAGAACCTTGGCAAATGGAGAGTCAGAATATAGCTTGGTTAAAAGCGATCGCCATCATCTCACCTGTGTCAACTGCGGCGTTTCTTTTCCTATTGATGGATGTCCCGTCCACGATCTCGAACAGCAGCTAGAAAAATCCCACACTTTTAAAGTTTACTACCACACCTTAGAATTTTTTGGCTTGTGTCAAAAATGCAGCTAGTATACGGTTCGGCAATAAAATCGCTAGCTTGACGGAGAGGGTGGGATTCGAACCCACGGTACTTCTCAGTACACTCGATTTCAAGTCGAGCGCATTCGACCACTCTGCCACCTCTCCTAGATTTGTAGCTTAATAATAATAGCAAAAAATCTCAAATGCCAAATTAGTTTTTATTTATCTACCGATGCGCTCGTCTTTAACTTTTGAGTAAAGATACCAAAAATAGTATTCCAGATACAGCATCGATGAGATATTCGAGTAGTACAGCAATGTCCCTTAGTAATGCGATCGCGCATCCTAACTCTGACGGCGATTTGACATGTTATGGATTGCCGATCTAGGGTTAGAAAATGAAACGAACCAACAAGCGAGATGAATTAATTGAGGTTGGCAAAAAAATTATTGCGCGACAGGGTTTTAAGGCTGCAAGTCTTAATGATATTTTGACTGCGGCTGGCATTCCCAAGGGTTCTTTTTACTATTATTTTGCTAGCAAAGAAGACTTTGGCTTGGCTATTGTCGATGACTTTGCCCGAGAATATCGCGATCGCTTTGATAATATTTTAGGGGATTCGCAGCATTCTCCCTTAACTAGACTGCGAAATTATTTCGAATCAAAAATTGCTGACATCGCCGAACGAGGATTTACCGATGGCTGTTTGATTGGCAATCTAGCTCAAGAGTTATCAGCACAAAACGAACTGTTTCGCGATCGCCTGAGTAAAGTTTTTGCCGAGTGGGAACATTATTTTCAGCAGTGTTTATTAGCAGCCTCGGCAGCGGGAGAGATTTCAGCTTCTGGCGATCGCCATGCAGATTTAGCCAAATTTATTCTTTCTGGTTGGGAAGGTGCGATCCTGCAAGCCAAAGTTACCAAGTCTGTGCTGCCGATGCAGACTTTTGTCAACATCTTATTCGATCGCATTTTAATCAAATCCGCCTCTGGTTAGATTTACTTTATTTTCTTTATTCAGTAGTATCTTCAATGTAGTAGTAGACCAGTCGTCTAGTAGTTATAACTATTCCAAGAATTATGTCTGAAATTGAAAACAAGGTCGTAATCGTTACGGGAGCCAGTAGCGGTTTGGGCGAAGCTACTGCTCGCAGACTAGCGAAAAACGGTGCCAAGTTGATGTTGGCAGCCAGAAGAGAAGAACGCCTGCAAGAATTGGTTGCCGAAATTGAAAAAGGCGGAGGTACGGCGCAATATCGAATTACGGATGTTACCGATCGCTCTCAGGTAGAAGATTTAGCAAGAGAAGCCAAGCAAGTATATGGTCGCATTGATGTACTGGTTAACAATGCAGGTTTGATGCCTCTTTCCCCTCTAGCAGCCTACAAGGTAAATGAATGGGAAAAAATGGTTGATGTGAATATCAAGGGGGTGCTGTATGGCATTGCAGCGGTAATGCCGACTATGCTCGAACAAGAATCGGGTCATATTATCAATATTTCTTCTGTTGCAGGACATAAAGTATTTGCTGGAGGAACGGTATATTGCGCGACAAAATTTGCGGTGAAAGCAATTTCTGAAGGTATTAGAATCGAATCCGATGGTAAGATTCGCTCCACCAATATCTCCCCTGGAGCAGTAGCCACAGAATTAACCAGCACCATTTCTCATGAAGAAACGGCTAAGATGGCAGAACAACTATACGATATGGCAATTGATGCAGATGTGATCGCTCGCGCTATTACCTATGTGATCGAACAGCCAGCAAACGTAGACGTCAACGAAATGATTATTCGTCCTGCCAAACAAGAATTGTAAGCAACTGCACGAAATCGAATCCCTTGCAGTTGCTTTGTTTGCAGAATTGCATTACTGAAGACAGGTATGATTTATAATTTTCACCGCCAGACAGACTAATTAGAAAGCTGACAGCTGATAGCCAAAGATACATATCGTAAGGCCACAATTAAAAATAGTTCTATTTAGCAAATAACATGACCTCAACCACCAAAGTCCCTCACCTTCTCAGTTCTCTAGAAAAAGGTTTATCCCTAAAAAATCGTATAGTCATGGCTCCTATGACTCGTGGAAGAGCGGGAGAAGCAAGAACAGCCAACGCTTTGATGGCAGAATACTACGCTCAACGTGCTGGCGCAGGTCTAATCGTTTCTGAAGGTACGGCAATCTCAGAACGAGGATATGGCTGGACACACAGCCCAGGAATATACACCGCCGAGCAAACAGAAGGCTGGAAACAAACGATAAATGCCGTACATGAAAAAGGAGCAAAAATATATCTACAGCTTTGGCATACGGGTAGAGCCTCCCACAGTAGCTTTCAACCCAACAATGATTTGCCCATTGCACCTTCGGCGATCGCTATTTCAGGTACAGAAGCGCACACCCCCGATGGCAAACAGCCCTATGAAACTCCCAGAGCATTAGCTACGTCTGAAATTCCCGAAGTGGTGGAAGAATATCGTCAAGCAGCAGCCAACGCTAAAGAAGCTGGTTTTGATGGTGTGGAGATACATGCCGCCAACGGCTATTTAATCGATGAGTTTTTACAGTCTAAAACCAACCATCGCACAGATCAATATGGTGGCAGCATGGAAAACCGCTATCGTTTTTTACAGGAAGTGATAGAGGCGGTTTCGACTGTTTGGGATGCCTCTTGTGTAGGCGTTAGGCTTTCTCCTAACGGTAGTTATAACGATATGGGTTCTCCCGACTACCACGAAACCTTTACCTATATAGTCCAGCAGCTAAATAATTACGGACTGGCATATTTGCACTTACTTGATGGTCTGGATTTTGGATTTCACGAACTAGGAGAGCCAATGACGATCGCCGAATTTAGAAAGATTTATGACGGTGTATTGATTGCTAACTGCGGTTACGATCGCCAAGACGGAGAAAAGGCGATCGCTGATGGTAATGCAGATCTGGTGGCGTTTGGCAGACCATATATTAGCAATCCCGATTTGGTAGCGCGTTTTGCCAACAACTGGGAACTTAATGAAGATGCAGAAGTAGATATTTGGTATTCTCCTGGCGCGCAAGGTTATACCGACTTTCCTGCCTATCAATCAACAACGGCAACCGCTTAGTAACGCGCGAAGTGGCTTACACCAAAGGCATATGCCCTACAGAATTAGTCGAGGACGGAGTCCCACGAATGGAGACAATGTCCTTTAGGGCATTACTTACTCATTTCCCCTGTGGGAATAGAATCAATTAATTTACGGGTGTACTCTGTTTTAGGATTCTGATAAATCTCTTCAGCGGTATCAATCTCTTCAATTTTGCCCTTGTTCATCACAATAATGCGATCGCTCATAAACTTAACTACGCTTAAGTCATGAGAGATAAAAATATAGGTCAAACCAAAATCTGCCTGAAGCTCTTTTAACAGATTCAACACTTGAGCCTGTACCGAAACATCCAAAGCCGATACCGACTCATCGCAAATAATAAACTGAGGTTCTAAGGCTAATGCCCGCGCGATACATACCCTTTGTCTTTGTCCTCCTGAAAATTCGTGGGGATAGCGGTTGCTCGTACTGGGATCTAACCCCACTCTCTCTAAAAGTTCGGCTACTTTTTGGCGGCGATCGCATTTAACGTTATGTACGACTAGTGGTTCGGCGATCGCTTTACCAATATTAATTCGGGGATTGAGGGAATTATAGGGGTTTTGAAAGACAATTTGCATTTGGCGGCGCAGCGATCGCAATTTTTGGCTCTTGGGAGACAGATTGGTGATGTTGTCTCCATCAAACACAATATCTCCCTGCATTGGCTGAATCAAACGCAATAAAGTTCTTGCCAGGGTAGATTTACCACAGCCCGATTCTCCCACCAATCCCAATGTTTCTCCAGGGAAGACTTCAAAAGAAACATTATTCACTGCCATCAGATATTTCTTAGTTCTGCCAAAAACATTTTTGAGAGGGAAGCCGACTCTTAAATCTTTGACTGACACGATTGGCTGCTGTTTGACTAATTCCTCTAGTCTCGCTCTTTGTTCGGCATCGCTGACGGTTGTTTGCAGTTCGATGTCCAAATCAGTCTGCTTTTCAGCAATTTTTATCTCTCCCGTAGAGTCGGTAGACACTTCCATAAAGTCAGCTACCGTTGGTAAAACTTTAAGCTTGCGTTTTAAAGTGGGACGACAGGCTAATAATCCCTTGGTGTAAGGATGGGTAGGATGGTTAAAGACAGTTTGAATATCCCCCGCTTCTACAACAGTACCGCGATACATCACCGTTACTGTATCTACCAACTCGGCAATTACTGCCAAGTCATGGGTGATAAAAATCAAAGCCATACCGCGATCGGTGCAGAGATCGCGCAGTAAATCAAGAATGGTCGCTTGAACGGTAACGTCTAGAGCTGTTGTTGGTTCATCTGCAATCAAAACACTGGGATTACAAGAAATCGCCATGGCGATCGTAATTCGCTGTAGCTGTCCTCCAGAAAGTTCGTGGGGATAGCGTTTGAGAATTTCCTGCTTGCGTCGATTAATGTAGCTAGATATTTCACGCTCGCTTAAAGACTGGTTCTTACTCTCATCAATACACTGTTGTTTTAGTTCTCGATCGCCAGGCAAAAGCTGCACCTCTTGGAGTAAAGCGATCGCCTTTCTTCTGGCTTCAGCAGCGGATACTCGTTGGTGGAGTAAAATAGCCTCGGTAAGCTGAAAGCCAATATTGTATACAGGGTTTAACGCACTCATCGGCTCTTGGAAAATCATCGCAATTTCACCACCGCGATAGCTTCTGCGTTCGGCTTCATTTACCTGCAGCAGATCGACCTTGGGTTTGTTTTCAGGAGTAAAATAAATTTCTCCGTTGGTAATACGCCCAGGGGTGGGAACTAAGCCCATAATTGCCAGAGAAGTAACGGATTTTCCCGAACCAGACTCGCCGACGATACCTAACTTTTGCCCTTTGCTAAGTTGAAAACTGAGATCTTTAACTGCCACTACAGGCTTGTCTTCTGTCGTAAATTGTACTTGTAGATGGCGAACATCAAGAACGGGTTCAGTCATGTTTCAACAAAAGCTAGAGGTTAACAGAAATTTTAACCGATACCTCTAAAAATCGTTGTCTGATATTTATCAGTAAGTATTTTTCAATCGAGATTAACTTTTAGTTAATCTTGGACTTTTAGGCTATTAAATTTAAGTCAAAATATAGCTTTGAGCAAATAATGATTAATCGTACCAAGATAGTTGCAACTATCGGTCCTGCTAGTAGTTCGAGAGAGACAATTGCGGCAATGGTGCAACGAGGGATGAATGTGGCAAGGCTCAATTTCTCTCATGGTAGTTACGACGACCATGCTAAGATGGTCGATTTGCTACGTTCGGTCTCGGATGAGTTGGATGCCTCTATTACCATTTTGCAAGATCTCCAAGGTCCTAAAATTCGAGTCGGATCGCTTTTGGGAGAAGGCATAAACTTAGCTCGAGGCGATCGCTTAACCTTAGTTCCCCAGGGTGAAACAAGCCAAGATGGCAATACAGTCGCGATTGACTATCCCTATTTGGCTGAGGAAGCAAAGTCGGGGGAACAAATCTTACTCGATGATGGATTGCTCGAATTAGAAATCGTTAAGATCGAAGAGAAAAGAGTAGTTTGTGAAGTTATCGAAGGAGGTGCTTTAAAAAGTCGCAAGGGGGTAAATTTGCCCAATCTCAATTTGAGATTGCCTTCGATGACCGAAAAAGACAAGCAGGACTTAGAATTTGGGATCTCTCAAGGGGTAGATTGGGTTTCTTTGAGCTTTGTCCGCCGAGCAGAAGATGTTTGCTATTTGAAGCAGTTTTTGCGCGCTCGCCATGCCGACATTCCCGTGATGGCAAAAATCGAGAAACCTCAAGCGATCGATAATCTAGATGCAATTATTGCTGAATGCGACGGCATTATGGTGGCTAGAGGAGACTTGGGAGTAGAAATGAAACCAGAACGAGTCCCCCTGTTGCAAAAGGAAATTATTCGTAAGTGCAACCTAAAAAATATTCCTGTCATCACCGCCACGCAGATGCTAGACAGCATGATTAATAATCCCCGTCCGACTCGTGCTGAAGCTAGCGATGTGGCAAATGCTATTATCGATGGTACGGATGCAGTCATGCTTTCGGGAGAATCGGCAGTGGGCAAATATCCTCTCAAAGCCGTAGCTATGCTAGCGAAAATCGCCTCTAGCATCGAACCAGATCTGCAGTTTGTTAATCATCCTCCCGCCAAAAACGATCGCACCCATGCTTTGAGCGAAGCTTTGAATGCGATCGACAAAGTTTTAAACCTGCGTTACATTGTTTGTTTTACTGCGACTGGCTACACTGCCACCATTGCCTCTGGGGAAAGATCTAGGGCAGGGGTTATCGCTTTTACACCCAATATCAACGTCTATCATCGCCTCAATCTGGTTTGGGGAGTCAAGCCCGTTTATCTGGAACGGGAAGGAAAAACCTTTGAAGAGTTAAGCGCGATCGCCGAAAACTATCTGCTCGAACGTAAGCTAGTCCACAAAGGGGATTATATTTTAATTATGGGAGGCATTCCCACCCAGAAACCACAGGGGACTAACTTTCTCAAAATTCACCAAATTTAGAGATATTGGCAATCATGGGTAAACCTTTGACCAATACCAAGCAAGTTGAAGTAAAAAGTCGGGATGAACTAAGACAATGGCTGCAAAACAACTATACACAAAAACCTGGTGTGTGGCTGGTTAGATACAAAAAATCAAGTAAATACTAATGAAGAGTTTAAATAGCCTCTGAATGGAGATCCAAGTCAAAAATTTAGACCACTTAGGTATGGTAGCAGGAATAGATGCGGGGAGTACCCCTTTCTCGACCAAATAGGAATAGTTGAAGAAATAGATCGACAGATAGAGCAACATCCTCTGCAAATTATTAGTACAGGTGCAGTTTTTTGGAAAACCTTGCCAAAAATATTATTTAATTTGCTAGCCTACCTGCGAAATGTCGGATCCAATTAAATTTGCATGACTACTTAACTATTTTCAGTCAGAGAAATCTTAGTAGCGGTGCGTAGTATTTGCCCCGCCAAGATAGCCGCACCAAAGCCATTATCAATATTCACCACACCAATACCAGCAGCACAAGAGTTCAACATAGTGAGCAAAGGCGTAACACCCTGAAAACTTGCCCCATATCCAATACTGGTGGGTACGGCGATCGTGGGGCAGTCTGCCATCCCCGCAACAACGCTGGGCAAAGCACCTTCCATCCCTGCCGCCACAATCAAAACATCGGCATCGTAAATTACCTGACGGTTGCTCAATAAACGGTGTATTCCTGCCACCCCCACATCCCAAAGCCGCTTGACGCCAAAACCGCATAGCTCCCCTGTAACAGCCGCCTCTT
>JBCDCO010000223.1:0-9292 GCA_039181635.1 Cyanobacteria bacterium P01_G01_bin.19 | reverse complement strand
TGAAATTAACTGTAGAGTGGGCATTGCACTATCCTAAAGGCACTCTTTGTATTAGTTGCGGCGAACTATGCGCCTTACTTTCGGTCATTCCCTATCAGTCAAGCACTCGCCTCGCCCACCCTACCTTAAATACTCTTTAGTCTTTTCTGTCCCAGACTGAAGCGCAAACCGCTATAAATTTCTTCCATATATATCCATCAAATATTGAACTAAAAGCTAAAAGCTAAAAGCTAATAGCTATGCAAAGCCGTTTATTCAGTCAAACCACCAAACGCACCTTTAAGAGCTGCGATCGCGTCTTCGGCTGCTGCCCAAATGCCCTCTTCTGGTTCTTTACCCACTAATTGACGCACGCCATAGTAATAGATTGCACCTTTCAGTTGTTCTTGGTGAGCCCGATTTTTGAAGTTGACTTTATTAATAGGATCGACTAATCTTTGTAAGATACCATCAGTTGCTTGGGCTGCTTTGTGAACCAATAAACCTGTCATGACTAACTGATGCTTTAACCCCTCTTGTTCCATGAACTTTTCATAGATATCAAGCTGATTACTAGACATCATCTCTTCAATTTTGCCTACCATATTCATCACAGTTTCGCTAGCATCACTAGACATTTCTAGTTCAATAATTGCTTCATTAATTGCATTAATACTTGCATAATCATCCTCAAGCATTTTATTTAAAGTTTCGCTGACTTTTTCGCTATCGGCACTTAGCTTTAATAGTTTTTGTTCGTTAGAAATCATTAAATTTTGCAGAGCTTTCATATCTGCTAGCTTTGTGGCAATCGCGTTCTTTCTAGTAGCTTCTAATGTAGCTGTCATAATTAATTTTCTCCTGTACTATCAAAAAATGTTTTCCGATCTAAGTGTTACTTTTATCCTAAAGATAAGCATCTTTCTTATGGTCGATTATGCCAAAATAATTAGTAAGGGATGAACCTTAGTTGAATCTAGATTTAAAAAGACAATTATACTAATAAACCACAACAATGTTATAGTTGTTGCTACTGTAATTCTTATAAAAGAATCTATATCTATCAAAACTGGGAATGATACGGCTCGATCTTTTATGGCTCGTAGATTAATGACTAAATTTTATTGCTAGAATTTTCTATTTTAGCTGCTTGCTTTTGGGGAATAACTGGTGCAACTAATTTTTCTAATTGCTGTAGTAACAAGCCTTTCTGTTCTCGTTCTTGAATCATCAAAGCTATTAGATGGATCGCAGATAAAGCGATCGCAACTACTGATAAAACATAACTGTGAATTGTATAGAAATGAACGATAGTAGTGGTATTAATTCCGCCTCCTCCAGTTAGAATATTGCTCAAGGTTTTACCAATTAGAGGAATGCTGGCAATAGTACCAAGTTCTACCTTTAAACGCCAGAAACCAAGCTGATTCCAAGCTAAAATCATTGCTGTCCAACCCAAAGCCATAGTTGATAAGGTCAGCAAAATACCGCTTACCCAAGCTGTGAACCAACTACGTCGAAATTGCCTGCCGAGAAACATAACCATAATTTGGATTAAAGAAACTGCAATAATGCCGTTACCTGCTAAGTTGTGTAAACTGTAAATCAGCCAGCCATAAGGTATAGTCTCTTTAATTTCTGCTAGAGATTGATAAGCTTTTCCTGCTGCAGGTTGATAGTAAAAAGCGATTAATATCCCCGATATAGCTGCAATAAATGCCAAAGTTAAAATTGCGATCGCTAGTATGGTTGCAGTACGACGCAACTTTAAATTAAATTGAAGGGAATTCATTATTTATTGTATGCGTGAAGTATCAGTTATAAATATTGCCAATTTGCTGAAGATTGAAGAAACATAAGCACTTAAAATTTAATTATTTTCTGATAAAAAACAAGAGATTTCAGTTAATTTAATTAAATACTTACTCTCTCTTGATCGATATGGTTTTAGCGAAAATATACCGAAACTACTAAATTTTCTACATAATTCCTAACTGTCCGAGAATACCTTGACCAGTTGCCATTTCTGCAAGAATCGCAGACAAGAAACCGATCATAGCTAGGCGACCATTCCAAAGTTCGGCAAATCTGGTAAATCCTAGTTTTGGTTCTGGTGTTTGAGGTATGGGATTTTGCATAATTATTGTCCTAGTTGAATTTATTTGTTTGACGTTACTTGGCTTCAACCTAACGAATTGTTTTTGAGCAAACACTCTGTCAGAAGTTATAAGTATAAAAAAGCTTTAAGCTCTTAAGGTTTTTTTTGATTTTAAATTCATAATTTCTGACTAAAGTTAGATGAAAATTATTGATAATTGTTTGATGGTTGCAATGAAAACAATTACGAATCGATCGGTCTAAAAATCAACTTGGTTTTAATCAAAATTCTATTCAGACAAGTTTGGGCGAGATAGTTTATTACGGCAATAAGCGATCGCCCAGGAGTTCTTTATTATTGTTTGTCAATCAAACGGACTCGATGACATTTTTCTAAAAATAAATCTTTCTTAAGATAGAAGTATAAAAATTGCCATAGATGGTAGCTTCTATAATGTATGACTAAAGTTATAGATAAAGGTATTTTCCAGTAAAATTTTTTTGTCTAAAGATTGCAGGGGAACAGACTGCTATTTTGTAGATAAAGAAATGCATAGGAGTTGAAATATCAATTATGAGGGTAAATTCCAATCGCGCTTCTAATTCAACTCCTTTAGTGGGAACAATATTTCAGCTAGCTAATGGCAGCATTCAAGGTTGTAATCCAGATGCAGAAATGATTTTAGGTTATTCTGCCGAAGAAATGACTGCAGCGGCTTATTTCGATCCGCCTTGGCAAACTATTCATCAGGATGGTTCTGCTTTTCCCCCCCAAACTCATCCTGGCATTAACTCGATTAAGACGGGGCAAGCTTATACTGAGATAGTGATGGGGTTTTATCAGCCCCAGGGGAATTTAGTCTGGTTGTCGGTAGATTCTCAACCCTTGTTTCAAGGGCAAAATACTCAACCTTATGGGGCGGTAATAACTTTTAGAGATATTACAAACCAGTCAGAAATTACTCAGAATATTGACAAGTGTGAACAAACTGAAGAACGTTTAAAGCTTGCCACTGCTGCTGCTGGTTTGGGAATGTGGTTTTGGGATTTAACTACTGATAACTTGGAGTGGACAGAACAGTGTAACAAGTTACTTGGACTCGATGGAGATACAGAAATAAGTTATCAGTTATTCCTTAATACCTTACATCCTGAAGATCGCGATCGCACAGATGAAGCTGTAAAACAAGCTTTGGCAAACCATAGCGAATACGATATCGAATATCGCGTTGTTGGGAAAGATGGCAGCGTCCGTTGGTTAGCTGCTAAAGGTAAGGGATTTTATAACCAAGACGGCAAACCAGTCAGCATGATGGGTACGATGCAGGATATCGATCGACGCAAGCAAGCTGAAGCGGAGTTGGTTAAAACCAACAGTATTTTACAATCAATAATTAGCGATACCTCTAGCATTATTTTTGTTAAAGATCTGGAGGGAAAATATGTCACAGCTAACCAATCTGCGGCAGACTTGCTGGGGATTAGGATCGAAGAAATGTTGGGTCAAGATGATACCGCATTTTTCCCGACTGAAACTGCTCAGTCGATTATGGCAGCCGATCGCCAAGTCATACAGAAGGGAATATCTTGGGCTTACGAAGAAGAGGTACTCATTGGTGAAAAATCGCGTAGCGAAGCCATGCCGTTAGGCTTATCGCTTTTGACTAATAAATACCCTTGGCGGGACAATGAAGGCAATATTTTAGGCGTTATTGGCATTTGTCGGGATATTACCCCGTTAAAACAGTCACAACAGCAACTCAGAGAACAAGAACAGTTGCTCAGGCTAGCACTAGAGAGTGCTAACGCAGGTTCTTGGGACTGGGAGATTAATACAGGAAAAATTGTTTGGTCGCCAGAAAATTACGATCTCTATGGACTCGATCCCCAAAACGGTTCACCCCAATATCAAGACTGGGACAATAGGATACACCCAGAAGATCGAGACAGGGTTAATCAAGAAGTCCAAAAGGTACTTGAGGGAGAATTATCTCAGTTCAACACTGAATTTCGCATCGTTCATTCCCAGCGTGGAGTTCGTTGGCTGTTGGGTATCGGTAACGTCACCCTCGATGATGAGGGCAAACCAATTAGGTTAAGTGGTATTAACCTCGATATCACCGATCGCAAACTGATGGAAGAACAACTGCGTCGCAGCGAACAGCACCTTAGAAGAGTCCTCGACAGTTTGTATAGTTTTGTGGGTGTATTGACCCCCGATGGCACATTGATTGAGGTCAATCGTCGCGCTTTAGAAGCTGCTAACCTGCAACCAGAAGATGTTTTAGGTAAGCCCTTTGCCCAAGCCTATTGGTGGTCTTATTCTAGGGAAATTCAGGCACAATTAAACGATGCCATTCAAAGAGCAGCAGCAGGAAAACTGGTTCGTTATGACGTTGAAGTTCGATTAAACTCAGAACATTATATTCTGATTGATTTTTCCCTAATCCCCTTATTTGACGATTCAGGAAACGTAGAGTATCTAATTCCTTCGGGTATTGATATTACTGAACGAGAAGCTAGCAAACAAGCCCTCAAGCAAAGGGAATACCAACTGAGATTAATTACTGAGGTAATTCCCCAACAGGTATGGACGGCTTTACCCAACGGTGAAATAGATTATATCAACCAGCGTTGGCAAGAATATACGGGTATTAGTTTAGAGGAAATAAGCGATCGCAGTTGGTCAGCTATCGTCCATCCTGAAGATCTAGAACGAGTCAGTCAAACCTGGAATAAAGCAGTAGAGACAGGTGGAAAATACAATATCAAAGCTCGTCTGCGCCAGGTAGATGGCACGTATCGCTGGTTTTTAGGTAGAGCCAGACCTTTACGCAACGAGGAGGGGGAAATTATTAAATGGTATGGCACCAATACAGATATTACCCGCATTAAACAACTAGAAGAAAAATTACGGCAACAAACCAAAGATTTAACCAAAGCCAACCAAATCAAAGATGAATTTTTGGCAATTGTCTCTCACGAATTACGCACCCCCCTCAATCCTATTTTAGGCTGGTCGCAGCTACTGGCTGCTGGTAGGCTGGATGCCGAAAAACAGTCCATGGGTATGGAAATAATCGAACGCAATGCTAAATTACAGGCGCAGTTAATCGACGATCTGCTTGATGTTTCTCGTATCCTCCGAGGCAAACTAAGCCTCAAAGTAACCCTCGTTAACCTAGAATCTGTCATCAAATCCGCCCTGGCAACCGTTCAATTAGCTGCTGATGCTAAATCAATTCAAATTACCACTGAGTTTGCAGCCGATATCAGGCAAGTTTCAGGTGATGCGGGGCGTTTACAACAAATAGTCTGGAACTTAGTCTCTAATGCCATCAAATTTACTCCTGAAGGGGGACGAGTAACAGTCAAATTAGAGCAGGTTGACAATCAAGCCCAAATACAAGTCAAAGATACAGGACAGGGTATTGACCCTGAATTTTTGCCCTATGTCTTTGATCGCTTTCGTCAGGCAGAAAGCAGCACCACTCGCAAGTATGGCGGACTGGGCTTGGGTTTAGCGATAGTGCGTTATCTTACCGAACTCCACGGAGGAACAGTAGCTGTAACCAGCCAGGGAGAAGGACAAGGAAGCTCTTTTAGCGTTAAATTACCACTTATGAATACACCTAAATTAAAAACAGCAGATAACAACTCTCTAAAAGAATCAGTCAAACTAAACCGTTTTGACAATCTCAAAATTCTCGTAGTCGAAGATGAAGTAGACTCGCGAGATATACTTACCTTGGTCTTAGAACAAGAAGGAGCAGAAGTAACTGCTGTAACCTCAGCAGAAGAAGCATTAGCAGCTTTTGCCGATTCTAGTTTCGATTTAATCATTAGCGACATCGGAATGCCCCAAGTAGACGGCTACACCCTCATGAACCAAATTAGAAAACTACCCCAAGGAAAAGATATTCCTGCGATCGCTCTGACGGCATATGCAGGGGAAGTAGACCGCGAACATTCTCTAAAGGCTGGCTATCAACGTCATATTAATAAACCGATTGTGATTCCTGAGTTGATTGAGATTATTACTGAATTGGTTAGTGGGTAATGATTAATGGGTAATGGGTAATAGGTAATAGGTAATGGGTAAAATGCAAGGTATTACAAATTAAAATTGAAGGGATTATTTATTGATTTTACGCTCATGAATCAAAATAACATTCCTGTTCAAGAACGTTCGGAAAATTTTGCTATTAGAGTTATGCAAAAAGCGAAGCTTTTTTAGTCGTCGAAGACGACGATCTGGGCGAATGCCCTGCGCTTATTGTGAAATTAATAATAAAAAGCATTTTGCTGATTCGGCAGTAGTTTTATCTAAGCAGTTTTTAAGAAGTGGTACTTCCATCGGAGCGAATATTTCTGAAGCTATTTATGCCCAATCAAACAGGGATTTTATTAATAAATATTCAATTGCTTTAAAGGAAGCATCAGCGACTAAATACTGGATCAAAATAATGATTAAATCTGATATTGTCCCGTCACAAAAGTTTACTTTGCTTTTAGAAGAAGTTGAAAGAATAATTAAAATTCTTACTTCGATAATTAATAAACTAAAAGCACAAGAAAAATAAACCCATTACTCATTACCCATTACCCATTACCTGCTATGAACTTCAACTTCTTCGATTTATTTTGGATCTTTTTGGCTATTTCTTCTTTGCAACCTGTTATTCAACGCCGTCGTACAGAAATGCAAAGGCTACAAGCTATTAGAGAATTAGAAAGAAAACGCAAAAGTCGGGTAATTTTATTGATTCACCGCCAAGAATCTATCAGTTTACTGGGTATTCCCCTGTCTCGCTATATTTCTATCGAAGATTCAGAACAAGTTTTGCGAGCGATTCGCCTGACTCCACCCGATACTCCGATAGACCTAATTTTGCATACCCCTGGAGGTTTAGTGCTAGCTACGGAGCAAATTGCCAGGGCTTTGATTCGTCATCCCTCTAAGGTAACTGTATTTGTACCTCACTATGCCATGAGTGGCGGGACAATGCTAGCTTTGGCTGCGGATGAAATTATTATGGATGCTAATGCTGTCTTAGGTCCTGTAGACCCCCAATTAGGTAATATGGCAGCAGCAAGTATTTTAAAAGTAGTAGAACACAAACCCATCGAAAAGATTGAAGACCAAACTTTAATTATGGCGGATTTGGCAGAAAAAGCGATCGCCCAAGTACAAAGTTTTGTACGTACTCTGCTTAAAGATGAGATTCCTCAACCTAAAATTGCCCCTGAAAACATTGAAGGAATTATCGAGCTTTTAACTACAGGTAAAATTACCCACGATTGCCCGATTGCTGTCGAACAAGCTACTGACATCGGTTTACCCATAACCGTCGGACTGCCCAAATCTATTTACAGTCTTATGGAATTATATCCTCAACCATCAGGGGGTAGACCTTCGGTACAGTATATTCCCATGCCTTATAAACCATATCCCAGCTTACCAGAAACTAAAGGCAGACCTATGCCAGAGGGCAACAGTCTGGACTGATGAGCTAGGATTAATTTCGGATTTAATATTAAATATCAATTGGCGATCGCTAATTATTATTCATCGGTCGTTAATTGTCCATTGTCCATTGCTCATTGCTGTAGTTCCTCGATAATTTGTTTTAGCTGTTGCTGATAGCGTCCATATTCAGCCCAGTTGCCTTCTCGTTGGGCATTTTCGGCTCGCTCAAAGGTTTCGGCTGCCCGTTGAATTAGATTAGCATCTGCTTCAATAGGTTGGGTTGCGGCTGCTGGTTCTACCCGTGGAGTAGGGGTTTGTCCGCCAAACAGGGCGTTGAGGGATTCTTCGAGGGTAGGACGCATCACCACATCTTTGTCGTAAGCGACAATTACCCTTCTTAATTCGGGCAATTCTCCTTGTTCGGCACGTAAGTAAACTGGTTCGACGTAGAGTAGGGAGTTATTAATGGGAATTACTAATAGATCGCCGCGAATTACCCGCGAACCTTTTTGACTCCAAAGGGTTAGCTGTTGGGAAATTTCGGGGTTTTGATCGATGCGGGCTTCGATTTGAAATGGTCCAAAAATTAGTTTTTGTTTGGGGAACTCATAGAGTAGGGTTTTGCCATAATTTTCGCCATCCGATCGCGCAGCCATCCAGGCAATCATGTTGTCTTTATTGACGGGAGTAAAGGGTAAAATCAGCACAAATTCTTCTCCCGATTCCCCTGGCAGATTCATAATTTGGTAGTAGGGTTCGATTGGCTGTTGATTGCCCTCGTAGTTTTCGGTGGCAAAACGCCAGAGATCCTCGCGATTATAGAATACCTGGGGGTCGTTCATGTGATACGCCAGATACATCTGCGCCTGGATCTTAAATAGATCTAAGGGATAGCGGAAATGTTCGCTAATCTGGGGGGAAATAGTATTTTGACTTTTAAATAGACTGGGGAATATTTTGCGATAGGTGGCTAGTACGGGTTCATCTTCGTTAATCGCTAAAAACTGCATACTGCCGTCTACGGCATCTACCAGGACTTTTACGGAATTGCGAATATAGTTAGTTCCAGGTTCGACGGGTTCAGCATAGGGAAAGCGATCGCTCGTGGTGTAGGCATCGATAATCCACTGTAATTTGCCGTCAATTACGGTGATATAGGGGTCGCTGTCAAACTGGAGGAAAGGGGCTACGTGGCTGACTCGCTGGCGGATCTGACGGTAATAGTGTAAGCGAGATTCGGGGGTAAAATAGTTGGAAATCAGAATTTTGAAACTGCCTAAATCATAAGCGTATGCTAGCTTGCGGAAGAGATTGGAAATCGGTACGCCTCCCGCACCATCGTACTTGGTAAAGGCGTTTTGATTGCCTTGGGGATAGTCAAATTCTGGGGTTGTGGTGTTGGTAAAGATATAGTTTTCGGTGGATTCACCGTAATAAATGGCAGGAGCGAAAATATCTAGATTTACAGGGGAAACGGGAGGAATATTTTTGATAAAGAAAATTGGCAACCCATCTTCAGTCACCTGATTGACGGGACTCATAACTGCCCCATAACCATGGGTATATTTAAGTCGTTGGTTGACCCAAGTTTTAGCGCGATCGGGAATGCGGTCGTAGTCTAATTCCCTTGCCGATAACATCACCTGACGATAATTACCATCAATGGTATAGCGATCAATATCCACATCGTTAAATAAATAGTAAGGGCGGATTTCCTGGAGTTGACGGTAAGTACTCAATAGAGGG
>JBCDCO010000222.1:0-9329 GCA_039181635.1 Cyanobacteria bacterium P01_G01_bin.19 | reverse complement strand
TTTAACTAACCGATACTACACATAAAAATGAAAACAAATCAATTAATCCTAGCGCACAAGAGACCGTTGATAGGTACTGTCAAGTTAAGTTTAAAGTCTAATAATTATTGAAAATAGACTAAATTTTACTAACGAAATAATAAGGTTTCTAGTCATCAAGATCTAAAGAATTTTCTCAATAAATTCCTCCTAGCAAAGGAAGTCAACGCTATTACTGTCCCATTTGTCAGCAAACTTTCACAGAAACATTCGATACTCTTTACTATCGCCGACAAGTTGAACCAGAAAAAATTCAGATGGTTTTGCAAGCCCATTCCGAAGGGTCTAGCCTGAGAGGAGTGAGTCGAACAACCAGATTAGCTTACAACACAGTAGTGAGTTTAGTGGGAAAAGCTTCCGTTAAAGGACAGATGGTTCACAACGAAGAAGTAAAACAGATTAAAATTGAGCAGCTAGCTGGAGATGAATTTTGGTCCTTTGTACAAAAAAACAAAAACACATGCTCCCAGACGAAGTAATGCTAGGAGACTGTTGGATTGGGATGACTCAAGCTACTGGCAGCGGATTAATTTTAGCAGCCAGAGTCGGAAAACATACTGACGAATTTATTGAGCAATTAGTAGTAAATACGGAAGGCAAAACTGATTGTCAGCACTGGCATACAGATGGTTGGGGAGGTTATGAGCGGGTTCTGGGTCGTGAAGTTAGACATATTATTGGCAAAGACCAGACTCAGCAGTTAGAGCGAACTAACGGCATTATTCGACAACAAACGAACATCTTTGATGTTTCCAGAGCTTCGCTCTGGAAAAGCCAGAGGCTTTTGGTGGCATCGTCGTCAGAACAAATTTGCCAAAGTTTGGAGACAGACAGAAGCAACGATGCGGTTAGTAGTGAGTTATTTCAACTGGATTTGGGTTCATAGTCGTCAGAAAACTACTGCTGCTATGAGAGAGGGATTGGCGATCGCTCCTTGGAGTTGGCATGAATTAATTACTCATACCACACTTTTTTGATGCACTACCTCCAGTTCTGACGAGCAAAATCTAGAAGAAGATAATTAGATACATTAAGAGCGATCGCCCCACCCCAAAACCATTCGTATTCATTGTTTCATTTACCACACGACACCTCAACTTACACCAGAATTACGAAGACAAACAGAAATGCTCAGTACCGCTGACTGATAAAACCAAATCATTCTCCTCTAACTTATAATTTCTTTTTTGAGATCTTGAAGAAGATATTTGCACTTGCCAAGAACCTCGAACAAAATTTCCTTGAGTACGGCATAAAATTGCAGTAATAGCTTTAATCGTGCCAAAAGGAAGTCGGATACCATAGAGTTATGCCACTCTGGAATTGGCTTTTTATGATCGTATAAAAATGCATTTATTCAAAAGTGCATAAAGCTAAAAGTGCATTTTTAACAAAATTGACTTAAACAAAGTTTACATTTATACCCTTTTTTAAAATTCAGAGCTTAAATAGACACAAGTTACACCTTTTATCTCAAATTTAATGATTACTATTAGTTCTATCTCGCTAGCTGGAGGTCAGGGGAAAAGCACTACCACTCTCTTTTTGGCTAGATTATTAGCTTCTTCAGGAGCAAATGTCTTAGTTGTAGATGCAGATCCACAAAGCAGCCTGACCACTTTTCTAGGATTTCAAGTAGAAGCTGACAATCCTACTCTGTTGGAAGTATTGAAAAAACAAGAAGGAGTCGAAACTAAAGACGGTATCTATCCCACAAAGTATGAAAATCTTTATTTGATTCCTTCTGATGATGCGTTGGATAAAGTACAGGACTATTTATCTAGTAGTGGTAGAGGAGCTTTAACTTTAGGAAGAAGATTAAAAACAGTAAGCTCTCTATTTGATTATTGTCTGATTGATTCGCCACCACAAAGATCTCAAATTACCTTAACTTCTATTGGAGCTTCAAATGGAATGGTTATTCCTGTAGAGGTTTCGGTTAAGGGTCTTAAATCACTAGTTCGTACACTACAGTTGATTAATGAACTTAAGGACGAAGATGAAGAATTTGGAGGTTCGATTGTCGGTATACTTCCATTTAGAGACCGATGGGTGGGTTTACGTCGAACCAAAGAAAGTCAAAATAATATCGAAGCCATGCAAAACCTTTCAATTGAGTTTTTGAATATGGACTTGTTATTGCCAACTATTAGAGAATCAGAAAAATACAAACAGGCAATGAATCAAGGTCTAACTCTACACGATATGGGACAAGAGGATTTGGCTTATCCAATTGAGGTTCTAGCCAGCAAAATTCAACAGATAGCAAACCCTGTGGAAGCTTTATCTAGATAACAACTATAATTTTCTAATTAAAAAGCATAATGAGTAATGACATTCGCAGTCTGATAACTTCAGGCTCTAGAACAAAAGTATCTCCTAGAGATGCCACTTTAAACAGCAATGCTAAAAAAACCAAAAAGCCTATCGCCGTTGCTGAAGTATCCTCAAACGAACGACATAACAATCCAGAACAGCGTTCTATTGCCGAAAATCAGTCTGTTGAAAAGTTACCCGCAGCAGATCCACAAGAAGCCTCGTCTTCGGAACAGATTGATAAGCTAGAGTCAGAATTATCTCAACTACCTGAAAATGGCAAAAGATTGGCAGTTCACCTAGAAAAGGAATTGAGGAACGAACTGGTATCTTACTGCAATCAAAAAGAAATTACTCCAGAAACTTTTGTAGAAGCAAGCCTGGTAATTTTGAAACAGCATCAAGAAGTTAAAGCAGAAATTGTTAGTGAGGCTCGTTCGAGATTAGCATTGCGAAAGAGAGCGGGTTTTCTGCGCCGAACTATTTCTATGCTGAAAGGAATCTAGTAATTTAGCAACATTTCATTTATGTAAAAGTGCATTTTTGACGAGCGACCCCGCGTTATCCGAAGGTGTATCCTTTAGGACGCCGTCAGGCGCAAACAAAGGCGATTCGGTTCGCCGCATGTAACGCGCGAGTGTTGACTTTATGAACTTTTACATAAATGATTTTATATTCAACTGAACATTAATTAACTTTTGTGAGCAGGAATTCCCCCATTAAAGCGTAGCTTTATGGCGGGAGTCGTCAATCCAACCAGAATTTAGCTGGATTATTATCCCAGCGATCGCCTACGTGAACGTAAATAGAAGTAGTTCTTATATCAGCATGACCTAACAAATCTTGAACTTGTCTCAACTGAGCTCCTCCTCTTAAAGCTAAAGTTCCTGCGGTATGCCTAAGACTATGAGTTGAAATGCTCTTATTATCTTTCTTCTTTAATCCAGATTCAGATAAATAGTTATTCACTAAAGTTCGGATTCCAGAACGAGAAAGACGACCTCCACGAGAACGATTACCTACTGAAACCAGTAGAGGAGACTTTTCGCTTAACTCTTCTCCTACCTGTTTTCTGGCAGCTAAGTAATTTGATAAAAGATTAATTAGACTCTCGGTCAGAGGAACTATCCTGGTTTGGCGTTTACCTCGTACTTTAATTCCCACCTTTTCACCCTGACCGATAACATCTTCTAAATTAGCCCGATGAAGCTCAACTGTTCGGGGTCCTTCCGATACCATCATCTCAACCATAAATAAATCTCGCGCTCGCTTTACTATGTTATCGATCGCAATTCTTCCTTTAGATGGAAATGCTTCTACACATTCAAGCAACTGCTTAACTTCAATCTTTTCTAAAAAAGTTATTGCCTCTGCTGGGTCTCGTCTTGATAATGGCGGTTTAATTCCTAAAGCTGGATTAGTAGCCATCAACCCAGCCTCAATAGCTCCTTCATATAGCCTTCTTACTGCTGACAGCTTTAGATCAATTGTACTAGCTGTATATCCTTGTTCGTGTAAAGCGCGACGATAAGCCTTAATATCCGATCTCGACACAGACAATGGTGCGATCGCAGAGAAATGACACCACTCAAGAAATATCTTAATTTGCGTAGTATAGGTCCTAATTGTATCCCTTGAGGCTGCGCCACGACCCACATCAAGAGCTAAATAGTTGTCCCAGGCAGCTGCCAATGACCTTGGGGCAATAGCATTTGGAATATTTGAAGTGGAAGAAACTGGGGATAAATCGCTCACAAGTTCAATTAATGATAATGGTAGTTATCAACTATTGAACTATTGTATCTATATATTTATCGTTTTTTATATTTAGTTAAAAGTGCATTTTTGAATTTATGCAGTTTTATACAAATGGAAATGATAAAATTTGAATAACTTTATAGCTTCAATTTTGTTGTGCGTCAAAAGTCAAGATACAAGGCTTCCAAAACTACCAAACACGAGTTACGTACTTCTATCTTTGAACCACTCAATACCCAACAATTACAATTGCGATCGCGTCTGATCGAACAGGTGGGAAATGCCTTTTACATCTCAGGTATAGCATTAGCACAACTAAAAGAAGAACGGCTTTATCACAATACTCATCTAAGCTTTGATGAATTTTGCCAAGATGTTTTTGGTTATGGTAGTGACTACGCATACCTCAAAATCGCAGCAGCCAAAGTCTATCAAAATCTAGCCGATAATTTACCGACCAATGGTCGGGTGCGATTCGTTCTTCTGAAACCTAGATTAATAGGGGGATAGAAGGCATTTCTAAAGTAACCCACAATGGGTCGAGTTCGCACTTTTAATCCTTTAGAAATGACAACTTACATATCATCAATGTGAGGTAATAACTAACAATAGTAAAATCCAAGTCATTGCGCCCTTGTGCGGGGCGAAAAGCATACAGCGTCCCCTTCGGCGACGAAGGAGAGAAGTTTCCCTTAAATCTGGGCTGATAATCCAGAGGTAATATGCGGGAGTAAAAGCGGACAGAGCGACAATTGCTGAAAACGTCTAACCGCAAGCATGAGTTATATATCCGACTCTGGACTGAGATAATTTCAAGGAAAAGAACCTCGTGGGGTAGAAAAACAAATCATCGCTATCAACCATCTTAACGGTCGAGTAGGGGAAATAAGCTAGTGGTGTCAAAGACCACACCCTACATCTGGAATAGCAGATAGAACCAAAGTTCGTTAGATTCCGACCCTCTAACGACGCACAACTAGTTCAACAGGTGGAGAGATGAACTCTAAAGAACTCTAACAAATGGTATGTAGGAACGAAGTAATCCAACCTCATCCCCAGCAATGTCTGGTAGGTATCAAACCGTATGGTGAGATTGGAAAAGATGGGTCAAGAAGCTAATGCCTAACTCGAAGACACGAGTAATGCCAGAAAAAGGATGGGGTAACTCCCAGGATATGCAGACGTGACTCGCAAATGTATCAATGTGTAGAGGTTCAAGTAGTAGCAAATATGCCTAATACAAATTCCGTAAAAACGAAGATTGTGGGATGGGATGATATCGATTGGCGCAAAGTCGAGCGATATGTCTTTAAGCAACAAAAGCGCATTTACACTGCTTCTCGTAAAGGAGACATTAAACAAGTAAGAAAACTCCAAAGAACATTGATGAGATCTTGGTCTAATAAAGCTTTAGCGGTACGACGGGTAACAACAGAAAACAGAGGTAAAAAGACGGCAGGAGTGGATGGGACTAAAAACCTATCCCCAATAGCTCGTATGAAACTCATAGGAGAACTCAAATGTACAGGCAAAAGTAAACCTACTCGTAGAGTTTGGATTCCCAAACCTGGAAAAGCGGATGCGACCCCGCGCCGCCGCGAACTGGAGTTCGCCGACAGCGAAGCTGGCGAATCGCTCCAGCGATTGGCGCAAGGGAACGCGCACCAAGCAGAAGAAAAACGTCCATTAGGAATACCCACAATGTACGACCGCGCTTTACAAGGGGTAGTTAAAGCTGCTCTCGAACCAGAATGGGAAGCGACCTTTGAAGCTACATCATACGGATTCAGACCAGGAAGGTCAGGTCATGATGCAATCAGACACATTAAAGATGCTATCCAAGGCAAAGCCAAATATGTGCTTGACGCTGATATAGCTAGGTGTTTTGACCGTATCAACCATACAGCCCTACTGAATAAAATCAATTACAACGGAAGAATCAGAAGACAAATAAAGTCTTGGTTAAAATCTGGGGTAATCGATCGAGGAATATTCACGGCTGTCACCGATGGAACACCACAGGAAGGGGTCATTAGTCCGCTTTTAGCGAATATAGCCCTTCATGGCATACAGAAGATGTTAAACGGATATATTGAGAATACTAAAATAAGACGGGATCATCCTCCTTATAAGTTACTCAGTAAATCCTGTAGAGTTAAATCTCTAACATTTATAAGATATGCCGATGACTTTTTGGTCATACACAAAGACTTGGAGGTAATCCAGAAGTGTCAGGAATTAATTTCCAAATGGTTAACTGACATTGGCTTAGAACTAAAACCCGAAAAAACCCGAATCGCCCACACTCTAATCCCTGAGCAAAGCGAAGATGGGATAGCAGGTTTCGACTTTCTTGGATATAACATTCGACAATATCCTGTCGGCAGACACAAATCTGCAACCAACCCTCAAGGTCGAAAACTGGGTTTTGTTACACTTATCAAACCCTCTAAACATTCTTGTAGAAAGCATCAACAAAGCATAAAGACAGCCATTAAGAAGCATAAGCATTCTTCGCAAATTGACCTAATCAATGAGCTAAACCCAATCATTAGGGGATGGTGCAACTACTTTAGCTTCAGTGATGCCAAAGTAACAAGAACATTTTCAAAGCAAGATAAACTTATCTTCCAGAAATTAAGAGCTTTAGGAGTTTACCGATTCAAAAAGAAAGGACTCAAAGGATTTTATCAAGAGTATTATCGAAAAATCGGGAAAAGAAACTGGGTATTCGCCACCAAGGGAGCGAACCCCCTTATTCTACTCACTCACGATGAATTTAGTTGTAGTTCAAATAAATTTGTAAAAGTGAGAGGCGGCAAAAGTCCGTATGACGGCGACCTAGTTTACTGGAGTACCAGAATGGGTAGAAACCCAGAACTACCCAACAACAAAGCCTTGCTGCTTAAAAAGCAAAAAGGGAAATGTAACTGGTGCGGACTTTACTTCCGTAATGGAGATTTGTTAGAAAAAGACCACATTTTAGCTACCGCATTAGGTGGCAAGAATGAGTTCTCCAACTACCAATTACTACACGGTGGAAAATGTCACAACGAAAAAACAGCAATCGACCTTGCCAAAATCAGAGATAAAAGAGCCTCAGACTTCATCAAGGAATTATTTCTTGAATGGTCGAAGGTCAAATTCACCTGGATAAATGACATCCCTGTTTTGGTTGAAAGCTGAGAAGTCAGTTAATGACAAAGTGGATACATTTGAGTAGCCGTGTGATGGGAAACTATCACGCACGGTTTCGGACGAGAGGGGAACGATGGAAACATCCTCCTCGACTCTTCTCAACCAATACTACCGACTCGCCAACGACAATTAAGACCTATCGTTAAAGCCAAATTAGAAGCAGATGCTCAAGTAGAAGTTTGGCAAATGGCGATCGCTTTAGCCGATGGTAAAATTCCTTCTAGTTCTATAGTCACTGAAGCAGTTAATTTGTACTTAGCTGAAGATGACACTCAATTCAACCCCTTTACCGAGGGAGAAGTCTGCCGTATTGTAGTTCGGGGTAACAGCAAGCTCAAAGGAAAAGGAGGCAGTTGGTGTATTGTTGAAGAGGTAGGCGATCGCTTTTGTGTGGTCAACACCTGGAATAACCAACTAACTGTACCTGTAGATAACCTAGAATCCAAAGATTTTGATGAAAAAGAATATCAAGCCATAGAAGATGTTGGAGTTCGCATGACTAAACTCCATCAAACAGAAAAATTAGACAAGGCTGCTCTTTGGATTCTTGAAGGTTTAGCTAAGTTGGACAATCCTCATTTAACTCCTTTAGAAGATAAACTTCTTCGAGTTTTGGAAGAAGAATACGGCACAACAGACTCTGAATAAATCATTTTCCTCAGATCGCAACATAACATTTTCTACTGTTTGACACTCTTAAGCTTCAATACTTTAATACCGACACCAGAATATAAATCCGAATGCAGAACAAAAATCTGGATAAGATAGATATTTTTTTGAGTTTAATTGCTCTGGCTTTACTTATATCTATCTTTCTTAAGGCAATTATCGATATGGATACCAACTATGATGTGGGCTGGTATCATCTACCTTTTGCTGCAAGGATTTGGGGCATAATTCCCGTAGATTCTTTTGCCTCTGAAAGTAAAATTGAGTTTCGCTATGACGGTTTTCCTCTCCTAGCACACTTTTTTCAGGGATTGCTTTGGAAGCTTACTGGAAGGATTCAAGCAGCTAATTTGGTAGGTTATTTAAGTTTAATCATTTATTTTGTTTTCTTAAGATTTTATTTTAAAATTCCACTATATTTATCGGCGATCGCCTTGTTGACTATTCCCGCTGTAATTACCCATGCTCCTACTAGTTTTGTCGATTTACCTGGAAATATCGGGGTTTCGGTATTAGTGATGATGGGGTATTTATTTTTACGACAAACTAGTTCTCCACAGAAAAAAGATCTATTCGTGGCTTTTTTAGGAGCTGCTTCTGCCGCTAATATTAAACCCCAACTTCAACCCTTAGTTTTTGTTTTAACACTAGCCATTGGAGTTAGATTGATTTGGCTTTATTTTAAAAATACTATAAAAACAAACAGAAAACTATGGCAAACTATTCCCATAACAATACTTGCTTTGAGTTTAATCTTTGTTACGCCAATTAAAAATGTAGCTTTTTATGGTAATCCTTTTTACCCAATTAAAATCGAGATAGTGGGAATAGTACTAAACCATAAATTGGTTCCTCAAACCTACAGCCAAGGTAATCGTCCTCAAAAATGGTTACGGTCTATTTTTGAAATCAACACTCCTCAATGGTCTGCCGATCAGTTTAATAGGAGTGGCAATCCAAAACTACTAGGACGGGGAGGTGGCTTTTTTGGTGCGTATGTAGCTTTTAATTTATTACTACTTGCTGGACTAAGTATTAACGAACAACTATCAAAAGAAAAGCGTTTTTCTAAAAAAACTAATGACGCTAGGGTTGCGCTGGCTACAATTTTATCAATATCTTTTATACCAGCTAATTTTCCTCAGTCTCATGAATTACGTTACTTCATGTTTTGGATGATTACTTTGGTGTCTCTGAATCTTTTCCTAGTGTCACTTGAACCATAAGCTGTCGTAAATGGAAGCATAAGCTGTCACCAAAAATAACCGTAACTATCATAATTTCGTTAGACAATTCAAAATTGCTTTTTATCAAGAGAAGCATAAGTTGTCTAGAAACAAAAAAAAAAG
>JBCDCO010000221.1:0-9347 GCA_039181635.1 Cyanobacteria bacterium P01_G01_bin.19 | reverse complement strand
GCATTCACTATAACTGATAGGGTACAAGAGGTCGTAATTAATAACGGCACAGTCATAACTATCGACTCTCTGTCCTGTCTTCATGACTACCAAGCAAATAAGTAAAGAAAATCAGAATTTGTGGCTTGCTGCCATCAAACCGCCAATCTACAGCGTAGCGATCGTTCCCATTGCAACTGGTACAGCTATAGCTTTTTTTCAAACTGGCATTTTTCAACCCCAAGTATTTTTTACTTTTTTGGGCTCGGCAATTTTAATTATTGCTTGGCTTAATTTGAGTAACGATGTTTTCGATTCGGAAACAGGGATTGACGTAAATAAACAACATTCTGTGGTCAATCTAACGGGCAACAAATCCTTGGTTTTCTGGGTGGCTAATCTTTGTTTGAGTCTGGGTATAGGCGGTATATTGGCTCTATCTTGGTGGCAACAAGACGGAACTGTATTGGGTTTAATCTTGCTTTGTTGTTTTTTGGGTTATACCTATCAAGGTCCCCCCTTTAGGCTAGGATATTTGGGTCTGGGAGAGATAATTTGCTTTTTTACCTTTGGTCCAGGAGCGGTATCAGCAGCTTATTATGCTCAAACTCAAGGGTTTTCTGGTAAGTGTTTGGCAATTTCTAGCATCATCGGTATCAGTACTTCGATTATTCTTTTTTGTTCTCATTTTCACCAGGTAAAAGACGATTTGGCAGCAGGAAAGCGATCGCCGATAGTTCGTCTGGGTACAAAGGTTGGTGCCAAAGTACTAGCTGGTGTGACGATAAGTATATATTTGGTGACGGCAATTTTAATTGCGGTCAAAACCCTGCCTCTTATGAGCTTATTAGTATTTGGTAGCTTGCCGTTTGCTTATCGGTTGATTGATCGCGTCAATCAAAATCACGATGTTCCCGATAAAGTAAGCAACAGTAAATTTATTGCCGTCAATCTATATCTTTCCAGTTCGTTGTTGTTGATTTTGGGATTAGTTTTAAATTCTTATGTCTAAAAAAGTTATTCGCACCGACCAAGCGCCATCACCTGTAGGTCCTTACAATCAAGCGATCGCTGCCTCTGGTGAAATGCTGTTTATTGCAGGACAAATTCCTCTCGATCCTCAATCTGCAACTATTGTAGGCGAGGGCGATATTCAAGCTCAAACCAAGCAGGTAATGACAAATATCGAAGCAGTGTTGACAGAAGCGGGAACAAATTGGAGCAATGTAGTTAAGACGAGCGTTTTTCTTTCAGATTTGGCTAATTTTGCCGCTATGAACGAAGTATACGCAAAATATTTTGATGAAGCGACAGCACCAGCAAGAGCCTGTGTGGAAGTGGCTCGCTTGCCCAAAGACGTGCTGGTAGAAATTGAATGTATTGCTCTTCTTTCCTAAATATTAAGTTCAGTATCTAGCGTCTAAATTAGCTGAGAGTAGCCTGCTAGTTTGTAGACTAATTTTGCTGCGATAAATTCCGACACTACCGAATCTTGGGTTGGAGCTAGCTCCATCACGTCGCAGCCGATTACCTGACGCTGAGAAAAAAGAGCTTTGAGAAATTTAATTGTCTCGTACCAATTCAATCCCCCAGGCTCTGGAGTACCAACTCCAGGCATAAAAGCAGGATTTAAACCATCCAAGTCAAAGGTAATGAACACTTTTTCAGTAGCGATCTGAGCGATCGCTTTTTCGATCCAGTCTGAATTTTGGTAGAGATCTTTTGCCCAAACAACAGGAATTTGTTTTTGTTCGATTAACTCGGCTTCCTCTAAACAGATACTGCGAATACCAACAGGAAGGGTAGGCAAACCTAAATCGAGGACTCGGCGCATGACACAGGCATGATTATAGATCGAACCTTCATAGCTATGGCGCATATCTCCATGAGCGTCGATTTGAACTACGGTAAATCGCTCGGTCGAGTTTTGCTGATAAGCTTGGACAACTCCTGCCGTGATGCTGTGTTCTCCGCCCAAAGCGATTGTAAACTTACTATCGGCAATCAATTCCGATACTCTGTTACTGGTGATTGAGATCATTTCCTCGGGAGAAAGTTGAGGATTTTTAATTGTACTGGCGATCACATTTACCGTGTGAATGCCAACCGAATGGCAAGTTTCTTGCTTTAATTCGATGTCATAGGCTTCCAACTGGTTTGAGGCTTCGATAATTGCTGCTGCGCCATACTGACAACCTTTACGATAGGTAGTGGTTCGTTCAAAGGGTATAGGTAAAATAACAACTTTCGCTTCTTCATAAGTTGTTTGTGCTTCCGAACCAATAAACTGCTTGGATAACATTTTTCAGGAATGAAGAATGAGAAATAAAAAAATTCAGGATGACTATATTTCAGGGTGATTGTGGGGTGCAATGCAACCGTCAGGCAGCAAAGCAATAGACAGTGCGGTGGAATAATACCTTACTTTTACTCTTTGAGCTTTGGTATGAGAAAGATCGATAATCTCATGAATTTTTACGGGAATCACGCCATTAAGAGGAAACGCCCACCAGCTACCATGTTTGTAAAAGCAGTCGCTGTACCCCTGCTGTTCGCACCAACTCTGACATACCGCGCCAGCAGCAGATAAAAAATTGGGATAGACAAAATTGGAATCGATATTAGACCTCATAATGATTTTAAGTTTAGGTCGATTAACTTGCCATACCGAGATTATTAAGCTCGATTAGCACTAAAATTAAGTAGTAAAGATACAAAAGTTCAAAAAAGTTATAAATATGACATCTGCGATCGCCATTAACCAAACTCCTAAAACCTGGAATTGGCAGGGACACAAGATCGCCTATCAGCAAGTAGGAGAAACTGGTACTGCGGTAGTTTTGGTTCATGGTTTTGGTGCATCTTGGGGACACTGGCGCAAAAATTTACCCGTACTGGGGAAATCCTGCCGTTGCTATGCGATCGATTTAATCGGTTTTGGCGGCTCTGATAAACCCGAACCTGGAACAGAAATTGACTATACTTTTGAAACTTGGGGAGAACAACTGGCAGATTTTTGTCGCGAAATAGTTGGCTCCCCTGCTTTTTTGATCGGTAATTCTATTGGCTGTATCGTAGTGATGCAGGCAGCAGTAGACCATCCAGAATTGGCACTGGGAGTAGCAGCAATTAACTGTTCGATTAGACTTTTACACGACCGCAAAAGAGTGACTTTACCCTGGTATCGTAACTATGGCTCGATGGTCATGCAGCAGGTGTTAGGTAACAAAAATATTGGCAGTTTTTTCTTTAAGCAGATTGCCAAACCAAAGGTAGTTCGTAATATTCTGCTCCAGGCTTACCGTCGCCCAGAGGCAGTTACCGACGAACTAATCGATATTTTAATGACTCCAGCTAAGGATAAAGGAGCAGCGGACGTTTTTCTGGCTTTTACGCGCTATTCTCAAGGACCTTTACCAGAAGATTTGCTTCCCGCTCTCAAATGCCCTACCGTTTTGTTATGGGGTACTGAAGACCCTTGGGAACCCGTAGCAATGGGTCGAGAACTGGCACAAATACCGACTGTGGATCGGTTTATTCCCCTTGAAGGGCTTGGTCACTGTCCTCAAGATGAAGCGCCTGAAATAGTCAATCCTGTTTTATTAGAATGGATAGAACATCATCAATCCGAAGAAAATGTTTGATAATGAGTTGATTCGGTCGACTGAGAAAATCTTCTCGATCTTATTGGTATCTGCTTGCATTAGTGGTCCAGTTTCATCTCGCTTGAATGCCAGCGTTGCGATCGCCGAAACTCTAGCTCGCAGCGAACCCCTACCTTTGCTAGATCGAGTACCCAGACAACAAAGAAATCAAAGACTAGAACAGCAACGGCAACAGCTAAGAAAGAAACAAGAAGGGTTTAGAGAAGAGTACCGACAAGAGTGGAGTCAACAACAACGTCAGTGGAGAAACCAGCAACAACAACGGCTCGAAGATCGTCGGGAACGCAGAAGACAAGATCGAGAGCGAGTTTATCAAAGAAACGAAATTAGAAGAGAGCAAAAACAAGACCGACTAAGAAGACAGTTAATTCTTCCTCCTCGCTAATTTTGCAGGTCATTCTCTAGCATGTGTCAATCAAACAGGCAACGTATTGTTTAACTTCCTACGGTTGCTTTACTGTTCAGGACTTAATCTCTAGACTATCCTTGGTATTGCAACGGGTGTAGGCATTCCAAGTAGTCAAATCCTGTGCCGAAAATTTTAATATAGCTGCCCTTGCTGCATCATCTAAACCAACAGCCATACTAAAATCTGCACCAGCAACGTTTTGAATATTGTCTAAGCTTGCTCCAGTAAAATCTGCGGCGCGAAAATCGACTCCTTTAAGTTCTGCATTGCCCAGGCGAGCACCGCGCAAACTTGCCCCCGTTAAAATTGCTTTTTGTAAGTTCGCCCCGCTAAAGGAAACATCATCTAGAATCGCTCCCGTTAAATCTGCGCCGCTAAGATAAGCACCGATCATTCTCGCACCCGTCAAATCTACCCGTCGCAGGTTAGCCGTATTCAAAAAAGCCCCTGTGAGGTTGGCAGCAGGTCCCACTGCACCACTACTTTTATAGTTAAAGCCTTCAGGAAAAACTGTATCGCGATCGTAAATTGCGAGCTGAAACTTAGCATCCTCTAAATTCGCATCAGTCAAATTTGCCTGGCGCAGATCGGCACGGCTTAAATACGCGCCTGTGAGATTGGCTCCTGTGAGATTGGCTCCTGTGAGATTGGCTCCTCTTAGATCTGTATTGATTAAATTAGCACCCGTCAAATTCGCATCAATAAGGTCGGCATTAGTCAAAACACTATAGGCAAAATTAATTCCTGCTAGATTTGCCTGATTGAGAGCGATCGCATACAGATCTTGATTGCTGTAATCGGCATCAGTTAAGCTGTCACCTGCATTGAGTTTTTCGATCAGAATTGCAGCAAGAGGCGATTTACTGCTAGAGGCTGTAGTAGGCATAATTTTAATAGCGGATAATTTAAAATTAATTTCTATGTAGAGAGCAAAAAAAATAGCGCTGGTTGAAATAAAACAAAAAAGGGTCAAACTAAGTTAACCCATATATATATAGTTCTCAAATTATATTTTCCAATACTCGGCGTATTTATTTGAGTTTGCTTCTAATTTCTTCAACTCGCTTGCGATTTACTCCCGCATCAGACTGACCTAACCTAGAAGCAGAACGCACGTGAACTACGTTTGCGGCTGAATCGAGGTAAAACTCAACATCGTCTACAAAACCCATGAGTTTGCTTTTAAATTCTGCGTAGAGATAATTATCTGTCTCTTCGATAATGGTAGTCCTTTCCATACCTTCAACCACTCCTTTAATCTCGGCGATAGATACTGCTGGTAGGGGTTCGATCTTTTCTTTGCCGCCATCACTTTGACTGTTGACGCAGTTAGGAGTACCAGGACAAGCAGCTAGCTTGCCATTGTTTACGCCCAGATTATTAGGTCTTTCTCCTGTAAAGTTAAACATTTTTATTAATTGTCTTTATTAAAAAAATCGGTAATATCTAAATTTGGATTATCTCATATTCCCGATTGTGCTGAAAATATTTCAGCCAGCCAATTCACGAAGAAAATAGAGATAAATATATTGCTCGAACGTTTAATTAAAAATTTAGTTGGAAAAACTTCTATGGACTGGTTTGCAAAGTTAACTGGTTTTCGCGAGGAATCACCTCAGCAGGTGCGCGATCGCCTTATGATTAATGGCGAACAAATGCGATCGCTTGTCAACGGTAAAACTTTTATCTATGAAGGACTGAGCAAAATTTATCAACGGCTTCAAACTTTAAGCGAAGAAGAACGAGACAAATTTCGCCAGCCACTAAAAATTGGCATTCAGTGGCAAACTCAAGTAACTTTACGAAATTGTCGACATTTGGTTTCTCAGATTTTTTATGACTGGGATTGTGTTTGAGCGATCGCCTGTAGGGTGAGCATAGAACAGCCAGTACAAATTCTCGTTTTGAGAATCAATCGTTGCTCACCACATCAAGCTCCAATAAATTTCAATTCTAAAGCTTGGAGCTTAAAGCTAAAATATTGTCTTTGGAAGTTACTACTTTTAAGGCTTCTTGATATTGCTCGTCTGCATCAGTAGCAATTTGAGCGTAGGTAATCGGTTTTTGCGAAATTACATCATCAGGCATAATTCCGAGCTTATTGATGTCAGTATGGTTAGGAGTTTCATATTTAGCTACAGTTACCGCCAAACCAGAACCATCGGGCAACTCAAATAAAGATTGAATTAATCCCTTACCAAAAGTTTTTTCTCCTACTAACAAGGCTCTTTCGTTATCCTGCAAAGCCCCAGCTAAAATTTCACTGGCACTGGCGGTGCCCTGATTGACTAGCACGACCAAAGGGTCGTCAGTTAAAATCTCGCTATTGGAATCAAAGCTACCCAAAGCACCCTGGCGGTTAACTGTGTAAACAATAGTGCCATCATCTAGCCACATCCGCGCAATCTCAACTCCAGCTTGCAATAGTCCTCCAGGATTATTACGTAAATCTAGAATATAAGCCTCCGCTCCCTTTTTTTCTAGATTTGCTACTCCATGGGCAATTTCTTTGGCTGCATTGGCACTAAATTGATTGAGACGAACATAGCCAACTTTTTGCTCTGTACTGGTATCGAGTGCTGTATATACAGGATTTAAAGAAATGCGATCGCGTGTTATTTCTACATTGCGAGGTTGCGTATCATCATCTCGACCAGACTGAACTCGTAATGAAACTTTTGTACCAATTTTGCCGCGCATTTTTGCCGCAGCTTCATCCAGAGTGATGGTCTTAGTATCTACTCCATCAATTTCTAAAATACTATCTCTAGGCTCAATTCCTGCAGCTTCTGCTGGAGATCCTGCCAATGGCGAAATAACCTCAATTAGTTTGGTTTTAGGATTGATGCCGATCTGTAACCCTACACCAGAAAGCTCCCCAGAAGTGTTGACCTGCAGACTGCGATACTGCTCTGGTCTCAGTAATCTGGTAAAAGGATCGTCCAAACTGGCTAGCATTTCCTCAATCACAGCGTAAGTCTCTTCTCGATCGCGCAAAGGCTTTTTGACATATTTTTCTCTTAGTCTCCACCAATTCTGGTGATTAAATGTTTCATCCAGATAAGACTGATTGACAATTCGCCAGGACTGCAACAAAAGCTTTTGCTCCTCTGTAAAAGCTTGAGCATCGGGGACATAACACACAAGAGATGAGATGCAGCAAAATAGAACTAGTAGGGCAATCGAAAGAGCTTTCTTGAGCATGAGAAAAATATACTTGTAGGTCAACAGCTTAGATTATTCTAATTTAGAGATTCTTAATTAATTGTTACGTAAAAACAGTACTGCCAGTTTTCTGACTATATTCATAATCCAGTCTTTTTTCCCAGAATATCAGCGAACCCGAGATAAATATGAAGTATAATAAGACATCGAATAAAGAATTCATAGCTTAATGCTATGTTACATTTTTTAAAGGTATTTTAGCCATCAAAAGCTAAGGTAACCTACGGACTCAAACAGAACATAAACACATATAAGATTCGAGTGTCTTCTGTCTAAGAGCAGATAAGCTTTTATAATAAGCGACACCTATCTACCTGAGTTTTGCATTGGCTCTCACGGCTTCAACATCGAAGCAGTTGAAAACCTTAAGCAAGCTATTTTGGTAAAGTCATCCATAACTATTTTTTGTTAGCTAATTCATAAGGCTTCATGTTTTCTAAACAAGTAACTGATTCAAAAACTTTCCAATGGTTTGATGAGCGTCTCGAACTTCAAGCAATTTCAGATGACATCACCAGCAAGTATGTACCCCCTCATGTAAATATTTTCTATTGCTTGGGCGGTATCACGCTAGTCTGCTTTCTAATTCAGTTTGCAACTGGATTTTGCATGACTTTCTATTACAAGCCCAACGTATCTGAGGCATTTACCTCCGTTGAGTACATCATGAACGAAGTTAGCTTCGGCTGGTTAATTCGTTCCATTCATCGCTGGTCAGCTAGCATGATGGTTTTGATGATGATCCTGCACGTTTTCCGCGTCTATCTTACTGGCGGTTTCAAAAAGCCTCGTGAGTTGACTTGGATCACTGGCGTAACTATGGCAGTAATTACTGTAAGCTTTGGTGTAACTGGATATTCTCTTCCTTGGGATCAGGTAGGTTACTGGGCGGTTAAAATCGTGTCAGGCGTACCTGCAGCTATTCCCGTTGTGGGAGATCAAATGGTGGAACTTTTGAGAGGTGGTGCTAGCGTAGGTCAGGCTACCCTAACTCGCTTTTACAGCTTGCATACTTTCGTTCTACCTTGGTTGATCGCAGTATTTATGCTGTTGCACTTTTTGATGATTCGCAAACAAGGTATTTCTGGTCCCTTGTAAACTGACTCGAAAAACAGGTCTGCCAAGCGTAGCAGCTATATTGTTGCTCCTGGGCAGATTTTGTTAGAAATGTTATTGAGTGGAATAAAAAGTAAATATTTTTATCCAATTAAGCACTTATACCGTAGTTATCCGCAATGATAAATGTGTGCCCTAGTCTGAGTATTTTTAGACGGCAATAACGGCAATCATCTTTGCTTATCTAACTATCTAATTCAAAGAAAAATTAGGAGAAAATTATGTCAACTTTGAAAAAGCCCGATTTAAGCGACCCAGCTTTGCGAGCTAAGTTGGCTCAAGGTATGGGTCACAACTACTATGGTGAACCCGCTTGGCCCAACGATTTGTTATATATCTTCCCTGTAGTAATTTTGGGAACAATTGGCTTAGTTGTGAGCTTGGCAGTGCTAGACCCTGCAATTGTAGGCGAACCTGCTAATCCTTTCGCTACTCCTCTAGAAATTTTACCTGAGTGGTACTTATATCCAGTATTCCAAATCTTGCGTGTAGTTCCCAGTAAACTTTTAGGCATTGCCGCACAAACAGCAGTACCTTTAGGATTGATGTTAATTCCTTTCATTGAAAGTGTTAACAAGTTCCAAAACCCATTCCGTCGTCCTGTAGCTACTACAGTGTTCTTGTTTGGTACTTTGGTAACTATCTGGTTGGGCATCGGAGCAACCTTTCCCATTGATGAGTCTCTAACTTTGGGCTTGTTCTAATTTATCAGAACAAAATCAGCTTTGGGTAAACAGTAAAGCATAAGCCGTCTTTGGTTTGAGTTGGATTCTAATCAGACTCATCTAAGGGCGGTTGTGTCTTATGTTTGTGTTTAGTCACGTCAAACTTGGTCAACGTGAGCTCGACGGAACGATAAAAACTTAAAAATTGTGTAACTCTTTAGTTTTTAAAGGTCTGAATTCCTGATTCTTTCGTTAAGAAAATATTATTATTGTCGCAATTTAGAATTT
>JBCDCO010000220.1:0-9395 GCA_039181635.1 Cyanobacteria bacterium P01_G01_bin.19 | reverse complement strand
TTACATCGGGAAAAACTGGATGCTCTGGGGGTGCAGCCATGCGATCTAGCTGGTTAGTCAAACTAGCTGTCGGATCTTCATCTTCGTTGGCGGTAGGTAGAATAGTCTCTACCAAGACAATGTTTTTGATTCTTTGAGGTCTAATGGTGGCAAAAATTGCTCCCAATACGGAACCAAGTGAATGACCGACTAGAATAAAGGCTTTTCCTGCCAGATTCTCGACAATAGCATCTATATCTCCCAAAAAGTCAATCAGGTTATAAGATCCTCCCCTACCAACGCGATCGCTCCTACCGTGTCCGCGCAAATCTGGGGCGATCACTCGGTAGCCTTTTTGCGCTAGGTCGATCGCTACCTCCGACCAAGCTGCTCCCTGTTCTAAAATACCGTGTAGACACAGCACTAAAGGACCTTCTTCGGGTCCCCAGGTACAGAGACAGATTTTCAAGCCCCTAATATTGATTAGGGTTTCCTGCATGGGCAGAATGCCATCTTGGGACTCTTCTGTTAGCTCGTATTCAAGCTGTTGGGCTAGCTGTTTGGTATAGGTACCCAGAGGATTGGGTAACTCGATTTCGCGCCAAGCCTCTGCTAACTTGGCGTCAATGGTTTGGCGAGCGAGAAAATTAGGATCGCCAACAGACATCGCCGAACTGCTCACGCCATCAGTCATGCGATCGCCTTGATAGGGAGTTAACACTGCTTCATCGAAGGGTACTTCCAAGAACTGGCAGATCCCAGCCATGACTTGACGGGGATGGCTGACTAAATCTTCGTAGTACACCAAATGATAGCGTTCTGGAGCGATGTCCTCAGCAAAGTTGAGAATATTTTGATTGCTGTTACGCCAGATTAATTCTGCCATGGCGTAGGGATCGTTTTCTCCCGAACCCACCAGTTTATCCATCCGCATCCGCGTAAAAGACTCGATTACCGAGTAGGGATGGCGTACCAAATGGATATACTTGGGGCGATCGAAGATTTTCTCGGCATTGTCCAGGGTTTCTCGTTGGCTGGCATAGGTAGGAGACTTATCCAACAATAGGCGATCGCCTGCTAGCTGCTGCAACATTTGATATACCTGGGCCACAGACAGATTTTCTTCAATCAAGCTTTCAACTAGAGCTTGGCTTTCTGCCGCACTGATGTTTTTTAACGCCATAAACGCCCTTTTTAAGCCTTCTCCTAACTGAGAAACCCCTAGCTCGGATTCTCTCTCTGCCATAGTCTCAAAAGGCAGAAGATGCAGTTCGGGGGGAGATGACAGTTGAGGGTGTCCTGCTAACATTACCCGCAATAGGGTAGAACCAGAACGAGGACTGGAAAGAATAAAGGCTGCCGGAGATAACTTGCTAGTTACTCCTACAGAATTATTACCGATAACTGCTTTAGGCTCTTTTTTGTCAGTTTCTTGGTGAGTCTTAGCCAGTTCTTCTGCTAAATATTTTGCCAGAGAAGCTATTTGGGGATGTTCGTAAAATTCCCTGGGATAGAGAATTAGCTGTAAATCGGCTTTTAATTGATTGATGGCTTCCATGACCATCAATGAGTCCATGCCAATGTCTAGCAGACTTGCTTCTACAGACAAATTGGAGACTTCGATCTGAAGAATCTCGGCGATCGCTCTTTGCAGATATTTAGTTAGATACTCAGTGCGTTTTTCTCCTTCTAGAGCCAGCAATTCGGCTAAAATTTGCCTGTTGCTGGTTGAATTATCTCTGGAGTCCGATTGGGTCACTAATTCTGCAAAGTAATTAGATTCCTGCAAAGCCGAGAACTTCTGACTTAACTCCTGCCAGTCGGCATCTACTATCCCAACCCGAGGTAAATTACTGCTTAATACTTTTACTAAGGCATCCAAGCCAGCCTGGGGAGGAATCAAATTCAATCCTTTAATTTTAAAGCCTTGATTAACTGCCATGCCGCTTTCTCCCCAAGCACCCCAATTAATGCTGGTTGCGGGCAAATCTTGGCTGCGACGATAGCAAGCGATCGCATCTAAGCCTGCATTGGCTACGGTGTAGTTGCTTTGTCCAGGAGAACCAATTAGGGAGGCGACGGAGGAGAACAAAACAAAGAAGTCTAGATCGATAGATTTGGTTAATCGATGTAGATTCCACGCACCAGTAACTTTGGGAGCTATAACTTGATTAAATCTATTCCAGGTTTGTCCCTGAATCAAACCATCATCGAGTACTCCCGCAGCGTGAATAATGCCCTTGATGGCTGATGGAGAAATCGCGCTTTCCAAGACGTCGTAGTCAGTTATATCTGCTAAGATAGTCTCAACTATAACTCCCTGTAGTTCTAGTTTATTGATTATTGTCCGAGCATTTTTATTGGGTTCGCTTCTACCCAATAAAATCAGATTTTTGGCTCCTTTTTCTACCAGCCATCGAGCAATTTGCAAACCTAATGAGCCCAACCCACCAGTAATTAAATAAGAGCCTTTAGAACTGATGGTTAAAGTTTTGTTTGCCGTTAATTCTTCTATCCGATGTAAACGAGAAACATATACTTTGTCTTGGCGCAGAACAAAGCGATCTTCTTTCTCTTTTGGACTAGCAACTATGGCAAATAAATTATTTTGTTCGTTAATGCTCGGTTCTTGACTTAGATCGATAATGCCGCCCCATAATTCTGGGTGTTCCATGGAGATCGCATTAGCCCAACCCCACAAGCAGCTAGCAGCAATGCTATCTGGCGTTAGCTTTTCATCGATTGATTGACAGCCTCTGGTTGCCAACCACACTGGTGCATTTATACTCTCGGCATATAGCGACTGAAGAAGATTGAGAATATTGGTGCAGTGTAGCCGTTGATAGTTATTAATGTGATTGATATCTGGCAACTCTATCTGTTCTAAGCCTGCCAAATAAATCACACGCTGTATATCTTTATGTTGCTTTAATAATTGGCTTAAATAGTCACTGGTCAAATTTTTGTGATTTACCAGTAAACAGTTTTCTGATTTTAATTGGCTTGCTAGCTGCGTTCCCAAGCCATCACAATCCTCAATAATCAGCCATGGCTTTGTGGCTGCTCGATTGTCGGTTTCCAATACTATATTGTTCGATTTTAGCTGCCAGTTTACTCGATAAAAATCGGGTTTTAATTCTGACTGCGATCGCGATGGTGCGAAAACCTCTGTTTTTTGGTTAGATGCCTGCTTGGGAGTCAACCAATAGCTTTGTCTTTGGAAAGGATAGGTAGGCAAAGCAATTTTTTGACTATTGTTTGCCGATGCAAAACTTTGCCAATCAAGGTCTAATCCCCTGGCATATAAGACAGATAAGCTGTTAATAATTTGTTGCCAGTCTTGCTTTCTCGGACGCAAACTGGGCAGCCACTCGCGATCGGATTTTTTACTGTTTGATAAAGCAGAACGACCCATACCTAACAAAATGGGTTTTGAACCTATTTCTAAGAAGATATTACAGTTTTTTTGCTGTAGAGTCTCCATTCCAGCGGCAAACCTTACGGGTGCAACGACGTGGTTTACCCAGTACTCAGCATCAATCGTCGAATCGGTAGCAATTTCTCCTGTAACGTTAGAGATCAGTTCGATCTGGGGCGAATGATATTCTATCGACTCGGCAACCTGCTGAAATTCTGCCAAAATGGGCTGCATTAAAGGAGAATGAAAAGCATGGGAAACCTTTAACTGTTGAGTCTTAATTTTGTTTACTGTAAACTTCTTGATCGCCTGGCGAACTGCTGCTTTATCACCAGAAATAACAATACTTTGAGCCGTGTTGATCGCAGCGATCGCAACTTTTGCTTGAAGAGGCTGGATGACCCGCTCGACTTCTACTTCGCTCGCAAACACTGCATGCATTTCCCCCTCGTGGGACAAACTCTGCATTAGCTTTCCTCTGGTGGCAACTAGCTTTAAGCCATCTTCTAAACTAAATACCCCAGCAACGGTGGCAGCTACATATTCACCAACACTATGACCGATCAGCGCACTGGGCAAAATACCCCAGCTCATCCACATCTGCGCCAAAGCATATTCTAAAGCAAAGATAGCAGGTTGAGTATATACGGTTTCATCCAAAGAAGAGGGATTAGCAGTAGATAATTCTGGATATAAAGCTTCGAGTAGGGGCTTTTCTAGGTAGCCATCTAAAATTTCCGCACATCTATCCAACGCCTGTTTAAAAACTGGCTGGGTTTGATAAAGCTGATAGCCCATGTTGACATATTGCGAACCCTGCCCAGTAAATAAAAACGCTACTCGATTATTTTTTCTGGTTTTATCAGCAACAATCCCAGCTTTCTTCTCCCCTGCAGTAAACAGAGCTAGTTTCGACTGTAGCTGTTCTTTGGACTCACAGGCGATCGCCAAACGATAGTCAAAATGAGTGCGTCCGACTTGAGCAGTATGGCAAATATCAGCAAGATTTGCGGTGGGATATTCGGCTAGGTAATCTTTGTAGCTGAGTACCAAATCTTTTAAAGCAGCTTCGCTTTTAGCTGAAAGGGTCAAAATTTCTAGCTGTCTGGCTGGGGCAGATATATTCGCTGTTTTTGTTTCCTTTTGTCTTTGCTCTGCCTCTAAAATTATGTGAGCATTAGTACCGCCAAAGCCAAACGAGCTTATTCCCGCATATCTGCGATCGGCTTCCCAAGGCTGTAGCTGTTGGGGAATGGCAATTCCCGTGTCGGCAAGATCGATTAAAGGATTTAAAGCTCGGAAATTTAGGTTAGGTGGGATAGCCCGATTTTGCAAACAGAGGACGGTCTTAATCAATCCTGCAACGCCTGCTGCGGCTTCTAAGTGCCCTATGTTGGTTTTAAGAGAACCCAAGTAACAACTTTGCTCTTTTTCCTCTCCCAATACTGCCTTGAGAGAATTTACCTCAATCGGATCGCCCAAAGAAGTACCCGTACCGTGAGATTCGACATAGCCGAGCTCTCGCGCTTCAACTCCAGCATTGACCAAAGCCTGACGAATCACTGTTTGCTGTGAAAGCCCATTTGGTGCGGTTAAGCCATTGCTTTTGCCATCTTGATTGATTGCCGAACCCTTAATTACCGCCAGTATGCGATCGCCATCCCGTCGCGCATCGGTCAATCGCTTGAGAACTACTACCCCACAGCCTTCTCCCCGTACATAACCATCGGCATCAGCATCAAAAGTCTTGCAACGTCCATCCTTTGCCATCATGCCCGCCAAGGAAAAGGTTTGGGTCAGTTCGGGAGAGAGCATTAAGTTAACCCCTCCTGCGATCGCCCGATCACATTCCCCCGTTTTTAAACTCTGACTGGCTAAGTGAATTGCCACCAAAGAAGAAGAACAAGCGGTATCTACAGCCATTGAAGGACCCTTTAGGTCATATAGGTAGGAAAGGCGATTTGCAGCGATGCTATGGGCATTTCCCGTTCCCGCATAGGCATCCACATCTACACCATAGTGGAAGCGTAGCTGAGAATAGTCGCTGCTGCTCATGCCAACAAAAACACCTGTGTTGCTACCCATCAAATCTCGGTTGGCTATGGCTGCATCCTCCAAAGCAGCCCAGCTTACTTCTAACAACAATCTTTGCTGGGGGTCGATACTTTGCGCTTCGCGGGGAGTAATGCCAAAAAACTGCGGATCGAAGCGGTCTACATCATTAATAAAGCCACCGTAGGAAGCTTCCGACCAGCGATCGCTTTTGCTAATTTCATCTTGCCCATTTTTCAATAGTTGCCAAAATTCTTGGGGATCATTTGCCCCAGGGAAACGACAGCCCATACCAATAATGGCAATATCTTGTTGGTTGTTAGTTGGTAGTTGTCCTAAAGGACATTGTGCCCTTGTGGTATACCGCTTCGCATATTGGTTGTTAGTTGTTAGTTGTTGGTTGTTAGTTTGAGATAAATAAGCCGCAAGTTCGTTAATGTTGGGATAGTCAAAGACTATTGTCGGAGAGAGTTTGATATCTAACCAGTCTTCTAAATCCGCCGATAAGCTTACAGCATCAACTGAACTCAGACCAGAACTGGCAAAGGGTTCGTCTGTATAGACTTGAGTTTCATTTATACCCAAACGCCGCGCCAAATTAGCCGTTAACCATGCTTGAATTTGCTGGTATTTTTCGTTTTTGAGACCTAGCTTCGAGTTGTGGGAAGTAACTGGTGAAAACACGGGGATATTCTTCGCTCTCCCCTGGCTTAATTTATATTCCCCTACACTATTCAAACTTCCTGCCACATAACCAGCTTTACAGGCATGACGTTGAATTTTTCCGCTAGATGTTTTGGGGATGCTGCCAGTCTTGAGCAAAACGATCGCCTGAGTCTGCAAATCGTGGTTTCGAGCGATCGCGTTTCTGATTGCCTGAGTAACTTCATCCACATCTAGCTGACGCAGGTGAGTGCGCTTGATTTCTGAAGTAACTACTAACTTTTCTTTTCCTTCCACCTCTAGGGCAAAGGCTGCTATGTTGCCGATTCTGATCGCTTCGTGAGCATCTTCAACTGTAGACTCGATATCTTGAGGATAATAGTTGCGTCCGTGGATGATAATTAGATCTTTTAATCTTCCCGTGACAAATAGCTCTCCGTCTTGGAGAAAGCCCAAGTCTCCCGTACGCAGCCATCCTCCCTCGTTAGTATCGGCTAGCACTGCGTTAAAGTTACGCTTGCTTAACTCCGATCTTTGCCAGTATCCCCGCGCGACGCTATCACTTTTTGCCCAAATTTCGCCGATTTCTCCCGCCGCGCACTGCTTGAGGGTGTCGGGATTGGCGATCGCAATTTTTTGTCCTGGAATATTTTTGCCGCTGCCGACTAAGACGACTTCATTTGCCTTTTCTGCAGCAGGTATGGCTAGATTTTGCTCGATTTTTTTATTGTCAAATGTCCGAGTAACTGGCGAATGGTACTTATTGCCCCCCGTAATCATCAAGGTAGATTCTGCCATCCCATAGCAAGGATAAAAAGCCTCGCGGCGAAAACCACATTCTTGAAAATATTCGCTAAAGCGATCGATGGTTTCTGCCCTAACTGGCTCCGCACCCGAAAAAGCTAACTCCCAACAGCTAAGATCTAAGTTGGCTTTTTGTTCTGGAGTAACGCGATCGACGCAAAGATCGTAGGCAAAGTTAGGACCCCCATTAGTCACGCCTCCATAGCGAGCAATAGCCTGTAACCAGCGATAGGGGCGCTGCAAAAAGGTTACGGGAGCCATTAAATACATAGACAAACCAACATACATTGGCTGGATGATACAGCCAATCAAACCCATGTCGTGATAGGGAGGCAGCCAGGATACTGCTGTATGTTCTCGTTTATTTTGAAAACAATGATTAATGGTGGCAGAATTTGCCATCACGTTGCCGTGACTGACCATTACGCCTTTGGGCTTGCCCGTAGAACCGCTAGTATATTGTAGAAAAGCCAGGCTATCTGCAGTGATGTCGGGGTAATACCAATCCCCAGCCAGGTTGGTTTCAAGAGAATCGGTAGCAATAAACGCAATCTTTTCAGCGGCGCGATCGCTGGCAAATTTGTCGGAAACTCGATCACGAATCAATTCTGTAGTTAAGGCAAAACTAGCTTTAGCATCTCGTACGATTGCCATCAGACGTTCGATCGAGCGATTGGCGCGGGGTGGATATACGGGCACGGCTACAGCCCCTGCATACAAACATCCTAAAAAAGCCGTGATGAAATCTAGCCCTGGTTGGTAGAGTAATAATGCCCTTTGTCCTTGAGCATTCTTACCTTGCAAGACAGAAGCGATCGCTTTAGCTTTACGGTTTAGCTGTCGATATGTCAGACTATCGGTTTCGGTTTCACCATCAGCCAAGAAAGTAAACGCCCTTTTGTGGGGTTGTCTACTCTCTTGCTCTTGTAATCGGTCTATTAGGGTTGTTTGCTTGCTCAATCGATTCCTCTCTTTGCCACCCACTAAGCTAGATGTATTTACTAGCTTATCCAAAAGCGAGGTATCTTTGTAAATACTCGCTAATGAAATCCATATCTCAGACAAAGGATAACCGATAAAGGAATAAAAATATAGTAGGAAGGATTTAAGAAATCGAGAATTAAGGATAGGGAAGGGGTAATGGTAAGTAAGAAGTAAGAAGTAAAAGATAATTAGTTTGTTGATTATTCCAAGAAAAAATAGCTTACTCGGTTCTAGCGCGATCGCTTTTCTGGCTGGAGTATTGATGGGATTAGCCCCCGCACCTGCTGCTGCTTGGTATTTGGCTTGGTTTGCCCTTACTCCTCTCTGGATTTTAATCAGACGGCAGAAGTCTTATCGCAACATTGCTATAATCGCCCTGGCTTGGGGAATCGGTTACGACGGCTTGGCTTTGTCGTGGATCTTAGGAGTTCACCCTATGACTTGGATGGGCGTACCTTGGCTAGCTAGTATCGGCATTGCCCTCTTTTGCTGGGTTTTTATTACTTTATGGGGAGCAGGAGTAGCTGTTTTTTGGTCTTTATCGGTCGGATTACTCAGTCGCTCAGTAAAAGGTAAAAGCATTTTAACTAGTTTGTTATTTGTCTTATTTGGCACGAGTGTATGGTGTGGCTTAGAAACATTATGGAGCTATACTCCTCTGTGGTGGCCAGCGATCGCCTATACTCAAAGCCCTCACAATCTACCTATTTTACAGCTAGGAAAAATATCGGGAGTAAATACTGTCGCGGCGATAATTGTTGCTGTCAATGGATTGCTGGCTGAAGCTATTTTGTATTGGCGAAATAACAGCGTTCTTAAATCCAAAGTATTGTTTGTTTCTTTCCCTTTAATAGTTTTAATTATCAGCCATATTGCAGGATACTACATTTATCAAACACCCATAGCAAAAGATAATTTACAGCCCTTAACAGTCGGTATTATTCAAGGAAATATTCCCAATGAAATCAAGCTATTTTCTGAGGGCTGGCGCAAAGCGATCGCGGGTTATACTTCGGGCTATCGGAGATTAGCCAAGCAAGGAGTCGATGTAGTTTTGACCCCCGAAACCGCACTGCCTTTTTATTGGTCGGATATTTTGGATGGATCGAGCTTTTATCAGGCGGTAATTACTGCTCAAGTCCCTGCTTGGGTTGGTGCCAACGGTAGAGATGGCAGCAGCTACACCAACAGCATTTTTACCCTTACTGGATCGGGAGAAACTTACAGTCGATATGACAAATATAAGCTAGTTCCCTTAGGTGAATATATTCCTTTTGAATCTGTTTTGGGTCAGCTAGTCGATCGCCTGTCTCCTTTAGCAGCTCATTTAGCAGCAGGGAAACCCGATCAAATCTTCGACACCCCTTTTGGTAGAGCGATTATTGCTATTTGCTACGAATCGGCATTTCCCCAGCATTTTTTGCGGCAGACACAAGCAGGAGGGGAGTTTATTATTACCGCTTCTAATAATGCTCACTACAGTAAAACCATGCCT
>JBCDCO010000219.1:0-9444 GCA_039181635.1 Cyanobacteria bacterium P01_G01_bin.19 | reverse complement strand
CTTGGAGAATTACCTTTTGAAACATTATGTGTTTGACAGGAGAAATATTGAATACGAAGTAGTCAAAATCCTCTTATTTCGTCAAATGTGATCGCTTTTAATTAGTACAAACGCTCACCTTAACAGGGGTAGCTTTAAGCTCTAAGCTTTTACAAGCCAACTTGCTTTCTTTAAAAAATACAGCAATAACATTACACATTCACTAACGCCGCTAATCAAACAAGCTAGCTGGCTAGCTAGAAGAAATCATAGTCTAGAGAAAAATGCACCCCATCTTCTTGTAAAGAATCCCCTTCGGTTTCGATATCGGTTAAAGGGATGCCCCAATCCAAGCGAGCGTTAAAGCGATCGCCCATAGCCAGATTTAGACCTAATCCGACTGAAGGTAATGTTGCATTGGCAATTTCTACCTCATCGGTATTCCAAAGCGTACCGATATCAAAAAAAGGTGCCAGCTGAACTAGTCCGTCAATCTGCCTGAATCTTAGGATCGGTATGCGCAGTTCGGCAGAACCAAATACACCACTATCTCCCAGACTAAGATCTTGGCGATATCCCCTGGCACTGTTTACCCCGCCAATCCGAAACTGTTCTAAAGGCACCAAGGCTCCTCCAGCAATTTGTACATCACCTCTCAACAAGAACAAAAAGTCCTCATCTAGCTTTCTCACCCATTGGCTTTGTCCGCGCCAGGCAAAAAAAGTACTGTCGGGGGCATTGTCATTGCTAGTAGCATCAAAAACATCTAGACCGAAACTAAACTGAGAACGGAACGCTAAAACTTTTCTGTCATCCCGATTGACGTATTCTTGAAAAAACCGAATTGCGCTAATTTTGGTTTCTCCGTCGTCCTCCGCACCGCGAGATAGAGGAATACCGCTATTATCCAGAAATGTCTCGCTTTCACCGCGAGAAAAGCTCAAGCCCAGGGCAAATTCGCGATTGGGCTGCAGTACCACAGGTTGACGCAGGCTCAGCTCAAAATAGCGCGACTCTGATTCTAGATCTAGCTGAGAAACAAACGGTTCTTCAACTACATCGTTGGAATTGCTGCCATAAGCAGCAGCAATCGTACCGTTTTTAGCATTAAAGGGCAAACTATAGGAAAAATCGAATCCGTTACTGCCGCTGGTGTTGCTAAAAGTAAAATTAAAGCGATCGCCAATTCCCAATAAATTGCCGTGATTGAAGCTAGCTGAACGCTGATTCGAGCCGACGCTGGGAGACTTTTTATTGTTAATGCTGGTAGAAATATTGAATACGTCTGCTTCTTCTACCTCAATATCTAGCAAGCTCGTTCCTGGTCTAATTCCTGCCGATAATTCCGCTGAAACGTTACTAATGAGAGGATCTAAACGCAGTAGCTGTAGTGCGGCGAGTAACGAATCTACATTTACAGGTTGACCTGCTGCGGCTTCAATTCTCGAAGAAACATATTTTGGCGTTAGGCGATCTGTACCAGAAACATTGATTCCCTCTAATTTTCCCTCAAGCACGGCAATTTTCACCGTACCGTCGTTTAATTCTTGAGGCGGGATATAAGCACCCGAGTTAACATAGCCTTTATCGGTATATAGTTTGGTAATCGCGCTTCTTGCCTGAAAAAGCTCTGGTAAGGTGAGAGGGCGATTGCGGTAAGATTTGATGGCGGTGGCTAACTCTTGCTGACTAAAAACGCTACTGCCGACTACATTAAAATCCTGGATGACAATTTGCTCTGGAACATCATCGAGATCTGTATCTCGGACAAAAGTGGCATCGGGCTTGTTTTGTTTTAGTTCTAAATGAGATTGGGATAAGAGATGAGATTTCCTGCTGCTGGTGGCTGATTCTAGCTCTAATGGTGGTAGCGATACGGTCAAGATTGCGGCAGAATCTGAAACCTTATTTTCTGGCTCATTATGGGGAATGGCATCACTTTTTTTGGCGATCGCTGGTGACTGATATCCCAGGGCAACCATTCCTAAACCAAGATAAAGTAAAGCCTTGGTAGATGAAAATTGGTTAATCCTAGCACTGTCGAGATTATTGGGATAAAACTGTTGCCCAAGGATACGTAATGCAAACATATTGGTAACTATGGTTGGAGATAAAGCAACTGTCATACATAACATTCCCTAAAATGCCTGCTAAATAACTTAGCTGACTACAGAATTAGCATGGCGATCGCTAATCTTTAATTTGATATCGCATTCCAGGGAGTTGAGCAACAAGATCCATCAGCTCCAATTGAGATAGAGTAGCCAGAATTTCCCCCGTGCTTTTGCCAGTTTGCTCTACAATCGCGTCTAAGGCAATAGAATCTTGACCAAACAAACCGTAAATTTCTGCTAGGTTGGCGGTTAACTCTGGTGTTTTGCGGGGAGGGGAAGAGACCGAATCCAAGCAGGGCATAGTTCCCAGCATTTCCAACAGATGCTCGACGCTCAAAATAACGTGTGCTCCAGAATTAAGTAGATTCAAACAGCCTATAGATTGAGAATTGTCGAGCGAACCAGGTAATACATAGACATCTCGACCAAAGTCATTGGCAAAGCGAGCCGTAATCAATGCGCCCGAACGTTTGGGTGCTTCGATAATGACGACTGCCCGACATAGCCCAGCAATAATACGATTACGCGCAGGAAAATGACCCCGATCTGGTTTGGTTCCTGCAGCATATTCGCTGACAATCAAACCTTCTCGCTGCAGTTGTTGATAGAGAGAACGATTGCTGTAGGGATATGCTATGTCGACTCCCGTACCCAAAACGGCGATTGTTCTGCCTTTAACTGCCAAACAGCCAGAATGAGCCACCGTATCGACTCCAGCCGCCATGCCCGAAACGATGCCAAAACCATGTCTGACTATCCCTTGAGCGATCTTTTTTGTCCAGCGTTTGCCATATTCCGTGGGGTTGCGAGTTCCCACGATGCCAATCAGGGGTACGATGCCAGAATTTTCCTTTGGTTCGACTCGCCCCGAATAATATAGCAGAGGCGGAGGACTAGGGGTTTCTAGGAGCAAGCGGGGATAATCATCATCTGCGGGCGTCCAAAACCGAGGATTTTGTCGATAGTGCTCGGTAATCAGTGCCTCTGGATCTATTTTGTGTCTACCTGTTTTGATCGCGGTTGCTGCTTTACTGTTTAAACCATCTATCTCGGCGAAGGCGATCGCTTCTGACTGCCAAGCCGCTTCAAGCGAGCCAAAATGTAAATAAATTTTTTTGAGAGAAACTGCTCCAATACCCGAAATTTTTGACCATGCCAACCAATAAGCTTTTTCTCGTTCCATTTATATTATTTTTGGTAACTTTTTGTGAAAGAAAGTACCAATATAGTCTTATTTTTTAACTTAATAACTAATAGCTGGTTATGCTGTTGTAATATAAATGGCTTACTTTCGGTAAATTCACGTAGGTATGTAATACGTATAATCTGAATATTTCAGCTAAATAATTTCCACTGTCAAGGAAAAAATCAATATAATAGCTTAAGTAAATATAAAGTTTTTAGTACAATAAATACTATTATATTCTGAAGATTGAAATTAACGTATCTGCATAAAATTTGCTAAAAGCCCTACAGATAAATAACTCCCCCAGCTTACATTTCATCTCTTCTCATTCGAGTGAGACTGGAATGAGAAGAATAAAAGCCATGAAAATACTATCGATCGAAAGTGACTCAAAAGATGCTAGCAAGATTGTCAGAATGCTAGAAGAGTGTGCTGAACAATATGAAGTAATACAGGCAAAAAATATTCAAGCTGCTATCGAACAATTGAGCGATGCCAATATCGAGGCAATTCTTTTAAGCTTGTCTGCAAAGCGCAATAAATTAGCCGATTTGAATCTAGTTCAAGAAATAGCACCTCAGTTACCGATTATTGTTTTGGCAAAAACTTACGATGCAAAGATAGCTGTTAGTTCCCTGAGAAGAGGAGCGCAAGACTATTTGGTTAAGGATGAGCTAGAAGGTTCGAGACTAGTACGTTCGATTGAGTATGCAATAGAGCGACAACGAATTGAATTTAACGAACGCCAGCAAGTATTTATGAAAAAAATGCTGGATAAAATTCGCAATTCGATCGATCTGGCGAAAATTCTCAAGACTACAGTCTGCGAGATTCAAAAGTTTTTAAACACCGAAGAAGTATTAATTTACCATTGCGCATCCAATCATCCTGAAGAAGTGTTAATTGTATCTTCTTCAGAGGATAAATCAGCCGAGACGGTAGTAACCGAACTGGTTTCTCACCAAGATCCCAAAGCAACGTCTGTTTTCGACCTATTACCATCTCAGACTGTGTGCATTCAAGCTATTTCTGATAATCAAGTGGAAAGTATTCCCGACCATTCTACTTCGGGAATTAGATGTGCCAAGTCGTACCTCAGCTTGCCCATCCATGTTGACGAATCGGAAGATTGCATCTATAAAAATTTAACTCACCCAATTATCCAGCAAGAAAACGCATCAGAGCCAGCAGAAGAACTCTGGGGACTATTGATTGCCTATAACACCGATATTCCCCGCAAGTGGCGCGATTGGGAGATCGGCTTTCTGCAAAAGCTAACCACGCAGGTGACTATTTGCATTCAGCAGTCTCAATTATGGTCTAAACTACAAACTGCCAATCAAAAACTGCACGAATTAGCTATTTTGGATGGCTTGACCAAAATCCCCAATCGACGCTACTTTGATTTAGTCCTAGATAATGAGTGGAAAAGACTAACTAGAGAGCAAAAGCCTCTTTCTTTGGTTCTCTGCGATATTGACTATTTTAAAGCCTACAATGATGCTTGCGGTCATCAACAAGGAGATCTTTGCCTGCAGCAAATAGCTCATATATTACAAGAATGTACGGGCAGATCGACCGATCTGGTAGCTCGTTATGGTGGAGAAGAATTTGCGATTATTTTGCCCAATACAGACGCTGATGGTGCTTTGTTTGTGGCTCGCAACATCAATCGCAAACTAGCTTTAAAAAAAATTTGCCATCCTCAATCTAGCGTCAGCCCTTACGTTACCTGTAGCATGGGCGTTTCTACTTTGATTCCTAGCAGCCAAAAATCGGTTTCTACTTTGATCAAAAATGCAGATAAATCTTTGTACGAAGCCAAAAATTTGGGACGCAATCGCATCGCGGCGATCGCTCAAGGAGATTATCAAGCAATTAAAATTCCTTCTTAGCAAGATAAAATTCGAGGTCGAACTCATCTTTTATAAATAGCTCCACTCTATTAAACATCAAACTGATCATGTATAAAGCATAGGGGAGTAGGGTCATAGGGGAATAGGGGTCTTTCTTTTACGTTTAATTTGGTTGACCTACTTAGGGTTTACTGAATAAGTTGAAGCTTAATATTTAGGGCTTGCTGAAAAACTGAGATTTGAGAGTATATCTGTTGTAAAGCTATTAGCTATTAGCTTTCAGCTTTTAGCTTGTAAGAAAATAGTACATTTGATTCTGCTAAGTGCAAGAAAAATAACTTTGTCGGTCAAAAAACCTTGCACTTCAATTGAATAAAAAGTCTTGAACTAAATATTTGTAGGTAGTTGCGACTTTTTCAGCAAGCCCTATTTACAGGCTTTTCAAGCATTATTAAAATCTCGAAGTGCAAGATTTTTAAGTTGATCTAGGAAATGTTCTTGCACATAACAAGATATATGAGCCGATCTTTCAAAAGCTAAAAGCTAAAAGCTAAGAGCTAAGAGCTAAGAGCTACGAACAGATTACTTTTCAGTTTCACGTTGTCCCCTTGTGGGATACTTTAAATCAGCAACGCCAAAAAATATTGACTTTCAGCGGTGAATAACGCACCCTTAGATGTACGATTTACCTTTATCTAGTCGCTTAAAATAGGGCATGAACTCGATTTTAGAATAGATAATAGTAGACATAATTTTTTTGCAAAAACGATAATAATGGATATTTGGTTTAGACCTTTGGTATGGATGGACTATCGCTTGGGAGTACTATTGGCGGTGATTGTTCCCTTTGTGTTGTTGATTTGGTCTTTGTTTGCCAAACAAGAAGCGATACAGGTATTGATGATTATTTATTGGCGGGTTGCTAGCTTATTGATGATTACGGTTTATCTGCTGATTCCCGACTGGAAAGTAGGCTTTCTCAGCGGTTTTGCCGCTAGAATCTTAATTGCGATCGCCCTTTGGTTTTGGGTCGATCTCAATGAAGAAATTAGAGATATACCTCAAAGCTTATTAAAGCTGGTGTTTACCTCCTGGCGTTGGGCGATTACAGGCTATTGCGTATTGGGTGCGATCGCCAAAGCGATTTTTATTCCCTGTGGCATATCTACAGCCAAAGCCGCCACTGATTTTTGTACGGTATGGTTAGAAGCACCCGAAGCTTATCGCAATTTATTTCATAACAAAGCTGGTAATGAAGGCTTTTTAGGGTTTATGGGGGCAGTGGGTTTGGTGATATATTTAATTTACTTAGCTTATTTTGTATTGATTCGTCTGGGAAAACAGGGCAGATCGGCACTGGAGCAGTAATTCAATTATTTTTATAGAGATAGCATGAGCAAATCAATCGGTTTGCGCCTGGAGGAGTATACCCTAAAGCGCAGGCAAGAGGTATTAATTGTCAACGTAACTACCGCTGAAGGAGAACCAGATTTAGTCACGATCTTTGGCGGTTTCTCCAGTTCCCTGATGAGAGCGACTAATTTCGATCCAGATGTTCCCGTAATTGCTGCCGATTCGACCATAAAGTCGATTGATCGCCTTGCTAGTCCCTACGACCCCGATAATCCTCAATATATTGAGTCCGATCTTTCTTGGGCAGCTATGGAGAAAATCTTAGCGGAACTAGATCTTTGAGTTGGATTATTTCACTTTGAGACGATAGCCCATTCCTCGAACGGTCTCAATACATTTGTTACCGAGTTTTTTGCGTAGATAGCCTACATAAACATCGACAATATTCGAGCCAGGATCGTAGTCATAACCCCAAACCAAATCTAATAGCTGCTGTCTGGTCATAACTTGTCCTGGATGGCGAAAAAACACTTCCATCATGGTAAATTCGCGGGCGGGTAATTCAATCGGGCGATCGCCAATATGCACCGTGCGAGTACGCAAATCGAGCATCATTTCTCCTTGCTGAAGCTGCATTTTCTGCTTGGCTGGAGCTGGATGGCGATCGTTACGCAGCCTGGTTTCGATCCGAGCCAAAAGTTCGGCAAAGCTGAAGGGCTTGGTCATATAATCATCCGCACCTGCCTGCAAACCACTAACTTTGTCCATCACATCATCTCTGGCAGTCAAAATAATCACGGGAAAGTTTACTCCCTGTCCTCGCCACTGTTCGAGCACCGATAGCCCATCTTCTCCTGGTAATCCCAAGTCTAGTAGAGCGAGGTCGAACTCGCATCCCAAAGCTAAGGACAGAGCCTCAACAGAATCGGAGGCTATAGTAGGAATATAACCTTTTGCCTTAAGCCCCTTTTCAATAAATGCTGCAATTCTGGATTCATCTTCAACGATTAGTATTTGCTTCATTGACTAATAATTTTTGATTGGATTTTAAAGGAAAAACTAGGCTAAAAGTCGAGCCTACCCCCAGACAACTTCTAAGATTGATAAATCCTCCATGGGCTTCGACAATTGCCTTGACAATAGATAAACCCAGTCCCGAGCCGTCAGAGCAACGACGAGCGTTTTTAACCCTAGCAAAACGCTCAAAAATTCGCTGTTGTTCGCTAGCTGCAATACCATCTCCCGTATCGCGGAGCCAAATTTCTATCTTGTACTCGTTAGAAATACAGCCTAGAGTAATGGTATCCCCTATCGGCGTGTGCTGTACGGCGTTATTGGCTAAATTGAGAATTGCCTGAGACAAACGTTGGCGATCGCCTATAATCGTGCCATTGGCATTATTTTCCAACTGCCACTGGCGATCGCCTAGACCCTGCGCCTTGATAAATAATTCATCGATCAAAGAAGCGACATCAATAGGTTCGACTTTTAAAAAGTCGGGACGCTCGGCTTTAGTCAAGATAATCAGATCTTCGACTAGGCGATTCATGCGATCTAGCTCGTCAATTACCAGATCCACCGTTTCTTGATTAGCTTCTGGATCGTCGTTAAGATCCATCAATTCCATGTGTCCGCGAATAATCGTGATCGGGGTGCGTAACTCGTGTCCTGCGTCGTTGATGAAGTTGCGTTGGGTATCGAAAGAGACCTGAATCCGATTCATCATCTGATTAAAGGTATTGCCTAATTCTGCTAGTTCTCCATTACCTTTTACATCAACGCGATAGCTTAGATTTGCTTCATTGATCGTCTTGGTGATTTTAGTTAGTTCGTTTAGGGGAGATAGAATTTTTCCCATACCCAACCAGGCGATCGCCAAAGCGATCGCGATAATAACTATCAAAACCTCAATAATAGCGTCCAAGGCTTCTACTGCTTCTTCTTGTTCTCCTGCGGTAGTATGAACGGCAACAATTACCCCTAGAGTGCTATCGGTGGTTTTAATCGGTTCTGCATCGTAGAGAAGATTGCCAATTTCGGGATCGTTGAGTTTTACTTCGCCAAATTCTTCTTCGGTTATATTCTGCAAACGATTCATCAGAGTCGAACCAGGCTGGATAGCTTCGGGTAAGGCTATGGAACTAGACTTATAAAATTCTCCGTCCACGATCGAAACCAGAAAGTTATCATCCTCGGGAATTTCAGTCTGAAAAAATTCGTCTAGTACGGCATATATTTTTTGTTTGTTGATGGTATTGCGATCGCCATCGTCTGCTTGGCGATTATCAGGCTGGAGCAAACGTTCGACAAATAGCTCTTCAAAATCTTCTAACTCGTCTTCTAAATCGAGTCTAACTCGATTGCTCACGCGATAATATACGCGAGCGCGAATTGCAGGAATTGCTGTAGCCAAGAAAAGAACCATCAGCAAAACATACATCATCAGAATGCGAGTTCTTGTTTCTTTAAGAATTTCTAAACCGATCAAATTAGATAAATTCGAGTCTATTTTTTGTTTTATAGATGCGAATATTTTATTCATACACCGAAACCCATACTTTTACTGGGCAAAAATATTCGATATTACTAATCAAATCGACAACAATAGAATTGAAATATATGTTGAAAGACTCTAAATTTGCCGCGATTGCTAAGATAAATAAAATACCGATCCTTCGCTCTCAAAAATTAAACATTGAGACTCTGACTATGTTATGAGAAAGTCGGTTAAAAATCTGGCAAAGCCAAAGATATTGCTTCAAATTTTAACTTTTGCTAATTTTTCCCAACGTATCTATTATATCGATCAAACTATAATGTCTCAGAATTAATTGAAACGACTATAAGTAAAATTAATTGCACATTTTATCTTCCCCGATCCCTAATCCCTAATCCCGATCTCAACTATCCAATTTCTCCCCGTAAACCAGGCAGTAACTGGTCGCAGGTAAATTAG
>JBCDCO010000218.1:0-9556 GCA_039181635.1 Cyanobacteria bacterium P01_G01_bin.19 | reverse complement strand
CAATTATGAAAATAGGAATCGTTAGAGAAGGCAAAACAAAAACCGATTCTAGAGTGCCGTTAACACCAAAGCAGTGCCGATACTTGCTAGATAAAGAACGCGACTTACAAATATTTGTTCAGCCCAGTCCAGATCGCTGCTCTTGCGATTCCGAATATATAGAGCAAGGTATTTCACTATCAGAAAATCTTGAGATGTGCGATCTGTTGTTGGGAATCAAAGAAGTTCCTATTTCCATGCTACTGCCGAATAAAACTTACCTCTTTTTCTCCCATACAATCAAAAAACAATCCTATAATCGAGAACTACTGCGTTCAATTCTGCAACAAAAAATTCGCTTAATTGACTATGAATGTTTGCGCGATTCATCTGGGCAACGAGTAATTGCTTTTGGTCGTTGGGCGGGAATTGTGGGCGGTCATAATGCTATTCTGGCTTGGGGCAGGCGATCGCGAGAATTCAATCTCAGACCCAGGCATCAATGTCATGACTGGGCAGAAGCTCAAACCTATTATCAGAATTTACCTCTATCTAATATCAAGCTGGTAGTCACGGGAGAGGGTAGAGTTGCTAATGGAGCTACTGAAGTACTGGATCTGATGGCGATCAAACGAGTTTCGCCTCAAGCATTTTTAGAACAAAATTTTAACAAGCCTGTTTATACACAGTTAACGGTCAAAGATATGTACCGTAAACCAGGATCGGCTTCTTTTGATGAGACTCACTATTATCAACATCCCGAACAGTACGAATCGATTTTTGAACCCTACACCCATACTGCAAATATTATGCTTAATGGGATTTATTGGGATAAGCGTATTCCAGTCTTTTTTAGCAAAGAAGATATGAAACGCCAAGATTTTACCATCAAGGTCATTGCCGATGTTACCTGCGATATTGCTCCTAATTCCTCAATTCCTGCAACTATCAAAGCTTCTTCGATCGCCGAGCCAATTTATGGTTATGACCCTGTATCAGAACAAGAAACCCAGCCATTCCAAAGTCACTGTATCGATGTTATGGCAGTAGATAATCTTCCCAATGAACTGCCGAGAGATGCCTCAGAAGATTTTGGCGAGGGATTAATCTCAACAGTCTGGGCAGAGCTGAATCGAACCGATAGTCGAATGATTGATGAAGCGACGATTGCCCTTAATGGTGATTTAAACCAACATTATGAATATTTGAGAGATTATGTGAGCTAAACGACTTTAACGTGTATTGTAGAGCGGTCGAGTATAGATGTATTGCTATCCCGTTCCCAAGCAACGCCGTCACAACTTTCTCAACTTCTTTTTCTACAATTTAATTGAAGCTAGAAAATACCCTCTATTTTGCTGAAACTTCTTAGTTTTAGCCAGTTGCTCGCTTCAAACTGGAGGTGAATTATGAAACTTAAATATCGTGGAATTGCCTATGATTACAATCCTACCAAAGTTACTACTGTCGAAAGTAAAGTAGGAGGTAAATATCGGGGCGTACCCTGGCGACAAAGAATTCCGCTGCTCGCTCAAGTTGATGAACCCAGTGTCGGTTTGAAATATCGTGGTGTCCCCTATCGCAAAGGTGCAGTTAAGTTACTTAACTCCAAAGCAGAACCCAAAAAAGATTTAGTAACTCTCTGAGGAATGTTGCTAACAGAATACTTGACACTCTCACCGTTAATTGCTGGCGCAATTTAACGGGAGATTCTTGCTTCGCTGGTTGCCAACTAGATCGAACAGCGAAAGTTGAACTATCCCCGTCGCATCACCTCCACAAGCGTTTTCTTGGACGGTATGCCCTACTGCCTTTTCACCACGATACTGGATTACTTTAGCCGAGCAGGTGTCTCTCGGCTCAATATGCAAACAAGCTGGATTAGTGCAGACGTGAATGCTGGGAAGTATCTGGTGGCGATCGCTCTTTACAACTTAGTCTAATGTACATCCTAAAAACGCTAATCTATCGATATTTCCTATTGAGCAGCTTCTTTTAACTCTTTGGGGCGAATAGATAGCTGCTGAGTTTGTTCTCCTCTCCTTATCGTAATACTCAAAGGCTTGCCAATCTCACTTTGCTCCACAGCCTTTTGTAATTGGTCGGCAGTTTCAATTTCATTGCCTGCCACTGCCGTAATCACGTCACCCCGACGTAAGCCACCCTTAGCTGCTGGACTTTCGGGGACTAGCTGTACTACCAGTACGCCCTTAATTTCAGGAACTACCATCACAGAATTTGGGTCTTGATTAGACTGTTGAGCAACTTCAGGAGTCAGGGTCAACATTTGAATCCCAATATAGGGATGGGGAATAGTTTCGCCACGAGCCAACTGGTCTTTAATTGCTTTAGCTTTATCAATCGGAATAGCAAAGCCAATTCCTTCTGCACCAGCACGAATAGCGGTGTTAATCCCCACTACTTCTCCGCGATCGTTTAACAAAGGACCTCCAGAATTACCAGGGTTAATCGCCGAATCAGTTTGCATAAAGTCCAGACGCATATCGGGAATACCAACTTGTGCGCTAGAACGATTCAGAGTGCTGATGATTCCCAACGTGACTGTGTTATCAAGTCCCAAAGGATTGCCGACTGCGATCGCCCAGTCTCCCACCTGTACTTGACTGGAATTTCCCAGAGAGGCAACGGGCAGATTATCTCCTTTAATTTTGACTACTGCTAAATCAGAAGGTTCGTCCACTCCCCGAACTTCTCCTTTGAAGGTGCGTCCATCTCGCAGCTTGACTGTTACTTTGTCTGCACCAGTGACTACATGGGCATTAGTGAGAATAATTCCCTTACTATCAATGATAAAACCCGAACCTTGACCCTGCTGACGGTACTCTTTAGGCAGTTGGGGGAACACATCTCTACCAAAAAAATCACGGAAAAAAGGGTCATCAAAAAAGGGACTTTGAAAATTGGTAGCAACAGTACGCTCGGTATCAATCCTCACTACTGCATCGCCAACGCGACTGACCGCAGCAGCCACAAAATTACGGGGTTGGTTGTTGGGTAAAGGGGGTTGAGCAGGAAAAAGCTCAACTGCCGTAGATTTTTCAGTTACCAGAGTAGGTATTAATAATTGAGGAAATATTCGCAGGGAACCCAAAGTTAAGAGGACACTAGCAATTACGACTAAGGCATAAATTCCAGCTTGACGTAAAGGTCTGATAGTAGGTTGTTCGGTCACGATTTTATTCTCCCAAGTGTATTAAGTAAGTAATAAAGCAAGTAACCCGCACATCGCAATGCCATCAAACACTCCCGCCCCGCCAATACTGAGAACCCCTGCACTCATGCGCTCGACTTCTTTAAGGTGCAGTAAATCTGCTCCAATCAATGTGCCTAATATCCCCCCTGTAAAAGCAACTGAAGAAGCCAGAGGTTCGGCAATGAGAATAGCACTAATGACGGCGGTTAAGGGAGGGGTTAATGCATTCATCTGGATGCCAATACCAGGGACAATTTGGGCAGAAAAGTAGCTAACAATTGTAACAATTACGGTCACCCAAAAGATGGCAAGAGGATCGGAGCGAGTGAGTTCGTAAATAGCCAGCAAAACGGGAATTAAACCACCTCCGACATTGAGAGCAACTATCGTTTTTTGTCGTACTTTATGTAGGGGGATTCCCAAAAACTGTTCCAACCACATATCTCGAAAATCTGGAATTATAGGAGTAGTAGATTTAACCTGATAGAGGGGAATATTAATCGTGCTACCGATTAGTACGACGGCAAAGAGGATAAAAGCAACAGTGGGGGAAAACCCCAACTTAGCAACTGCTATCTCGACTACATCCAGAGTCAATGTTACCCAGATAAAGGGAAAGAGGAGCAGCAGTAATAAAAAGAGAAATAGAGATACGGGGAGATAAATCATGATTAAAACTCGCTCCTTATCTAAAGTAGTGACTCAATTGTTGAGGTATCTTCTCTAGAAAATTATTTTGTTCCCGAAGAATCTTTGTCCATTAAGATCTTCCAAGCTTTCTGAGCTGCTTCCTGGAGGCGATCGCCCAAGTCGGCAATCTCATCAACAATTTTCTGCCAATTTTCCTGGGCATCTTTTTGAATAATCTCCACTGAATGTTCGATCCGTTTGGGATCGAGCAGTTGGTTCTTTTCAATTGACTCCCGCGCACGGCGAACAGCTTTTAAGTAAGCATCTCGTGTCAGAGTTTGAGCATTATCAATTTCCGACTGCGCTCTTTTTTTAATTGCTTCGACCAAGGCTTTGGTTTCTTGTTTGATTTGCTGGCTTTCTCCTTGCATGTCCTTTTCTACTAAAGCATTAGTTTCGGGGCTAATGGTCACGATACTTGTTTCTTTAGTTTCAGAGGTATTCTTAATATCTGTCATGGTTAGTTCTCCCAATTAATTACTAATATTTCGACAGGTGAAAAAAATTTGACTCATAGAGCCTGTAGTAAATCGTGGCGAGTAACAATTCCTACCAACTTTGCTGTTTCATCTACTACAGGTAGGCGATTGATTCGCTTTACTAACTACTAACTACTAATTCTGGAGTCAGACGCTTGAAAACTAAACGTTCATTTTCCACATCGATAAAAATAGTGTCGCCACTTTTTAGTTCTCCCCGCAAAATCTGTTTGGCAATGGGGGTTTCTAATTCTTTTTGAATTGCCCGCTTCAGGGGACGTGCGCCGTAAACGGGATCGTAACCCATTTCTGCCAGCCAATTTAGAGCAGGATCGGAGAATTTGAGGGACATTTTTTTGTCTTCGAGTCGTTCTTCGAGGAACTGTACCTGTAACTTGACGATTTCTCGTAGCTGTTCTTTGGTAAGGCTGTGGAAGATGATATTTTCGTCGATCCGATTGAGGAATTCAGGACGGAAACTGGCGCGCATGGCTTCGGTGACGCGATCGCGCATTTCTGCATATTTACTGTCGTCTCCCGCCAGATCGAGAATATATTGGGAGCCAATGTTGCTGGTCATGATGATTACCGCATTTTTAAAGTCCACCGTATGTCCTTGAGCATCGGTTAATCTACCATCATCTAGTATTTGCAGCATAACGTTAAACACATCGGGATGGGCTTTTTCAATCTCGTCAAAGAGAATCACTGCGTAGGGGCGACGGCGAATTGCTTCGGTAAGCTGTCCCCCTTCATCGAAACCGATATATCCTGGAGGCGCACCAATCAGACGGGCGACGGTATGTTTTTCCATGTATTCGGACATATCGATCCGCACCATGGCATCTTCCGTGTCAAATAGATAGGCTGCCAAAGCTTTAGCTAGTTCGGTTTTTCCTACTCCCGTAGGACCAAGGAAAATAAAGCTGGCAAGAGGACGATTAGGATCTGCTAGTCCCGCACGGGAACGCTGGATAGCATCGGCAACCGCAGTTACAGCCTCGTCTTGTCCGACAACACGCTGATGGAGTTCGTCTTCGAGATGCAGTAGTTTTTCCATCTCCGACTGGATTAACTTACTTACAGGAATCCCTGTCCACTTAGCAATGATTTCAGCGATATCGCCTTCGGTTACTTCTTCTCGCAGCAGAGATTTACCAGTAGTTTGATTTTCTGCTAGCTGTTCTTCGGCTTCTGCTAGCTGTCGTTGTAGATCGGTAAGCTTACCGTATTTTAGTTCCGCTGCCAGATTGAGGTCGTAGTTGCGTTCTGCCTGTTGAATTTCGATGTTTACGCCATCAATTTCTTGTTTGATGGCACGAAGGCGATCAATAAATTCTTTTTCTGACTGCCATTGAGCATTAAATTCCTGTTGACTTTCTTTAAGGTTTGCCAGTTCTTTGTTTATCCTTTCCAAGCGTTCGGCTGAGACACTATCGGTTTCATTTTTCAACGATAGTTTTTCCATTTCCAGTTGCAGAATCTTGCGATCAATCTCGTCGAGTTCTACTGGTTTGGAAGTAATTTCCATTTTCAATTTAGCTGCTGCCTCATCTACTAGGTCGATCGCCTTATCGGGCAAAAAGCGATCGCTGATATAGCGAGTGGAGAGAACTGCTGCTGCTACCAAAGCAGTATCGGATATTTTGACCCCGTGATGCAGTTCGTAGCGTTCTTTGAGTCCCCGCAAAATTGAGATGGTATCTTCAATACCTGGCTGATCGACGTATATTTGTTGGAAACGCCGTTCTAGGGCTGCATCTTTTTCAATATACTTGCGATATTCATCAAGGGTTGTGGCACCAATACAGCGCAGTTCGCCCCTTGCCAACATGGGCTTGAGCAAGTTACTAGCATCCATTGAACCACCAACAGCTCCAGCACCGACAACGGTGTGCATCTCGTCGATAAACATCACAATCTGCCCTTGAGCTTCTTGAACTTCTTTCAAGACTGCTTTGAGCCGTTCTTCAAATTCTCCTCGGAATTTTGCCCCTGCAATTAATGCACCCATATCCAGGGAAACAATGACCCGATCTTTGAGGGCTTCTGGTACGTCACCACTGACAACTCGCTGTGCCAGTCCTTCGACAATGGCAGTTTTACCTACCCCTGGTTCGCCAATGAGAACGGGGTTATTTTTGGTACGACGGGAGAGAATTTGAATAGTACGACGGATTTCATCATCTCTACCGATTACGGGATCGAGCTTACCTTCTTTCGCTAGCTGAGTTAAATCTCGTCCGTATTTTTCTAGAGATTGATATTTACCTTCAGGGTTTTGGTCGGTCACTTTTTGACTACCTCGAATCTCTTGAATAATAGTTTTAAGTTGCTTTTCGTTTAAGCCAAATTCCTGGAGTAAAGCTTTGCCAAAGCGCTCGTCTTCAACGAAAGCCAGAACTAAATGTTCGATGGAGATATACTCATCTTGAAACTGTTGGCGGTATTTGTCGGCACGATCTAATAAGCTATCTAAACTACTACCGAGATAGACAGAACCACTAACATTAGAGACTTTCGGTTGACGAGCAATAAAATCGGCGGTTTTTTCTTGTAAATGTTGTGGGTTAACTTCCACTTTGGTAAAAATGGCACTTGCTAGTCCTTCTTGTTCCAGTAATGACTGCATCAAGTGTTCGCTTTCAATGCGCTGCTGCCCTGCTTGTTTGGCTAGATCGGGAGTAAGGGCGATCGCAGCCCAGGCTTTTTCGGTAAATTGGTTAGGATTAGTTGGTTGCATAATTTAGTTCCCCCTTGGAAAATTTTGGGAAATATTTAGTATTTATTTCGTTCCAAATTGATTGTCTAGAAGTGGCTCAAACTATTAAAATTTATTTTCACTGCCTAACTTCCGTTACTAACAAAATCAGCATCGATGACATCATCCAAACCGTCACCCGAACCACTATCACCATCCGTACTAGCTCCAGCCTGGGCATAGACTGCACTGCCTACCTGCATCAAGGCTTGCTGTAGCTCCTCTGTTAGAGACTTCATGCGGTCGTAGTTTTCCTGGTTAACTGCTTCCCTGAGATCTTTAATTAAACCTTCAAGGCGAGTTTTATCGGTATGAGGGACTTTATCCCCTAAATCTTTGAGCTGTTTCTCTGCTTGATAGGCTGCGGAGTCTGCCATATTCTTAGTATCAATTTGTTCGCGACGTTTTTTATCTTCTGCGGCATGGGCTTCAGCTTGTTGCACCATGTGTTCTACCTCGCGATCGTCTAGGGTGGAAGCACCTGTAATCGTAATTGATTGTTGTTTTCCAGTAGCCTTATCTTTTGCCGAAACTGCAAGTATACCGTTAGCGTCAATGTCGAAAGAAACTTCAATTTGGGGAATGCCACGAGGTGCTGGAGGAATACCCTCAAGTCGAAATGTGCCTAAGCTCTTGTTATCTTTGGCTAATTCCCGTTCTCCTTGCAGTACTAGAATTTCGACGCTAGTTTGCCCGTCCATAGCAGTAGAAAAGTTTTCCGATTTCTGAACGGGAATGGTAGTGTTGCGGGGTACGAGTTTAGTCATTACCCCACCGAGAGTTTCTACCCCAAGCGATAATGGCGTAACGTCCAATAGAACTAAGTCTTTGACATCTCCCACGAGAACTCCAGCCTGAATTGCTGCACCGATCGCCACCACCTCATCGGGGTTAACCTCCTGACAGGGTTCTTTGTTGGTCATGCGCCTTACTAAATCTTTCACCGCAGGTATACGAGTAGAACCACCGACTAAAACTACTTCATCAATGTCAGAGTTACTCAATTTAGCATCTTTGAGAGCTTGCTCTACAGGAACGCGACAACGATTCAGTAAGTCCGCACACATTTCCTCAAATTTCACCCTGGTTAAAGTCAGATCGAGATGTTTTGGTCCAGCTTGACTCGCAGTGATAAAAGGTAAGTTAATGTTGGTTTGGGTGGTGTTAGAAAGATCAATTTTGGCTTTTTCGGCTGCTTCCGTCAGACGCTGGAGGGCTTGTTTGTCTTTTCTGAGGTCGATACCTTCATTACGTTTAAATTCATCAGCGAGCCAATCGACAATCTTTTTATCAAAGTCGTCACCACCAAGGTGAGTATCGCCACTGGTTGCTTTTACTTCGCAAATTCCGTCCCCTACTTCTAAGATAGATACGTCAAACGTACCGCCACCAAGGTCAAAGACCAGAATAGTTTCGTTACCTTTTTTATCTAGTCCATAAGCCAAGGCTGCCGCAGTGGGTTCGTTAATAATCCGCAGTACTTCTAGTCCCGCAATTTTTCCCGCATCTTTAGTTGCTTGCCTTTGAGAATCATTAAAATAGGCTGGAATTGTAATTACTGCTTGAGTAACTTTTTCACCTAAATACTTACTGGCATCATCGGCTAGTTTGCGTAAAACTTCAGCCGAAATTTCTTCTGGGGCAAACTGTTTGTTCAATGCTGGACAGTTGAGCTTAACATTACCCTTGCTATCTCGCAGTACCTTGTAAGAGACTTCGGTAAGTTCTGTAGTCACTTCATCGTATTTTCGCCCAGTAAACCGTTTGACGGAGTAAAAAGTATTTTCGGGGTTCATTACCGCTTGGCGTTTGGCGATTTGCCCTACCAACTTTTCTTTGTTTTTTGTGTGGGCTACCACAGATGCCGTGGTTCTCTGACCTTCTGCGTTAGCTATTACGGTAGGCTTGCCTCCTTCCATGACTGCAACACAGGAGTTGGTCGTTCCTAAATCAATACCGACTACTTTTGCCATTAGATATACCTCTCTAAGAATTGTGTAAATTTCATCTGATTAGGCGATTATGCGACCCATAGGCGAACGAATCGCAAGAGCGTTAAGTCTTGCCAACAATGAATAAAAGACATATTTCTATTTCCTAAATTGAGCATTAGCTATCAATATTCAAAATTAAAAGTTAAGCAAGATTTATAGCCATCTTGATTTTTGAACTACTATTTTTTATTCGGCTTTACCTGAAAGTTATAAGCGAAAATCAAACTTTAACTTTTGCTAATTTAAGTTAAGAAGATCATTTTTAGGAGATGACAAAGGATTTTTTTCTAGATATTTGCCTCACGGGGTGACAACATACCTAAAAGGATGAGATGATAAGCTTTTTAGCTCGTATACCCTGTAGATAAAAAGGTAGCTTATTAGGAGTGAGTATCATTAGCTGTTCAACCCAACTATGACACATTTGAAAGTTTTCAAT
>JBCDCO010000217.1:0-9567 GCA_039181635.1 Cyanobacteria bacterium P01_G01_bin.19 | reverse complement strand
ATCTAGTCTCCAAAAACATTAGTCAGTCATAACGCAGTGGTAGACAAGCGTGAAGATCTATACTGCTGGTTAATAGATAAATACTGTACGCTTGGCTAATGACTGGCTTGGGGGTCTGGGTCACGACCCAGGCTGGGATTACATCTTTTCGATTAAAGTTTGAATGACGATGACTGACGGAGCGACAGTTTTGTCTTTATTTAATAGATAACGACAGAGGTGAACCGCACTACTACTCTTTGTCGAGCCTCCCTTTAAATTTCAGCTTAACCTCTAGTCAACCAAATCAAACTCGCAAATCTCAGCTAACTCCGCTCGGTCAAAACGATAACTAACTACCATCGTCGGAATTTGAAACTTTAAATTATGGGCAGCCTCTTCTGGCGAATCATCAAAGTTTAGTCGAGAGCCAAGTTCAAATAAAGTTTCTCCCTTCAATTCTCCCTCAGTATAGTGAATAGCAGAGATAGGTAACTGATACTTTTCTACAAAATCAACTATCTCTATACGACTCCACCGTGTCGCGAACCGTGTCGTGACGATTCTAATCTCTTCACCCTGAGCGTGAAAGCTTTTAACTCTAGCAAAAGAATCATAGTTAGGATTTGATGTTGGCTCAAACCAGCCGTACTTCTCATCCCAAATCGGACGAGTTAGAGTATCGTCAAAATCGAAGGTAATCACTCTTGTAAGGCAAAAATTAAAAATGACACGGTAGATGAAGATCGGACAAATAAGAGAAGAGGCAAAAGATGAAAGTACTGCTTATCTATCCCATCGATCAACATAGAAATTTCTCGACCAGCATGATAAATATCTATATGTGATTCAAGGTCTCTACTTTTTTTGCTCATAGATTAAAACAACGCTGTCTAAAATGTTTTGTCGTCTGATCCAGTTTTTACTTTTTTCAATTGCGTCTTTGGTAACTAAATCTACCCGACGATGAAAAACTTTTTCAAGTTCATCATTCATGGTTACAATTTTCCAGCCGATTCGAGCTTCAGGTAAAAACTTTACCATCACATCAATATCGCTGTCTTTGGTAAAGTCAGAACGAAGCACTGAACCAAATAGATAAAATTGTTCAACCTTCCACCGTTGACAAAACTCGATGATTTCTTCGTAAGGAATTGTTACGGCAAATGATTGGTTTAAGTAGGTCATCTGGGATGTTGGCCTTTGTATAGCAACGGAGAGTGCGACTCGTTTAGTACAAAACCAGCATATTCTACTGGGTAGTACTAGCTTGGTTTACGCAAAACTCATCACCCGATGAGTACAAATCAGAACCATGACAACTGAATAATCCGTGTAAGTGAGATGAACTCTCATCAAGTCTTACCCATCAGGTGTTGGATGTGAAAGCATAACCCCTACGGTAGAGAGTGGTCTTCAATCCGTAAAGCGGGGTTAAACGGAGTACTAACTGGGAGTCTGACCTGGTTAGCTTCTAGCAAGAAATCCAAGGATAGAGCGATCGCTCAAAGCCTCGTAAGTGTCGTAAGCTATAAACAGCTAAACCAGAGCTGATAAGCTGTAGCCAAAAGGCAACACCTCACACTACCACTTTGAAATTCTCCGTAGCAGAGTCAACACTCAGGTAGAGGTCGGTACATAGAGGCATCCTAAAGATTTCAAACCAACGGATTATTCGGAACGAGGAAATCCTCTAATAACTCTTAACCCAATGGTCGAAAGGGTAAGCAGTCAGCCAAGGCGCAAAATCTCAAATTTAGAGGTTATTAGAGACGAAGGATTGAGGAAAAAGCTAACAACCGTTTGTAATGAATGGTATACGCCCACCTCCTCACTGTTTAAAGGAAAGAAGTGAGTAAGTAACAATTAATATGTCTAAAACAGATTCAATAAGTCGATTGGATACTGTGGAATGGAATCAGATAAATTGGCGTAAAGTCCAAAAAGCTGTATTTAAGTTGCAAAAACAAATCTTCCAAGCCCATGTCAACGGTGATGTAAGGAAAAGTAGAAAGCTGCAAAGAACCCTCATCAAATCCTATTACAACCGATTGTTATCTGTAAGACTGGTCAGTCAGGATAACTCAGGGAAAAAGACAGCAGGAGTAGATAGAGTTAAATCCCTAACTCCCAAGCAACGTCTAGAAATGGCACAAAATCTCAAATTAGGTAACAAAGCCAAACCTATTCGTAGAGTCTGGATTCCTAAACCTGAAAAGGATGAGAAACGCCCCCTTGGTATACCTGTAATGGGTGATAGAGCAACTCAGGCATTAGTCAAAGCTGCCTTAGAACCTGAATGGGAATCAAAATTCGAGGCAAATTCCTACGGATTCCGCCCAGGAAGAAGCGCACACGACGCTATAGAAGCAATTTTTAGAGCGATTAGGTCTAAACCTAAATATGTGTTAGATGCAGATATAGCCAAATGCTTTGACCGCATTAACCATTCTAATCTACTAGCCAAAATCAACACATCTCCTTCTATTAGAAGACAGATAAGAGCTTGGTTAAAAGTAGATATTGTTGACTTCAAACAACAGACAAGAGAACATGGAATCCAAGGAGTCCCCCAGGGTGGCGTAATAAGTCCACTACTAAGTAACATTGCACTCCATGGATTAGAAAACAGGCTAAAGCAATTCGCCAAAACACTAAAAGGAAACAAACGCGATAATGAAAGAGCTTTGTCCCTAATTAGATATGCTGATGACCTGGTGCGCCACGAGGCGCGAATTGTGCACGGTGCCAGAGCACCTGCTGCCCGCCGTAGGGCGGCAAACCTATCCCCCTAGCCTATGAGTGGAGTAACTTGTAGGTGAGGGCTCGCCGGGGGAAACAACGGACTCGACCGGAGTAGTCGCAAACTCCTGATAGAGTTCTAGGTTGAGGATGGACAAGGTTAGCCAGATAAGGCGAAACTGTGACCTCTATACCGCGAAGATGGTGAAAGCGACTGATACACCATCAGAATCCTGTATCTGGGAAGGAAATTGCCCAGAGAAAGCTACATGTCGGCAATGTTCAAACCCTACGGCGATCGGGGCGAACACAGGATTCGAGGATGCAGCAGCATCAAAGGGGTTTGACAGTAACCTACCTCCATCTGCATGAGGCACAATCCGTGAACGTGGGAACCGCTCTACCTTTGCCTCTCTCTAATGGGGAAGGCTGACCTCGCTTCAGGTGAACGAGGTAGAAAGGGGCAGAGGCTCCGTAGTAGTCGCGGGATTCACGCCCCGCCAAGGAGACGGTAAGGCCGCTCACAGGGCGAAGGGAGCTAGTCCTATCAAATGTCAAGAGGATAGGGCTCTTCCTAACTTTTGGTGATCTAGAAAAACGGCTATGGCCTAGAAACTTGGATCTTCTTCACACTCCTAAAATGAAACGCTTGGCTAACAAATCTAACCCAGCCCGGCCATACATTTGCCGCTTCAACATCTTCAACTTGTTGTTTAATCCCTCGACAGGGCCATTACTCACAGCCATTTTCAGGCTGGCTTTGACAGCTTTATAGTCATCTAATAATCCCTTAGCAAAAGTCTTTAATGGTTTAATGGAACATCCCAGTGCCTTTTCCAACCACTCATCAAATCCATTTGCTTGGCGCTGGCGGATCAGCTTCAGAAAAGTATTAGCAAGTTCAACCATGATTTTGAGGTCTGAATGCTGTTGAACCAAATCATCTAACAACTTCTCTTCTTCTGGCTGTCGGTTTTCAGTCCGGAGGGTTATCAAGTAAGCAGCTCGCCTGGGAGTAAAGGGAGGTGTTTGAGGGTCAATTACTTTAGCTAAAGAGGGCTTTGTCTGAAAGCAAATAGGTGGTAATCCTTGGGCTTGACGCAGTTCTTTAAGATAGCGTTGTACAGTTCTGCCAGACCCTTGATATCCTTTTGTTTTGAGCAATTTTATCAGCACGCTGGGCTGTCTAATATCTGCATTCCACCAATCTAAAAGCTGCGATTTATAGGGATTGAGAATACTCTTGCCCAAGTTTGAAACAGGTGTTCCTGGAAAGTCAGGCGCAGCTAAGTAGCGTTGGACAGTTCGAATACTTAAACCAACTTCTTGAGCGATGTCAGCCTGTGACCATCGTTGCGCACGGAGTCTCCTTATGGTTTGTTGTTGTTTTATCCTCCATTGATGGATTTCTATTATTGGCTGTTGAAGGGATGCGGTTGAAGTTGCTGAGGAGGTTACCACTACAGTTTCTTCTGGTAACGATGCTATTAAATCTTGATATTGTCTTTGCTCAGCCGCTTTGAGTTCAACTCGATAGCTATTTAAGGCCAAATTTAAGCTATCCCCTAAATTTTTGACTAAGTGAAAGCGATCCGCTACCTGAACGGCCTCCGGTGCGCCCTTGGTCATAGCACTTTTGTAGGTCTTGGAACGATCGCGAGAAAGAACTTCTATCCCAGGATGCTTTTCCAACCAAGCTGTCAATGTCTCTGCCTTACGGTCTGGCAGAAGGCCAATCGGTTGATTCGTCTCTAAATTTACCAGGATAGTGCCGTAGGTTTTGCCCTTGCGAAGGGCAAAATCGTCAACCCCGAGAATTTTTGGAGTCTTGGGAGTAGGCAAAGATAGTGGGTGCAATTGATTCAGCAGTGTACTGCCACAGCATTTCACACGGAGCTTAGTACATAAACTAGCACCAGCTTGACCTCCTAGGGCTAGAGCAATCGACTGCAGATATTCAACCAGCCGCTTTGTCTTTCTCGCCCAGGGTACAGCAATTTCCGGCAATCGTTCCGTAAATATGCGACGATGACAGTCTGAGTTCGAGCAAAAGAACTTGCAGACTTGAACCAGCAGAGTTAGTTTGAATTCGACGATGGGTAAATCGTCTAGCCTACGTGTATATCGACTGTGGATGCGATGACTCGGTTGTCTGCATATTGGACACAGTACCTTCGTTTGAGTGGATGTCAGTTTAAGCATCAAATGATGTTCTCCTGGCATAAGCTCATAGCTATCGAGATGGAGCAAAGAAAAGTTAGGAAGAATACTTTGAAGCAAGTTCATATGCAAAGCAACTGAAAGCTAATAACTTCAAAATTTTCCTGCATTTTCTCCCCATTCACCAAAAGTTAGGAAGAGCCGCGAGATTTGTAAGATTTAACAGAGAGGATCGAGAACCAGATTGAAACTTATGAGGGATAGTTATCAATCAGCATCAGAACATGAGAGAAAAACGACAGAATCGGAATTCTCCACTGATGAGTTGTGGTCAATAAAACGACAGTCAGCGATCGAAATGACAGAGTGAGATCGTTTATTTAGAAGCGTACTAAACTAGAACCACTCAACTTTTGTTTCGGGCAGTTGCTGCCAGAGTGCGATAGCTTTCGGCCTGAAGTTCAAAGATAAGGGCATGATGAACGAGACGATCGACAGCGGCGACAGTCATCATCGAGTTGGGAAAAATACTATCCCACTTGCTGAAAGGCTGGTTAGCAGTAATTAATAAGCTTTTGCGCTCATAGCGATGAGCAATTAGCTCAAAAAGAACAGAGGTTTCGGCCTCTGACTTTTGGACATAAGCAAGGTCATCAAGAATCAGCAGATCAAAGCGGTCGAGTTTTTTAAGTTTAGAAGGAAGCAGCAATTGTTGTTTATCATGCTGAAGTTGTTGGACTAGAGCCAGGGCATTAAAAAATTTGACGCGTCGTCCAGCCTCTAGCATGGCTCTAGCTAGACCCAGAGATAAATGAGTTTTGCCGACACCAGAAGGGCCAAAGAGCAAACAATTCATGGCTTTATCCAACCAACTATCATCATCAGCTAGCTGCATGAAAGGAGCAGGATTGAATTTAGGACAATGGTCAAATTCAAAGCTGGTTAAACTTTTTACGGCGGGTAGTTGAGCCTCTCTTGTGGCGCGAACAAGACGCATTTGCGCTCTTCGTTCTGCGTCTTGTTCGCATAGAGAGCATTTATAAAGTAAATATAAAGAAGAGACTAAAAAACGAACAAAGATAGTGAAATAAATTCATCAGACTACTTTGTTACCATCAAATGTCGAGAAAACCATATAAAAGCGACCTAACCGATGCCGAATGGCTGATAATCGAACCGTTGATTCCACCAGCAAAAAAAGGTGGTCATCCTCGAACGGTCGAAATGAGAGAAATTATGAATGGAATATTTTACGTTCTCAAAACAGGATGTTCATGGGAAATGCTTCCGCACGATTTACCACCTTCATCAACAGTGTATTCATATTTTCGTCTCTTTCAGAAACAAGGAGTCTGGCAAAGTATCAATCGTCAATTAAGACGAAGAGTAAGACAGGGTTTTGGGCGAAGTTCAAAGCCTACTGCTGCTTCAGTTGACTCTCAGTCGGTAAAAACGACCGTAAAAAGGGGGAAGTATACGGTTTCGACGGAGGCAAAAAGGTCAAAGGAAGAAAACGACATATTTTAGTTGATACTCAAGGGTTAATCCTAGCGGTGGTCGTAACTGAAGCCAATGCGCCCGAAAGATTATTCGCTGTCGCTTGTTTAATGGAAGACGTGGAAGAATTATCCCAGCTAGAACTAATCTGGGTCGATGGTGGTTATACAGGGAAAAACTTGGCTCGCGTGGTTAAGAAGCTATGCAACGCCGAAGTTGAAGTCATCAAGCGCAGTGATAATTCCTCTGGATTTCAAATCTTACCTCGGCGATGGGTTGTTGAGAGAACATTTAGCTGGTTGGTTAGCTCTCGTCGTTTATGTTTAGACTATGAACTCTTGCCCGAAGTTAGTGAGGCTCTTATCTATACTGCAATGATACGACTCATGTTACGTCGATTAAGTGCTTAATTTTTACTTTATAAATGGCTTCATAAGCTCAACAAGAACTGTGCATAAGACCATTGCTACTGTAAAGCGAGGCTCTCTGTAGCTTCCCAGTGGGTAAGCATTTGGGTGAGCTTGAGCTGTTTGAGGAGCCCCTGTAGTTGCTGATAAGGGCTGTCTTCGAGTGCTTTGTTCGCTTTTGATTTCTGTTTTGTCTGAGCCACAGTCTTTGGTATCTGGGAGGTGGTTGATGGAGAGGAGTTGGTCATAGCGTTCGAGAGAATGTTGTTGGGACTTAACTGATGGCAGTTGTGCCGAAAGTTTTGGTAAGAACTTCTGTTGCAATTTTGCTAAGGTAAGTTCGCCTGTTTTCAGTGTTTGAATGAGGTATTCCGCAACCGCTGGTTCTTCGTCATAGGTCGCTGCAATGTAGAGTGCTTCGACAATCAGTCTGGCTGCCAGATCCCGCTCCAACTGTTGCTTCATCTCCGACCATATTTTGCGAAACTCCGCTGTCGGTAGTAAGTCTGCTTGCCACTGGCAGAAGAGAAAGGCTCTGGGCTTCTTCCTGAGAGCTTCTATGACATGACGGTAGTCAATACAGCGTCCTCGTCTCAGTCCCTTGCGAGTCACTCGTACTCTCGGAAGTTCAAACACCTGCTGTCGTGCAAAATAGCCCACCAGACGGTCGTGATAGAGATGAATTTCTATCTGTTGACCTATTAGTCTCGACGGCACACTGTAAAGGATACAACGCACATCAATCGTGCTGTGGCAGCTCACCTTGGCACTCAACACTTCATAGTCGGCGACTCTTCGTTTTGGTAATGGTTGCAGCTTACTTCGCTCTTGTTCAAACTTGTCTTGGCACTGGCGATTAAGACCAGCAGCCGCTTTTTCGATTACCCCTTGATAGTCAGCAATACTATCAAAGTCACTGCTCCCTCTGAGGTAGATTGCTTGTTTGATTCAGTTTTTCAAATGACCGTGTGAACTTTCGACTGCACCATTTTCATGTGCGATTCCTTTGTTATTTCGCGTCGGCTCCATTCGGTAGTTATCGCACAGGTCATCGTAGAGCTTTGTCAGGTCACTCCTGCGTTTGCCTCCCCAGTTACGATAGGCTGCACTCAAACTGTCAGTGCGATGTTCTTTGGGCGCTCCGCCACTGGCCGCCAATGCATTCTGTAATCCTTCAGAGAGACCAATAAAGCTTTCCCCTCCTTGAATCATCTGGGCATACTGCCAACCGCTATAAGCTAACCGATAGTGATAGATTAGGTGCTCGAAGGGCTGACCTTTGATGGTAATCTCCATGCCCTTTAATTTAGTGAAGTCCGACAGTCCCATCACCCCAGGCTCATGCCGCAGCATGAACATTACTTCTGGTGCTGGTCCATGCATGGCTTTCCAGGTCCGAACTCGTCTCTGTAGAGTGCGTAATACTTGCGGGTACTGTCCTGGATACTGCTCTTGTAGATACTCAAACAGCGTCATGGGTTTTAATCTCGGCTCTCGGCGCAGCATCGGCTCTAATTCACTACTCCAGACCTCTGCCAGTGGATCTCGACTAGTTGTATTTTCTTTGACTGTACCTCGATTGGAACGATGATTTCCTGCATCTATTCGTTGGCCAGTTCGTTCTGATATTTCAGCAATCGACGACGATTCCCGCTGCGTGAGTCCTAACTCTCTCGCGTTCATATAGGCTTTTTTTTGATGGCGAGGGACGCTGCTTCGCAAGCAGCTTGTCCAATCGCCATGTTGATATAAATGGATAGCTTTCGGCACAAGATATTGCTCTCTTTTTTCTGAGATCTACTTGTGCCTTTTTTTTTGTCTTTTGTCCGCTGATAACATCGTCATTTTCGTGATTTAACCTAAAGCTCTGTCTTTAAGCTGTTTTAGGTCAACACGCCAACCGACTTTTTTAGCCCGACTACTACAGTGTCGTCTAATACTGGCTTAGTTTAACAATTTTGGTCGCTAAGGAAATCTAGTCTGACCAAAAATGGCTAAAGCAATCAGCCGAAAGCGTTGTATAGCTTACAGTGTGTTGAATATTCTTGTGGGCAAGATATTGTTGAATCATTCGTACATCATGCCCATCATTGACTAATTTATAGCCACAAGCGTGTCGGAGCATATGAGGATGGATGGGAAAAGAGATTGAAGAACATTCAGCTACACGAGTCAAAAGCTTACGAAAACCAGCAGCCGTCATGGGACTCCCTCGTTCAGTGACAAATAGATAGGATGAAAGTGGAGATTCTCGCTTAAGTTTTCTCAATGCTCTTAGTTCTGGTCCTCTCAATGGATGAACACTGGGAATACCCCGTTTCAATCGTCGAACATGAAATAAACCCGTATTAAAATCTATTTGCTCCCACCGCAAAGAGCATAACTCTGATACTCTAAGACCATGACGATAAGCCAATAAAATCATTGTTGCATCTCGATGTCCGTAGCGACCACGCTTCTTAGCCACAGCAATTAACTCTTCAACTTCATGCTCTACTAGATATTCACGAGGTCTTTTCTCTTTGTAAGAAACAAAGGTCGGTGGAACTGTCCCACTTTTGATGTCTGGCATTGTCTGACCTCTCAACGCGAACTACAGGGTTCGAGTAGATTTTGGTACTCAAACTGTCCCACTTACAGTTTAAAGTGGGACACTCGCTGAAGAACGATTATTTTTGTTATGAGCGATCGCCAGTAAATTTGATTCTCAAAATTGAACTCCTTTATTTATAAGGGTTTCAGAACATAAATTTTCCTTACCGACCAAAATTGTTCCGTTGCT
>JBCDCO010000216.1:0-9619 GCA_039181635.1 Cyanobacteria bacterium P01_G01_bin.19 | reverse complement strand
CAACATTAAACTACCGTTAGCCTGCATACCACCCCACCAAACATCAATGCTACGGCGAAAACCAAAACCTGATGCTTGATTTTCATGAAAGATTACCAGGTTGCGTTTGCTGGCGTGAATTTCGGCGATCGCATTACAGAAGCTTTCTCGACGCTCTGGTTGCTCGCTATCTCCCATAACTATCGTATTAGGAACTAAGGGTCCAAGACCGTAGGTTTCTACCAGCCTAACCGCACCTTCAAAGGGATCGGTAGCCGTTACCACCCGTACCAAAGCTCTCACTCCTCGTTTTTGTAGATAATCGCGAATAGTTTTTTCTAAGTTAAGCTGCTGTTTGAGATCGCGAGAACCGCTAGGTAAAACACTGGAAACCGTCATCAAACTTCGGTTATGGCTAAAACCATCGGCTAATTCGATCAGCGACCAACGTTTGCGCGGCGCGCCCGATAAAACCAGAATATGGGGTCGCCAGTTTTTGGTGTCGTCCTGTTCTTCTACTTGAAAAATCCCTTGACTGATTAAAGCCATCCACATTCCGCGACGCACGTCACCCCAGGTAGTTTCCAATTCTCGACGCTGTAACCAGATATAAATACCCAAGACGACGATCGCCGCACATACTGTAGCGACGGCATCGATCAAAAACATTACCCCCAAACAGCCCAATGCGCCCAACAGAGATAGGGACCAATGAACCCGAAAACTAGGACGAAAAGAAGGGCTTTCTAAAAAACCTTCGATCGCCGCCGAGACGTTTAGGACTAGGTAAGTAGTCAAAAAGAACATGGATAGAATTGGCGCGATTAGATTGAGATCGCCCACGCAAACTGCGGCAATGGCGATCGCTAAGCTGACCCAAGTACCATTTCGGGGTTCATCATCTTTTCCATGTCCCTTACCCAAAAAGCTAAACATGGGAGGCAATACGCCATCTCTTGCTAATGCCTGTAGTACTCGTGGCGCGCCCAAAATACTTCCAATCGCACTGCTTAAAGTCGCACCCCAAACACCCAATAACATGGTGAAACCAAAGCCTCTAAGGGCAGTTTCCTGCATCACAAAGACATTTTGATCGATCAAATTAGCAGAATCAGCCCGCATCGCCAAAAAGACTGGCAAAATCATGTAAATAATATATCCCGTGCCTACCGCTGCCAGGGTACCAATTGGTAAAGACTTAATCGGATCTTTTAAATCTCCCGACATGTTAACCCCTGCCATAATTCCTGTAACCGCAGGAAAAAACACCGCAAATACAGTCCAAAAAGGTACAGCTGTTTCGGGGGACGCGGCAAACATCTGAGGTTCTACCCCAGGCAAGGGGCTGCCAAAGATAAACATCAACAGGGAAATTGCGATCGCAGCCATGATAAAGTATTGCGCTTTGATCGCTAATTCTGCTGAAGTGACGGCTAAAATTCCCACTAGAACCGTAATTCCCAAGGCAACATAAGTCTGGTTTAAGTTGAAATTAGCAAAATCTATCGTCAACCCCAAGATACTAATTTTTGCCTTAACCAAGCTTTCAGCAAAACCGATCGTGTAGAGTGCCACTGATACAGCTTGAGCAAAATACAGCGATATGCCAACTGCCCCTCCTGTCTCAATTCCCAAAGAGCGGCTGATCATGTAGTATGCACCGCCCACTCTAACTACTTTGTCTGTGGCGATCGCGCAAACTGAAAGAGCAGTCAAAAAAGTAATGGCAGTAGATATCGTGACAATAATCAACGTACCAATCAATCCAGCGTTGCCAACTACCCAACCAAAACGGAGGTACATAATAACCCCCAAGATAGTTAGGATTGAAGGAGTAAAAACGCCACCAAATGTACCTAGACCCGAAGCTTGAGCAGCTTGGGAAGAACCAGTAGATATAGGATTATTATCGGGAGATGATTTCACTTTGAAATAGATGCCTTGTTTGTTAGAGCTTGCTTATTATTACAGATAAAAAACTGTTCGTTGTGATTATAGCTTCAGTTTTTATCAGTTAATCAAACAGTTATAAGCTAGGGGATTCTACTACAATTAATAATATGATTTCCCAAAACCAAAACGGAAATTACCCTAAGAAAGAGCGCGGTGTAAGCCAAATCCTGTGCTCTTACCGCGTCTAGCGGTGAAAATTAACAGGTATAGTAAGAATGTAAACAATCCACGGTAGGAGTGAGAAAAAATTGTTCGTTCTCAACGGTTATGAATATTTTCTAGGCTTCTTACTAATCTGTAGTGCAGTTCCAGCACTGGCTTTAACTGCCTCGAAATTATTAAGACCTAGCAATGGCGGTCCAGAACGTCAAACAACTTATGAATCTGGAATGGAACCCCTTGGTGGAGCTTGGATTCAATTTAACATCCGCTATTATATGTTTGCTTTAGTTTTTGTCGTCTTTGATGTAGAAACCGTATTTTTATATCCTTGGGCAGTCGCCTTCAATCGTCTGGGATTGCTAGCATTCGTAGAAGCGTTGATTTTTATTGCCATTTTGGTAGTCGCTTTGGTATACGCCTGGAGGAAAGGAGCTTTAGAATGGTCATGAATTCCCCAATATTTGAACAAAATCAAAAAGAAAAAATTCTCAATCCGATTAACCCAACTAAGGTAACTCAGGATTTATCAGAAAACGTTATTTTAACCACGGTAGACGATTTGTATAACTGGGCAAAGCTATCTAGCCTATGGCCCATGTTGTATGGAACTGCCTGCTGTTTTATCGAATTTGCAGCTTTAATTGGTTCTAGATTCGATTTCGATCGCTATGGTCTAGTGCCTCGTTCTAGTCCCCGTCAAGCCGATTTAATTATCACTGCGGGTACGATCACGATGAAAATGGCACCCGCTTTGGTTCGTCTTTACGAAGAGATGCCAGAACCAAAATATGTGATTGCTATGGGAGCTTGTACGATTACAGGGGGAATGTTTAGTAGCGACTCGACTACCGCAGTTAGAGGAGTTGATAAGCTGATTCCTGTAGACGTTTATATTCCAGGCTGTCCTCCTCGTCCCGAAGCCATATTTGATGCCATTATCAAATTGCGCAAAAAGATTTCTAACGAAGCTCTTCAGGAACGTGCGGCAGTATTGGAACAAACTCATCGTTTTTATAGCACTATGCACAATATGAAAGCGGTAGAGCCGATTCACGACGGTAAGTATATTCAATCGGCATCTCGTCAAGCACCACCAAAAGAATTGGCAGAGGCAATGGGAATGCCTTTACCTGCGATCAAATCAGCAGAAACAGAGGAGGTAGAACGTGGCTGAAGATAACAAAGAAAATCAAGCTCCTGAAGAAGAGGCGTCTGATCTGGTTGTCGCGGGCAAAACTTCTACTTGGTTGACCGAAAACGGCTTTGACAATAAAGCTCTCGCTCCTGATGTTTCCAACGTGGAAATGATCGAGGTTGATGCGGAGCTACTGTTACCGATCGCCACCGCTTTATACGCTTACGGATATAATTATCTACAGTGTCAGGGTGCATACGATCTGGGTGCGGGAAAAGAATTAGTCAGTTTCTATCATTTGGTCAAAGTTGCCGATGACGTAGATGAAGCGGAAGAGGTCAGGCTAAAAGTATTCTTACCCAGAGAAAATCCTCGCGTTCCTTCGGTTTACTGGATTTGGAAGGCAGCCGATTGGCAAGAAAGAGAAAGTTATGACATGTTCGGCATAATTTATGAAGGGCATCCAAATCTCAAACGTATTTTAATGAATGAAGATTGGATTGGTTGGCCCTTGCGTAAAGACTATGTATCGCCAGACTTTTACGAATTACAAGATGCTTATTAAGCCTGTTCTAGACTAGAAACTCGAACAAATTGCTCGATGTAGAGGTATAAAATTATATCTCTACATTTTTTATGCGATCGCCAAAGTACTTACCTAACCGATGTTACGCACCAATCGATCTGTCAAAGTAGGTAGTAGGTATTAGATGGTGAGCAAAAGAAATAACTAATATGCGTAGCGGTATCCTTTAGGACAACTAACAACTAACAACTAACAACTTTAACTATTGATTTTGTGTTCTTGTGCGTAACTACAGTTATCTAATAGTGAGTGATATTGCTAGGAAAACCAAGCAACAAGTAACCGATCTCAGAACATTTAAATTGAAAGCGACTAAATGGCAAAGTCTTCTAATTTATCAGTAAAAAAGTTAACTGCTGCTCAACAAGTAGCTTTGGATCGGCTAAAGTCATTTCTTTCTAGCAGCAATAGTTTCTTTCGCCTGGATGGCTACGCTGGAACGGGAAAGAGTTTCTTGATTTGCCATTTGATGGAATGGCTAGAATCCCATGAACTTGCTTTTGTTGTCGCAGCACCAACTAATAAGGCAGCAAAAAACTTAGAGCAGGTAGCTATTTCAGTAGGGATTACTGTAGACGTTAAAACCGTGGCTCAACTACTGGGACAGCAGCCAGAAATCAATGAAGAAACAGGTCAAGAAGAATTTACTACCAATAACGAAGCTGAATTTGATGATTATGACGTAGTTATTATCGATGAGTTTTCGATGATCGATCGCTCTAACTTTGATGCCATCATTGATGCGGTCAATCTGACTATCGATACCAAGATTATCTTTGTTGGGGACTCGGCACAGCTTCCTCCAGTCAAAGAAGATAACTCGATTGTGGCAAGCTCAGAACATATTGATGACTCGGCTACTCTAGATGAAATTGTGCGCTATGACGGTGAAATAGCTATAGCTGCGGAAGCAATCAGAACTCAACCCAAGTATCAAACAAGTCTTTATCCGTTTGAGAGTAGCTCGGACAAAACAATCGTTTGTCAACCGAGAAAAGAATGGTTAGAGACGGTTATAGACTACTTCAAGTCTGACAATTATCGAGCTAATCCAGACTACGTCAGATTGTTGGTTTGGAAAAACAAAACTGCGGCTTCTGCGAATAAGTTTGTGCGATCGCGTCTCTGGGGAAAAGATGCGCCAGCTTACGTACCTGGAGACAGATTAATTACCAAAAAACCCTTATTTCGACCTCGCCCTGGTAAAAGAGGCAAAAATAAGTGGGGAATTGCGATCAATAACTCGGAAGAATGTACCGTTACCGAATTGCCAAAAGCCAAGACTGTAACCCATGACAAACATACTTATACTTGTCTGTCCTTGCCTGTAATCACAGATAGGGGAACTCCCTTTAATCTTTCCATTTTGACCGAGGAAAGCCAACAGTATAAAAGTGAGAGGATTCAATATTATGTCGACAAAAAGCAGTGGAATAAGTATTTTGACCTATCGCGCATGTTCGATGATGTTACCTATAGCTATGGTTTGACCGTTCACAAAGCCCAAGGTTCGAGTATTGAATATGTTTTTCTCGATACGGAAGATTTACAATACTGTCCCGATTTGCAAAAGATGCTCTATACTGCCTTAACCAGAACAAAAATCAGAGTTTTTATTCCTGTTTGATAAAAGGTATAAGAATTAAATAGCCCACATATGTAAAAACCAGCCGATCGCAATACCCAAAAAGACAAAACGCACTACCTGCCAGAAAATATCGGGTAGCAAGACACTTTCGAGATTGAGTTCTAAGCTATCTAATTCTTCTTGTATGCTACGTAATTCTGTCTTAAGAGGTTCGGGCAAAGATTTATCTTTTTTTTGCGCTTTTAACTCTTGCTGACGTTCTTTAACCTGCGATCGCTTTACTAAATCCTGCTTGACTTGAGTATGTCGTTCTTGAAGCTGTCCGAGCGATCGCTCTACTTCAAGCAAAATTTGTTCGAGATCGTTTTCTTTAGTTGTGTCAGGTTTAGAGGAAGACATCGTTACAATTAGATATAAAGCACTTTTGGATCGACACGATATTAACCTATGTTTGAAGTAACGCCCTTATCGAATAATAAAAGTAGAGTTCCCGAAGATTTAACCGATTTAGAACTGGCACAGGCTTTAGTCGAACGAAATCTCATTGCTCATCAAGATTGGCATCGCCTAAAAGGAAATCGCAAGGCACAAGCCAAACAACAGCTAGCTTCAGCATTGGTGTTTTTATTAAGCGATCGACCCCAAGAGGCTTTGGAACATATTAATCAAGCTGCAGGATGGTTAGATGGTTCGCTCAAATCTCCTCCCTGTCCCGACGCTCATAAGAAAAAACAATAGAATCATACAGAACAGTAAATTTTATTCTTCAGGTTGAGATTTTGAGGATTTTGCAGTTAGAAACCAACCAAGCCCAAGTGAAACACCCATCAAAGTAAATACCGAACCAAACAAAGTATAGAATTCTTTTGCTGATTCTAATGCTTTGTCTTCATTTCCTGTGTGACTTATGCTATTTCCAGTTGTTGTGCTTCGGCTGTCTTGATGGCAGGTGTTTCTATATCTCCATGAGTGACTGCTAAATGCAATTCCTCCATGGCTTCTAATCCATTTTTAAAAGCTTCTTCATAAGTGTCTCCATGAGTTCGCCATTGTTGACCTTCAAAATCTGGCAAACTCACCAAATAACAGTTATTTTCATTACTCCAAACAATACTAATTCTATATCTAAGTTTCATTATTTCTTACCTTTAAGATCGCTTGTTTAACGTCTTTTTCTTGATAAACTTGTGCATCTTTGCCATCTTTTCCCGATAACATCACACTTCCTTTATAACTTGGATGTTTCCAAACAGTATGGCTTCCCTTACCTCTTTTTGGAACAAGCTCAAATCCAGCTTGCTGTAACATCTTTTTCAATTCCCTAATTTTCTTTGGCATTAGCCATTGCATTTACAATTTGAGGCTAATTATAGCTGCCAATAGTTAAGAGAGAATTTTCGATGCAGATATTTCAAAATTTTAGAGATCGCCTGTAGGGTGGGCGACGCGAAGCTAGTACTTTAGTGCAAAGATTGGACAAGCAAATTATCGTTTCAGGATTAGCTTATTGCCCACCGAATTCATTCATCAACATCAAATAATACATTCATGGTGGGCATCAACCAATCAATCTTCATGTTTCATATATTCCGCGTCGCCCACCCTACGAATGCTTGCTCCTGTATATTGAAAATATTAATCAAGCCTTCTTAACTATATTAAACAAAAATAAATAATTAACATATAACAATGCCTCAAACGCCAGACCAATATTTAACCCCAGAAGAATCAGCCGATGTCGAAGCAGCATTGCTAACATCCCCCGAAAAGTTTCTGACTCGCTTAACCATTTCGTCTCAGAGACTGTTGCAAAAGATCGCTCAAGAATATCAAGTTTCGGTAGAAGAACTATCTCACCATCAAATTATTCAGTGGTTTGAGAACGATAGCAAAGTGAAACGAGAACAGGGAGATGATGCGGGAACTTTAAAGTGGTGAGTTTTTCTTAGAGTTAGTCCCCGACTAACCCGTAAAATAGTAGATAAATTTAGATTTAAAATTTTTGCGTTGAGCAATAGTTAATCATTATGCAAACTCTGGATAATCCCAATCTTACTAATACTACAGCTTTTGATACTACTATCCATAGAAGGAAAACTCGCCCCGTTCGAGTCGGTGATATCACTATCGGTGGCGGACATCCCGTAGTAGTGCAGTCGATGATTAATGAAGATACTTTAGATGTGGATGGTTCGGTTGCCGCAATTCGTCGTTTACATGAGATTGGCTGCGAGATCGTGCGAGTAACAGTACCAAGTCTGGCTCACGCCAAAGCTTTAGCAGAAATCAAGCAAAAATTAGCCGATACCTATCAGAAAGTACCCTTAGTTGCGGACGTCCATCACAACGGGATGAAAATTGCCTTAGAAGTAGCCAAGCACGTTGATAAGGTCAGAATCAATCCTGGGCTATATGTATTTGAAAAGCCAAAAAGCGATCGCACTGAATACACCGAAGCTGAATTTAACGAGATTGGCAGCAAGATTCGCAAAACTCTCGAACCGTTGGTGGTTTCTTTACGCGATCAAAATAAAGCGATGCGTATTGGGGTCAATCACGGTTCTCTATCGGAAAGAATGCTCTTTACCTATGGCGATACCCCTGAAGGAATGGTTGAGTCGGCACTAGAATTTATCAAGATCTGCGAATCCCTTGACTTCTATAATCTTGTCCTTTCTCTCAAGGCTTCTCGCGTCCCCGTAATGTTGGCTGCTTATAAGCTGATGGTGCAGAGAATGAACGAGTTAGGCATGGAGTATCCTCTGCACTTAGGCGTTACCGAAGCAGGGGATGGGGAATATGGCAGAATTAAGTCTACTGCTGGCATTGGCACTCTTTTAGCACAAGGAATTGGCGATACTATTCGCGTATCTTTAACCGAATCTCCAGAAAAAGAAATTCCCGTTTGCTATAGCATTTTGCAGGCTTTGGGGCTACGCAAAACAATGGTGGAATATGTTGCTTGTCCTTCCTGTGGTCGTACTCTATTTAACTTGGAGGAAGTTCTACACAAAGTTAGGGATGCTACCAAGCATCTGACAGGTTTAGATATTGCCGTTATGGGGTGTATTGTTAATGGTCCTGGAGAAATGGCAGATGCTGATTATGGCTATGTAGGAAAAGGTCCTGGTTATATTTCTCTCTATCGAGGTCGAGAAGAAATTAAAAGAGTTCCCGAAGATCGAGGTGTTGAAGAATTGATTAACTTGATTAAAGCTGACGGTCGTTGGGTAGATCCTGAATAATGACCAATCTAAATCACAGGCAATTTTGCTACTGCTATTCATACTAGAACTAGACAGTCTTTATCCATGGATAATTATTAATTACTCATTGTTAATTATTCATTTAACAAAATGACGATTACAGTTTTAGTATGTGCCCTAGCTTTTGTCTGTGGTGCGATGTTAGGCAAAAATTTAGCTGCTATAGGAATAACATCAGATAACGCCTTAAAAAATTATCAACGACCCCTGGTTTGGATTTTAATTGCCATGATGCCGATTTTGGGAATCTTGGTAATACTGGATAAATTTCATTTGGCGTCTGTTCTACCGCAAATTTTCCCGCCAATGGCTTTAATTTATCTGGCAGCGTATTTTAACGAAATTATTGTAGGTATGGGCTGTTTTTTCTTGGGCTTGTTGTTGTTGCTGGAATCTTCAGGAAAAAGTTCTCGCCACAAGACTGTTCGGTTGTTAGTTGCTTTGGGTGCGATCGCTTTTGCTTTGAGTCTTTTGCTATTCTTTCTTCAGCCAGTCCAAGCAATGGTGGCTGAACCTAAGATAGTTAATGGGATAGTAATGCAGACTACTCCCTACACTTGCGCTCCTTCTAGCATTGCCACCTTAGCTCGCGTTACTAAAAAACATCGCGTAATCACTGAAAAAGATGTAGTCACTCTAACCAGAACTAATCGTTTTGGCACAACCACTTTGGGAGAAATTAGAGCGATGGAAAAGCTGGAATTGAATCCTCAATATCGTCATAATTTGACTATCGACGATCTAATCTCTCTGAACAAGCCAGCTTTACTCCACGTTAAAGAGAAACGTAAAACGGGTAAGGGTGTAAGATTCTCTCATGCTGTAGCACTATTATCCATTAGCCCTCAAGAAAGATTGATTTTAATTGCCAACCCTCTTTATGGGATTCAAATCAAAACTTTTACAGAATTTTCTCAATACTGGTTTGGAGAAGCAATTTTGGTCGATTT
>JBCDCO010000215.1:0-9637 GCA_039181635.1 Cyanobacteria bacterium P01_G01_bin.19 | reverse complement strand
TTAAACTGCTGCTGCGTTTTTATGAAGTGCAAAACGGACGGATTGCTATTGATGGTATTGATATCAAAGACTATAACCTGTACGATCTGCGTCGGGCGATCGCTTGGGTGAGTCAGGATGTGTTTTTATTTCACGATACGGTAGCAGAAAACATTCGTTACGGTAGCTTTGATGCCACGAGAGAGAGCATTATTGAAGCTGCAAAGCTAGCAGAGGCGCACGAATTTATCGTACAACTACCCCAAGGTTACGACACCATTATCGGCGAACGGGGGCAAAAACTCTCTGGGGGACAGCGACAACGGCTGGCGATCGCTCGTGCCATTCTTAAAAATCCACCAATTCTAATTCTCGATGAGGCTACCTCGGCGGTAGACAATGAAACCGAAGCAGCAATTCAAAAGTCCTTGGTAAAGATTACTCAGAATAGAACTACGATTGCGATCGCTCACCGTTTATCGACAATTCGCCACAGCGATTGTATCTATGTGATGGATCAGGGTCAAATAGTCGAATGGGGTACTCATGAAGAGTTACTAACGCTTAATGGTATTTATGCAGGGTTATGGCGGGTACAGTCGGGGGTTTAACCTTACTCAGGTCTAGCACGCCTTTCAAATAAACTTAACAATTAAGAGCCGCTCATCAATTTATTATCCCGCTTACTCCGCTTATGTGACGAGAAAACCACGCTTTTACCTTTTTGATTCTCAACCCTCATCGAGGTGTTTAGCTACCTCTCGATAAAAAGTCACAAGATCATAGCAACACCCATTTGGTAGCGTTCGGAAAATTTGCCAAAGTGGAACATTAGAATAATTTATAATAGTGCGAGATTGCACTTAAACAAAGAGAAAATCTCTCAAAAAAAATCAGACAAATGAAAACAGAAAGAGAAAGAGAAGAATTGATTCAAAATATTAATTTACTTTTATATCAAGCTTATGATAGTACTCTAGATGAAATCTATGCAAAATTAAAACTTATAGACGAGATAGAAGATAAAGAAGATATCGTCGCAGTTAAAGAAGCTAAAGAGGATATTCGCCTCAATGGTACTGTAACCTGGGAAGAAGTCCAAAATGAAATCAAACCAGATGTTGCGTGAATTATCGAATCGAATTCTCTAAAAGTGCTAGCAAACAATTTAGAAAATTACCTTCAGGCATAAAAAAGCGCGTAAAAGTAAAAATTGATGAACTAGCCAGAGAACCACGTCCTAATAATGTAAAAAAAATACAAGGTGACGAACGCTCATATCGTATTCGAGTAGGAGATTACCGAATCATTTATGAAATAGAAGATGCCGTTTTGTTAATAACTGTAATTAAAATAAAGCATCGCAGTGAAGTCTATAAAGATAAAAAATAAGTTATTCAAAATAAATCGAAAATTTAAGTAATCAACCCTCATCGAGGTGTTCGGCTACTTCTCGATAAAAAGTCATAATATGCTCGTCTGCAAGGCTGTAATAAACGTTGCGACCTTGACGGCGATATTTGACCAGCTTTTGCGATCGCAACACTCTTAACTGATGGGATACTGCCGATTCTCCCATTTTGACAATTGCTGCTAAGTCGCAGACACAAAGCTCTTGCTGTGCCAGGGCTGAAAGTAATTTTAGTCGATGGGGATCGGAGAGAACACTAAAAAACTCTGCCATTTGTTGAGCCTTTTCGGTTGCTAGAACCTTACGTTGAACTTGCCACACATTATCTAGATGAACTAAAGATTCTTCACAGCCTGGAGCATCAGAAGTATGAACAGTTGGTTTATTTAAGGAACTAGAATTAGCCATGATTAATCAAAATTAGTTTTAGTCTCTGGCTCTATGATACTAAGAATCATTATCATTTGAATATGCGTTCAGACAATTGAATGTTGAAGCAAATTAACAACGCTTGATTTCACTGGTTATATGAATACCTCTGAAGCAACAAGTAAAATACGGTGCAGAAATCTTGTATTGTAAATCAGGCAAATTTCTTGTTTCAATAAATCCAATTAGGGTTATTATAGGAGTTACTCAATCGGTTCTAATGGAGAACAGCCATTAGAAGTAATGGGGAAAGTTCGGTGTAAATCCGTCGCTGTCCCGCAACTGTGATGGGAAGGTTAAACTTCTCTAAGTCAGAATGCCCGCCGATGCTAACACTACAAAACAAATTAGTCTGCGAGGTACAGATGTTTAAATACTTTTTGATTTCCAGAATTATTAATTCTCTGTCTGGGATACTGTCAAGTACGCTACGACAAACCACAGAGTAATGACTATAGCCGTTTTTAGTTGGATGGACTACGTTTAAAATTAGCTAGATCGTAGCTCTAAGCCATAAGCTATAAGCTTTTTGCGATCGCTTCAATAGGTGAACTCTACTAACTTGAAAAACGCTATAAATAAATTTGTCTTGTAAAACGCCATCAATAATTCATCAATAAATAGGGTATGAAATTGCAGTTTTTTAGTTAGTAACTGCTCATACCGCTCAGTTTTTAATGCCAATTTGTTCTCGGTTTAGTACTTAATTCTTAATGAGAGCGATCGCAGTATTTTCTGCTGCAAACTTGGCATTTTAAATTATTTCTACATTATCCTTATAATCATCAAAAATGAATATTTCCACAGCAACTATAGGATATCCCCGCATCGGTAAAGGTCGTGAAGTCAAAAAAGCATTAGAGTTTTTTTGGCGCAATAAAATAACCGCAGAATCCTTAATACAAACTGTAAGAGAAGTAAAGTCAGCAAGCTGGCAAACTCAGTTAGCAGCTGGAATCGATCGCATTGGGATTGGTGATGCTACCCTTTACGATTGGGTATTGGATTGGACGATACGTTTGGGATTGATTCCTCAAAGATTTCAAGGTCTTACGGGGTTAGAACGTTACTTTGCGATGGCGCGAGGTAAAGAAGGAACTCCCGCCTTGGAAATGACTAAATGGTTCGATACTAACTATCACTATTTAGTTCCAGAAATAGATTCTGGTATTATCCCCAAAGCGGATTTTGCTGACTTTATTGAAACGGTAAAAAGAGGACAAGCAATATTAGGCAATAAAGCAGTCCCGATCATTCTTAATCCCGTTACTCTGTTGCGTTTGAGTCGTTTATCAGGAGTGGAATCAGGGCAATTTATCGATTTACTTTTACCTCTTTACCGTAGTTTATTAACCGAACTAAAAACATTAGGAATTAAAGAAGTTCAACTACACGAACCAGCTTTAGTTTTAGGGGATGCGCCTAGCCTTAAAGAACAGATAAAAACTGTATATAAAGAACTGGCAAAAGTAGGACTAGACATTAACCTGATAACATATTTTGATGACTTGGGAGAAACCTATTCTTGGGTAATGGAGTTACCCGTTACCGCAATTAGTTTGGATTTTACACGAGGTAGTAACTTAGATTTAATCAAACAGCATGGTTTTCCTCAAGATAAACGATTGGGAGTAGGTATTGTCGATGCTAGAAACATTTGGCAAATTCGTACCGATAAAGTGTTGCCCCTGTTATCAGAAATTCAAACCGTAACCTCAAATCTTTCTCTACAACCATCAGCATCTTTGCAGTTCGTTCCCTATGATGCAACCAGAGAACAACAACTCCCCGAACCGTTACGTAATGTGCTGAGTTTTGCCGAACAGAAGTTACAGGAAGTCAGGTTTTTAGCCAGAACTATATCGGGAGACAATACCCAGATCGAACAAGAGTTAACCGAAGATTTAATTGATGCTAACTGGCAAGCTTTCTATCAGTTTAATCCAGTTAATAAGTCAGTTAAAGCCAAGGTAGATAACCTAACTCCTCAAGACTTTCAACGTTCCCTATCCTACTCTTTACGTATCGATAAACAAATTCCTCTCCCTCCCTTACCTACAACTACTATTGGTTCTTTTCCCCAAACCCAAGAAGTACGTAAACTTCGCCTGCAATATAAAAAAGGTAATCTAACCGAGTCCGAATATCAACAGGCGATCGATGCTGAAATTGCTAAGTGTATCAAAACCCAAGAAGAAATAGGCTTAGATGTCTTAGTACACGGGGAATTTGAACGCACCGATATGGTGGAATATTTCGGTCAGCAATTAAATGGTTTTGCCTTTACCCAACATGGCTGGGTACAAAGCTACGGTAGCCGTTATGTTCGCCCACCAATTATTTATGGGGATGTGGTTCGCACTGCACCCATGACAGTTAGAGAATATAAGGTGGCACAGTCGTTAACCGATAAACCAGTTAAAGGAATGCTAACAGGTCCAGTAACTATGATTAATTGGTCGTATACGCGGACAGATATTTCCAGAAAGGAACAGGCATTCCAGATTGCCTTAGCCCTACGAGAAGAAGTAGCAGACTTAGAAGCTGCTGGTGCAACCATGATTCAAATAGACGAACCTGCACTAAGAGAAGGCTTGCCTTTAAAACCCGAACGCTGGAGTAACTATCTATCATGGGCAGTTGATTCCTTCCGTTTATCAGCTGCGATCGCACTTCCCGAAACCCAGATACATACTCATATGTGCTATTCGGAATTTGGCGACATTATTCAAGATATCGAACGACTAGATGCGGATGTGCTGTCAATTGAAAATAGCCGTAGCAACAACCAGACTCTATTTGAAATTACCGATGCTGGCTACAAACACCAAGTTGGTAATGGAGTTTATGATATTCACTCTCCTGTTGTACCGACAACAGAACAATTAATCAGTCAGTTACAAGCTGGTATTGCTAACCTCCCCGTACAGCAAATCTGGGTTAATCCCGACTGCGGACTTAAAACCAGACACTGGTCAGAGGTTATTCCTGCGTTGAAAAACATGGTGGAAGCTACTAAAAGATTGCGAGAGGGCATTAATGCTAAATAAAAATAGTGTTTGGCAAAGTTCTTCCTCTAACTGGCAACCTCTATTTATACGAGAAAATCTCTTGCCTCTGGGACATACAGCATGGCAAGGGTTTCTCAGCCAAGGACGAGGGATGGTGGTATGCAGTCTAGCGATTCGGGATGTTTTTTCTGTTAATTGGCGTTTCGATCTGGTTGAGTATACTAGCCAGTTTCTGCCCAAATCAAAAGTTGCAGTATATTTGCAGCTTTTAAATCTAGAAAGTAGAGTGATGACAGTTTTAACAGATAAAGTCCAAAACTACAATCCAGAAACTGAATTATTGCTGTTAATTAATGAAAATGGACGTATTGAAATCAATTTACTCCAAAATATGGCAGTTTTCCCTCCTGAATGTTACCGACAGGTACAGCAACGTCAGTCGGAGTTTCAGCTTGACCATTTTTCTTCAAAGGAAAATTCATAAGTTAAGCGATCGCTTTTTTCTTCTTTTAACTACAAATCGAATCAAATTATATGCAGTCATTCCTGGGTTTTATTTTTGGCAATCTGCTATCTAGCTATTTCCCAAAAATTATGTATCGACAAGAATCAGCAGTCAGTAATGCGCCTCTAGCTAATGCTTGGGCAAAATGTCTTCTAGTTCTTGAATTGCTATTTCGCAGATTCGATAGTCGTCGTTGGCTTTTTGCCCTACGTAAAAAACATTGTTTACAGATTCAGCAACGATGTATATCATCGGCAGAAACCCAATCATTACCAGTACCCGAAATTTCGGCTGCGGATATATCACCAAGCAAGTTTTACCAAATTACTAACGGGTTAACAAGTCCCGTTGTAGTTAAGGGTTTTTTGCGTGATTCAGATGCTTGTAAAAAATGGGGATTGTCTTACTTTCACAAGCAATTGGGAGAGTCTGTATATCCTGCAATCAAAAATGCTCGCCAAGAAAAATCAGAGACTAAAGAGAATAAAGTTGAACTGATAAAAGTGCGCGATCTCCTTGACGGAATATCGAGAGAAGAACATACGTATTTAAACAACGTGACTCAAATCTTTGCTGACAATCCTTTTCTAATCGAGGAACTTCAGTTAGGTAAGCTTGCTAGTCTCATTGATACTGAAGTAGCCAATGGCGATCGCTTCGATCTGATCAATATGTTTCTGGGGGGTAAAGGTACGGGAAATAGTCTGCACTGTGCATTTGCGGGGAACTTTTTTTGCAACATTGTAGGACGCAAAAAATGGCTGTTGATTGCCCCTGAGTATTCGACATTTCTGTGTCCGATACCTGCTAATCCATTCATTTATGCCGATTGCTACTACAACCCCGAAGATGAAATTCTAGGACAAAAAACTTCTAACCTACCAAAACTAGAGGTGATTCTCGAACCTGGGGATGTACTATTCAACGCTCCTTGGTGGTGGCATAGTGTCGAAAATCTAGACGAATTAACGGTTGGCTGCGCTGTACGACAACTAAATTTTCAGGCGGATTTTCACAACAATTTTTTGTTCACCATGTTTTCATACCAGCCATTACTTCATCTCTGGAAAAGCTTGTTTAATATGAAGCGCAAGCTAACCAAAGAACAAAGAATTTTTCGCGATATTATGTTGAGCGAACTAGATAGCAAGATTATTGAAGGTCGTCTTGGTGTCAAAGAGTCTTCGGAGAAACATTTTTAAGTTCTTTCTCTTCCATATCTAAAACAACGTGAAGCGCGGCTAGAAAAGCGATCGCAGATCGATGAATAAGCTAAAAGTTTTGAAACTACAGTTAAAAATGTTGAAAGCAAATTCCTCAGATTGGCAACAAGCATTAATTGAAACTAATTTACTTGTGATTGGCTATAACGCCTGGAATGGATATTTAAAAACAGGACGGGGTGTCATTGTTTGTAGCACTAATTCCCCCTTAGTCGATCGCTTTGGGGAAACTTTTAAAACTCATTTTGTACCCCGCCCTCGTCTGCCTGCTTTTTTAAATGCTTGGTTAGCCACACCCGATACAGTAATTCTTCAAGGACACCACATGAACGGACACATTCTAGATGCGGTAGATAACTATAACCCCGAACAAGACGTCATCTTACTTTTGGAATCGGGTAACACAGTTTCCTTTTATTACCTAAAAAATCTGCCCCTTACTCCACCTGAATGTTATCAGAGGGTCAAGCAAGCCTGGTCAGAGTTTCAGCTTTCCAAAAGCTATAGCGATCGTTCGAGGATTTGAAAATGCCCAGGTAAATAGAAAGCGATCTACATCAAACAATGCTAAATGACTACGTCCTCGAAGGAGGATAAATGCTCAATGTTAAATGAAATGACTCAACACACTCTATTAGTTTGTAGCCTCTGTCGTTTTTCTGAGAAAGAAAACAAAAAACACGGACTCTCAGGAGGACAACATTTAATTCAAGAATTAGAAAAAGGCTTAGAAAAATATGATTGGAAAAATCTCATCGAAATTAAACCTGTATCCTGTATGGCTGCTTGTCGTCGTTCCTGTGCAGTAACTCTAGCTGCTGATAATAAACTGACCTTTATTTTAGAGCGACTTGCACCAATTGAATCTGTACCCGAACTTTTAGAATTTATCGGGCAATATGTTACTACACATAATGGCAAAGTTCCTTACCGAGAGCGTTCTAGAACTATTCAAAAGTCTACTTCGTTTGTCTTACCCCCTCTATCAAATTCTGATTGATTAATTTTACAGTTTCCAGCAGAAAATAAATCACTACCAGTGGTTAAGTTGGTTTCAGCTAGATCTGATTGAATAGAGATCGCCCGTGTAAAAGCTTGGCTAAGTCAAGAATCAGTTAACAGTATTTACTTGCTATCTGCTCCTTCTACGCTACCTAACAGTAGATCGGGTAAGGCTTCTAAAATCAGCTTATCCGTTAATGGTCCACGAGTATGACTGCCCCAAAGATAATAATCGACAAAAAATACTCGACCTTGCTGAAAAACTGGCAAAGATTCTAGTAGAGGCTTTTGCGCCCATTGCTGCTGCATGGGATCTTCAGGATTCAAAAAATCCTCATCGCTCCAGTAAAAAATCATCATCAGGTCGGTTTCCATCTGAGGTACAATTTCCCAGGAAATTTCTGCACCACTCTCGATTCCTTCTGGTTCAACCATTTCAAAGCCAATTTCTTTTAATAATCTGCTGGTCGTGTAGTTCGATGCCAAGCCAACGCTATTATTGAGATTAGAATAGAGCGACAAGACACGGGGGTGTGCCTGCAAGACTGGTTGGAGGGCAGTACGAGCCTGAGCAATTTGCTCATCGTGTGCTGCTAGAAGTGCTTCTGCCTGAACAGGTTTACCAACGGCTTCAGCAATTCCTTCAATACTATAATGCCAGGATTGTTGTCCATCATCACTTTGGTCGCTAAATAATAAGGTGGGGGCAATTTGGGAAAGCAGAGGATATTCATCTCGGTTGTACCATTTTTCCCCGACGATCAGATCTGGTTGAAGCAGAGTCAGGCTTTCGAGAGAGGGGGAATCGCGATCGCCAACTGATATTGGCTGTGTTGTTACCCACTGTCCGAGATAGGGAATTTGTTCGGCGGGATTGTTATAGGTTTTAATTCCAGGTTCGACTGATTGAGCAAAGCCAGCAGGCTGAACTCCCAGTGCCAGAATACTATCGAGAATATGAGGACTGAGAGCTACTACCTTCTGTGGTTGACCGCAAACCTCGGTTTCCCCCACTTCGTGTTTGACTAAACGACAAGATTCTGAATCAGCAATAGAGCGATCGCGAAGCGTGGGCTGCGCCCAATCGCACGCCACAATTAAGATGACGATACAAATTACTATTATTAGTGAACGGTATATTTTAGACATGAGCGCAAGAGGCAGAGGAAGCATTCATCATTTAACATTTATCATTTGTCACTCAATAAGTATTTCTGTTCAATGTTCAATGTTCAATGTTCAATGTTCAATGTTCAATGTTCAATGTCTAAAACTCCACTGACACCGCACCCACAACTGTAAACGGTGTGCCACGGAAGATGCCAACAGTACTTTGGGATGATTCAAAAAATTCTTCGTCAAATAGATTTCGGAAATTTAATTGCGCTCGCCAATTATCGCGATTGTAAAACAGACTGGCATCGACTGTAACATAGGAAGATAAAACAAAATCATTGGGAATTTCTGCCTCGCGATCGCCTGCATAAAACAACCCCGTACCAAAACCCAGACCTTGTAGACTACCCTGTTGAATTTCATAAGTCGTCCACAAACTGGCACCACTACCAGGAGCATTACGTAGGGCATCATCTTCGGGATTATCTTCGTCTCCCTCAGAGATAAAAGCATCGTTAAAAAACAAAGAAGCAATAATATTCCAACCACTTATAGGTTCACCCGATACATCAAATTCAACACCGCGACTGGTGACTTCCCCAATCGGAATCGAAAAATTAAGATTGTCAGGATCGGTTCGGGTGATATTGGTTTTGGTTATATCGTATGCAGCCAGGTTAGCAACCAAATCACCAAATTCTCCTCTAACCCCAATCTCAAATTGAGTACCTCTTTCTGGCTCGATTAATTCACCATCGACCGTGCTGGAACTGTTGGGAACAAAAGAGCGGCTAAAACTGCCATAGAGAGAAATTGGCTCGATAGGTTGATAAACAAACCCGACACGGGGAGAAAAAGCTTCCGTATCAAAATCAGTCGAGCTGGACAATAATTCACCAGCGAATGTAATTTCGAATTCTTCCTCAAATCCAGCAAAATCATAGCGACCACCGACTAATAG
>JBCDCO010000214.1:0-9650 GCA_039181635.1 Cyanobacteria bacterium P01_G01_bin.19 | reverse complement strand
TGCGGTTGTTAGTGCTTGTAATCCACTGACAGAAGTTCTCCCATGCACCGCGTGTTTCGCGCTGTTGTAGAGTAGTAGTCATGTTTTGTATGATTGCGTTATTTTATTTTCAAGGTTCGCTCTCCGAGAAGAGCTAGATGAAAGAGAAACGAGATAAAAATGATGTGTCTCTCTTGTCTATGTAATTAATATACCTAAGCATTTCTACTTTATCAAGCTAATTTACAACGTTTTTAGTTATGTTAAGTATAAGCTGAAATTATAATTCAATTTCTTAGTCAAGTTTTGATTCATTCAGTCGACGGTCGAAATTGCGATCGCAATTTAAAATTGACTACAATCAAAATACAAATAAATAAAAATTAGCTGCTAAAAGGCAAATGACTCAAAACCACACAAAATACTGGTTAGCTTTGATTGGTATTGGTTTAGTCTCTCTGCACTTATACCTAAGCGAACTGTTTGGCCAAGCTGGTTCTGTCGGTCACAACTTCATATTTTGGCTAGTCGTACTGTTTTTGATTTGGGAAAAGTGCAGTAAGCTACATCTAGACAGCGACGGTATCTCTAGTTTTGTAGGCATCTCAGTTTTATCATTGGTACTCTACAAAAGCCTTCACCTATTTCCCTATGATTTCTTTTTACGCATTTATCCTCTACTTTGTCTTACGGGATGGACTTTAATTGCATCGGGCGTAGGAGGCATAAAACAGTACCTGAAAGAGTTCTTTTTACTATCTTTCTTAGCCATTCCCTGGGAACTGATTTACATATTCGATCTTTCTCAGCTAACTGCTAGATTTTCTACCTTTATTTTATGGATACTCGGATTTGAGGTAACACGCCAAGGCATATGGATCGTCATGCCGACTGGATCGGTGGAAGTTTATAACGGATGTTCTGGGCTCAAGGCAATGCTACAGCTTTTAGGATTGAGCTGGATTTTGCTGGCATTAATACCTACAAGCTGGCGGCAGAAAATAGCATTAGTTGTTGCCGCTATTGGACTAGGCTTTACAATCAACGGACTGCGAATTGCTTTAATGGCAGTGCTAGTAGCCTTGTCAGATTCGGCAGGATTTAACTACTGGCATACAGGAACTGGTTCTTTAGTTTTTTCGGCGATTTCCGTCATTATTTTTGCCACCGTTTGTTCCTTAACTTTAGATCGCCATAATTTTCAAATGTAGAGGATAGTTACTGTGAACGATAAAATGCGGACGATATTTTTAGTCTCTACAGCGATCGCAACTTTTAGTGTTTTAGGTAGATCGATATTATTTTCTGAGGCTCTTACCGCCAAGGTTAAGAGCTATACTTTTCCATCCACAATTGCCTTACCTGGCTGGCAGCTATCTTTTCAGCAACCTGTTAACCCCAATCTAGTTAAACCTCCCGCATACATTTCAGGTGACTTTATCGCAGGCACTCACTATCAATACTTGCAGGAGCGAAAATATTTAGACATTGAAATGAGATACATAGCCAATACTAATGGCGATCTCAAGAGTTTTATTACCAGCCAAACTGGAGAACTCTCATCAGTTCTGAAACAGGATCTTAAAAGAGGATTCTATAGTTTGTACATTCACCAAGACAAAGCCTATCTGAGTGCCTGTATCAATCCTCATGGTATCAGCACAGTTACCAGCGATCGCTTCAATCGCAATTTGATGATTCACAATACTCATCCCAAGCAAATTGTCCCCTGGCTGCTGGGTAAATCAGAGTTCAGAAATAAACGCTGTCTTTGGGCGCATCTATCAACGCCTGTGAATGATAATTTTTCTGCAGACGATGCTTACGCAACTTTAGAAGCAGGCTGGCATGACTGGCATGATTGGTGGAGAGCTAACTATCCTCAATCGTAGCTGTTCCTTCGAGTTTGCCAGTCAGTCAATACCCTGTCTGTAAGATATTTCTTCAAGCAACAAGTAGGCAGACATAATTAAACTGGATTATGTAAAAACTGGATGAATTGCTGAAAGTTTTCTGACTACATGCGGCTAACTATGGGCCTTTGTCCTAAAGGATACCGCTTCGCATATGACCTCTGACTTCTGACTTACTACGTTACAGTTGACTTTATTTTTTCCTACCTACTTACGGTATCTTAAAAACATAGCAAGAGACAAATTAAAAAATTACTTTAAGCAATGAACAGTCAAGAATTGGCTCAATACATCGAAGCAACGGATGGAGTATCAAAACCTTGGTTACTAATACAGCTGAGATTAGCTAAGTTACAGGAACGTAAAGATACAATCTCTCCCCAAGAATATCTCAGTCAGTTAGAGGATATTCAACTGGATTTACTCAAGTTAGGTGAATGGTGGAAAGGGATAGAAGATGAGGTTTTTAAACCATAAACTGGGTTTTGAGCGAAAACACCTCAAACTAAAGAAAAATTGCCGCTTATTTAAATTGAGCCGACGGGTTATTCTTTTTTTGACGATCGCCTATTTGTCTGCTTGCTTGTTTCTTTACCTCAGACAAGACTACATAATTTATCAGGCAAACGATCGCATAGCTCAATCTTCTCCTAGCGATCCAGATTTTTAATTAGATTATCAAAATGTTTGGCTTGATGTACCGCAGTCTGGCGATCGCATTCATGGTTGGTGGTTTGATGCACCTAATCCTAATCAGCCGATAATAGCTATTCCCAATGAACTTGCTAATGTTCTGACTGCGCCCAAAACCATGCTTTATTTTTGCGGTAGGGGCGGTAGTAAAATCCATTACAATAATCTCGCTAGAATAAAGGGCTTTCTACAGCTAGGATTTTCAGTTCTAGCAATAGATTATCGAGGTTACGGTTTGAGCGAGGGAGATTTACCCAACGAATCTCGACTGTACGAAGATGCTCGAACGGCTTGGAACTACTTGACTGTTATCAGAAAGATAGTAGATCGGGATATCGTAATTTATGGCGAATCTCTGGGAGGCGCGATCGCCATCGATTTAGCACTCGAACAAACACAAGCAGCGGGACTAATTGTTCAAAGTTCTTTTCCCAGTATGGCCGAACAAATCGAGCGGTTTCGCCCTAGCTTGAGAATATTTCCTTTGAAGGCGATCGTAAATCAGCATTTTAATTCTATTGCCAAAGTGCCATCTCTTTCTATGCCTGTCTTGTTTCTGCATGGCACTGCCGATACTATAGTTGATTACACCATGAGCCAAAAGCTTTATAATGCTGCTTCTGAACCCAAAACCTTGTTCTATATTAAGGGCGGAGAACATTTAAGACTATACAAGCCAGGGAAACATTCTTACCTTTCAGCGATCGCAGATTTTGTAGCCAAGCAAACCAACGAAGTCCGATAACAATCGGACAAAGCAATCTATTCAACTACTTCAACTGCTGGTGTTTCTGTTCCTTGCTGCTGTAAGATTTGCTGTTGCTGGAGACGTTTGAAATCAGATACAGAGTTATTCAACTGTCCTTCATACTCTTCATTAAACTCTTCTGCGCTGCGCCTGTTTAACTGTTGAGCGCGATGAATTAGTTCTACTGGATCTAATCCTGCGGGGGTATCGCCAAAAGTGCTATTTTTTTCGTTAGATTGGTAGCCATTGTCTTGTTCGTATTGAGACTGAGCCAAAGATGGAGAGTCTATTCCCGCCATCAATATCAAAACGGCGATCGAGCTAAAACTTAAACCCAACCAATTCGATTTACTCTTTTTAAACATAATAAAATTTTTCTATCAAGAAACAACAGTAACTTTTAGAATTAATAATTTCTAACTATCTTAGCCAACTGTAAAACCGATTTGCATCTTACGTTGGTCGCAATAGCGGGCAAACATCAATTGAGTATGCTGCCCGCCAATCAAAAAATTATAAGCGATTGAGGTACTCTGCCGCTTTAGGCAAAACGACGGCGTAACAACGGTTGAATTGATACAAGAATTAAGGCATCAAATGCCAACAACACTAAAATAACGCTGGCAAAACTAAATCCAATCCAGGGAGTTTGCATGACAATGCTATTGATTGCCCAGTCTCCGTGACTGTAGACATAACGAATCGGTTCGATCGCGTAGGTTAAAGGGTTAAGACTAGCAACGATCTGCAACCATCCAGCCATAAAGTTTAGGGGAGCAAGAGCAGTGCTGGCAAATAGCAGGGGCAAGTTAGTGACAAAAATGACCGCCAGTAGTTCGATATGACCTGGTAAGGCAAATGCCAAACCTAAACTCAATGCGGTTACTCCCAGAACGATTAAAAACACAATTAGAGAAATCGCGCTTAAACCAGCAATTCCTGGCAAACTCGCGCCTAAAAGAGCACTGGCAAAAACGATTACTGCAGTTTGAATAAAGCTCAAAGCAATAATATAAATTGTTGAAGCTGCCACTATGGAATAGCGAGAAGACAGAGGTGCTACCAGTAAGCGATTGAGAAAGCCAAATTCACGATCGAACATAATGGGCAAACCTGCATTCAACGCGCCAGAAAAAGCGGTAAACACAATTACTCCTGGTGCGAGAAATTTGGCGTAGCTTATGTCATCACCAAACAAACCAGAAGGTGCTTTGCTAAATAACGCGCCAAACAAAACCAACCACATAAACGGCTGAATGATTCCCGCCACTAAACTTGAAGGACGACGCTGCAGTTGAATAAACAAACGCTTGGTTAAGGCCAATGTCTCTTGAACAAAGTCGGCTAAAGCACTACTTTGCTCTTTTTCCTGTTTGAATATGCCTGAATTTGGTGCTAGTACTGATTTGATATTGCTGCTAGATATTGTCATAGATATAGATATTTATTGCGTTGAGTAAAAAGCTGGTAGATTAAGTCGGGTTAAAACAACAGTTAGGGCAGTTTTGGCAGTTAGAACAGTTAGAACAGTTTTAAGAGATTGATGATTGATTGATTTTGGCTTTAAACCACTATTCTCTCGTTACTAGTTCAATTTTGTCCGAACTATGGTTAAAAGAGAAAGCTCATAGCTGCGCACAGTCTTTGAAATAGCTTCATAAATCAATTGACGGTGATTGTTACTTCATCTGCTGTTTTTTCTCTTTCTTAAGATCTCTAGAGCTTGATGCTGCTATTTGAGCATCCATGATAGTTTGTCCTGTCGCAGCTAGATAAACATCATCTAAACTAGGACGAGACTGAGCCAGGCTAAAAGTCGGCAGCTCTATTTCCGCCAAAGACTGTTCTATTTTGCTCAAAGAACTTTGACCAGATTTGACGATCAGGTTCAAAGAGTTACCTTGAGCTGCATTAACGATTGCATTTTCGACAAACGGCAAAGATTCCAGTAGGTGTTTGGCTTTATCTGCTTCCTCATAGGGGGTAAACTCACGGATACGCAGAGTAACGCGATCGCCTCCCAGCTTATCTTTTAAATCAGATGGCGTGCCTTCGGCAATTACCACGCCGCGATCAATAATTGCCAAACGATCTGCCAAAGCATCTATTTCTTCTAGATAATGGCTGGTAATTAGTACTGTTGTTCCTGCTTCCCGCAATGCCTGTAAAAATTCCCATACCACCATGCGGCTTTCAATATCTAAACCCACCGTAGGTTCGTCCAACACTAATACCTCTGGCTGGTGTAGTAAACCCGCTGCCAAGTCCAGTCGCTTGCGGATTCCTCCCGAATAGGTGCCTGCTTTTTTATCTGCATAGTCTTGCAAACCAAGAACATCAATCAGCTGATTTGTGCGATCGCCGATAGATTTGGGCGGCAAATGATAGAGTGCTGCCTGTAGCTGGAGCAATTCTCGTCCCGTTAGTACTTTATCAATAGCTACCTCTTGAGCAACGTAACCCAATCTTTGTCTTACCGCTTTGGGAGATGCGATCGCGTCTATGCCTCCAACCTCAATCTTCCCTCCATCTGGCTTTGCCAAGGTACACAAACACCTGATGGTAGTAGTTTTACCCGCACCATTGGGACCTAATAAACCAAATATTTCTCCCGACTTGACAGTAAAGGAGATATCTTTAACGGCGGATACATCACCATAGCTTTTGCTTAAGTTCTCGATTAAAACGGCAGCAGCCATATTCTCTATCTAAAAATTCTTTGTTCTATACTACTTATTCTAATAGTTCTATCGCGCCGCAGATGTTAATTGTTTGCTAAATCTGCTTTAAGTAGAAATAGATTGAGGCACTGGTTCTGTGGGTTGGGAATGGTGTAAATATCGATCTACCACATCGCTAGCCGAACCAATCATTTTGATTTGTCCCTGTTCCAACCAAATAGCCTTGTGACAGTTTTGACGGATTAAATCCATTGAATGGGAAACCAGCAAAACCGTAACGTGGTCTTGCCAAAATTCTTCCATCCTTTGACTACATTTGTTTTGAAAGGTCAAGTCTCCGACAGAAAGTACCTCATCCAAAATCAAAATATCTGGTTTGGTATCGGTGGCGATCGCAAATCCCAAACGAGCAGTCATACCCGAAGACAAGCCTTTAACGGGAACTAACGCATAGTCTTCTAACTCGGCAAATTTGAGAATTTTTTCCGTCCGAGATTGCATTTCTGCCTGAGTGTAACCCAGCATCACGCCATAAAGAATAATATTGTCTTTCACGGCTAACTCAGCATCAAAACCCGCACTTAGTTCGATTAGAGGGGCGACTTTACCTCTTACCCTTACTTTACCAGAAGTGGGCTTGAGTATGCCTGAAATAAGCTTGAGCATGGTGGATTTACCCGAACCATTGGCGCCGATAATACCAATTTTTTCTCCCGCCTCAATGGTGAGATCGATATTGTCCAAAATAATTTTTTTAGCTGGATGACGATATTTCCCTTCGAGAAATGAGAGGATAGTTCTTTTTAAATCGTACGAGAATTCTTCTTGAGTTCTGCGCCAAAGAGAAACACCGTCTAATCTGATCGATTCTTGCATTACCAAAATTTATCTTTGCTTAAAATATCCAATTCTGTGACTCTTTTGTCAAAGCTTTTTTATAGTAGATCCATGAATTGATTACGCCAACTAGAAAAAGCAATGATTCCCACAGTCAAGACAATCGAACCACTAATCAAGCTGTGGGCGATTAAAACTAAATCGGGACTATTGCCTGAAAGAGCGATTTGGCGAATACTTTCAATAATAGGCAAAATAGGGTTCAAAACTAAAAATCGGCTGACGCTTTCGGGAACAATATCTGGCGGATAAAAGATAGGAGAACCCATCCACAATACAAAGGTAACTAGTTCGTAGAAATAAGAAAGATCGCGGAAGAACACATACAAAGCACTCATCAGCATTCCCACTCCCGCACAGACTAAAACTAATCCCCCGATGGGAAAAGCCAAGGCAATTACGTTGATCAAACTGCGAGAACCGATAAAGGTAACTATCGCCAGTAAAGGAAACGCTCCCATCAATAGCTGAAAGACATTTGCACCAATAGTAGCTAAAGGAAAGATAAATAAAGGCAAACGTATTTTGTTTACTATGCCGCCATTTTCGACCACGCTGGGTAAAGCTTGGGCGGTGGAAGAAGAAAAAAAGTTAATGACAATCAGCCCCGTAAAAGCAGCCAATATGTAGTTTAAGGAAGAATTATCATAGTATTGAGCAAAAGCAGCACCAAAAATAGCGGTATACAAGCCAGTCATTGCCATCGGATTGAGAAGCGACCAGTAAATACCCAAAAAGGAACCTCTGTATCGTCTTTTGAGGTTGCGTTTAATTAAAACAGTCAATAGTTCTCTATACCAAAACCATTCACGGTACTTTTCTTTTTGGGGAACGCTTGTGACCATATAGTGCTTTGTATTAGTTTTTGAATATAGCTTATTGTAATCAAACAGTAGCAAAAAAAATGATAAGAGAACATCGTAGCTATAGCAAATCAAAAGACAGGCTGACAGCTAGATCAAAAACCAATTGCGATTATTGTAATTCTCTGAAGTTTACTGAATTCAGGAAAATTAACGACTTTGAAGCGGGTATGTTTTGCTTTAAACTGTGAGGTGGCTCATTACAATTTGGAACAAATTAATAACAATGGAAATCGGGCAGAAAGTAAAGGTTTATCGCATTAAAGATCGAGTGAATGGTAGCGTTGCTGACAAGCTAGGCAAAGTTGGCACGGTCAAGGAATACAAAATGACTGATGGTAGTGGAGTGGGAGTAGTAGTGCAGTTTGACGATCGCACGTCAACTTGGTTCTTTGAGGATGAAATTAAGCCCGTAGACTAGTCATAATAAGATAAACCATATAACAGACTAAATTTTATAATATGTCCTCGATCGTCACCTTTTTAGGTAAAGGCGGAACGGGTCGCACAATTAGCGCGATCGCAACTGCAAAAAAACTAGCTACAGAAGGAAAAAGAGTTCTTTTAATCGGACAAGACTCCAGTCCTGCTTGGGGAATGACGTTGGGAGTGACTCCCACAACCGAGCCACAAGAAATAGGCGCAAATCTTGCAGCGGTGCAACTGAACTCAACTGTCTTGCTAGAACAAAATTGGGAAGAAGTTAAGCAACTGGAAGCTCAATACTTGCGATCGCCAATTCTTAAACAGGTATACGGTCAGGAGTTGGGCGTTCTTCCTGGTATGGACACTGCTCTTGCTCTCAATGCTATCCGCGAATATTATCAAAGCAATCAATACGATACAGTTGTTTACGATGGTTTAGACGGAATATCTACCTTAAGAATGTTTGGGATGCCAGAAATACTAAGCTGGTACTTTAGACGCTTTCGCGGTATTTTTACCGAATCAGACATCGTCAAAACTCTTGCTCCCTTTGTCGGACCAGTTACCAGTGCTGTACTAAACACCACCTGGACGGCAAACGACATTACAGGAAATACCAATAATCCTGCTACTGAGATGCTAGAAAAGGGTACAGAAGCTTTAAATAAAGGCAATGTAGTGGCTTACTTGGTAACTAACGATAATCCTACAGCTTTAGCTACGGCTAAGTATCTTTGGGGTAGCGCGCAACAGGCTGGGCTTAGAGTAGGAGGAGTCCTGCTCAATCAAAGTCAAGACGACAAAGGAATTAGTGAAGATTTTGCTCCACTAGCCGTTTCTCCCTTGCCTAGTTTTGATGGCAGTAACTGGCAACCTCTGATCGACAGCTTGCCCAGCATGCCAGAAGGAACTAGCTCCCCCAAGCCAACGGAGTTTGTCATGGCAGAACGCAAGGTTAAAATATTCCTGCCAGGATTTGACAAGAAAGAAGTCAAACTGACTCAGTATGGTCCCGAAATAACTATTGAAGCTGGCGATCAAAGGCGAAATATTACCCTCCCTCCTGCTTGGCGAGGCAGTTCGGTTACTGGAGCAAAGTTCCAAAATGGTTATTTGGAAGTTTCAGTTGGATAAAGGGCTTTGATCTAGCTATCAGCTATCAGCTATCAGCCAATATAAACTACTCTGTACTTAAAGCTTCAAGCGTATTGGATAAGTAACAAGCAGCAAATTAAATAAAAAACCATTTAATTAAAATAATCATGTCTGATTCTTCAACCAATATAGAAAAACCAGATAATTCGGGCGACTCTAAAGCCCGTCAGTTATTGGGAATGAAAGGGGCGGCAGCGGGAGAAACTTCCCTGTGGAAAATACGTTTACAGCTAATGAAACCCATTACCTGGATTCCTTTAATCTGGGGGGTCATTTGTGGCGCAGCATCTTCAGG
>JBCDCO010000213.1:0-9669 GCA_039181635.1 Cyanobacteria bacterium P01_G01_bin.19 | reverse complement strand
TGTTCCCGTACCCGAACCAACTATCAATATGTTGGCTGAGTTTGCCAAGTTTGTTTCTAGCAGACTTTGCGCCATACTATGCAAAGCTTCATAACCTGGAATTGCTTTACGAATATCGAGGTTATATTGACTGGCTCTTTCGCGATCAAATTCTATTTTCTGTGCCGTCATATTTGATGCTTCTTGAAGCTATGGCAGCTTTTTAACCAATAGCTTCTAAATAACTGAAAATACTTTACTCACCTTACAGCCTCACAATCCTACTATAAAAGAGCCTAAATAAAATACATCGTTTAGCATAATATCAAGGTTTTATAACAATCTTAAATTGTAGATTATTTTGTCAAGTGCGATCGATGGAACGATAAAAACTTAAAAATTGTGTAACTCTTTAATTTTTAAAGGTCTGAATTCCTTATTCTTTCGTTATGAAGAACATAACTCCTAATATGCGGAGCGGTATACCACAAGGGCACAATGTCCTTTAGGACTCCGAATTCAGGGGCGACCCACAGACGGTTTCAGCGTCTTAAATCATGCGAAGCATGATGTTAGGGCAAAGCCCTGTTCGGCATAAGACGCAAAGTAAGGCTTTAGCCGCAACTGACGCGCCCCTGCACGAATTTCGAACTCACGTTTGTCAAGTGCGATCGCCTTAAATTTAAAATCCTTTTTCACCAACAATTACGAAGTTAGGGTCTTGACAAATTTTATAATTATTATCGGAATATATTGAACTCAAAGTTATAAAAAACCTAGCTATTTTTCACCTTAAAAAACAAAAATTATTTTCTTGATCGACTTTTTTGCCTGCTTATATATCAATCAAACTATTATTTAAATACTGTTAATATAGCCTGCTGTAAAACTATAACTTTTTCTTAACCCTCAATTTAACTACTATTTAACTGCGCCTGAGACGATATCAGATGGATTGCTTGCAGTTGCCTAAATTCAGATAGGAAACTCCCAGAAAAATTTCAACATTATCTTAGATTGTTTTTTTCTTAGCCGTCAAGATAAATGATTAAGATTGGTTGACAAAAAGCGCAAAAAGTACTTCTTTTGCCAACAACTGTCGAATCTAATGTTTTCTACTGGTCGTGACTGTAAGTATCAATCCAGTTGTAGAAGTTTTCTCATAAATATTAAGTTTTCTGTCGCAAACATACATGAATAATTCTATTGAATTGACTCAAATTGGTAGCTATGATTCTGGCATTTTTGATGAGGGTGCAGCAGAAATCACGGCATACGATTCTGAAAGTCAAGCTTTATATGTAATCAACGGTGCTAATGAAACCATCGATATTCTAGACATCAGCGATCCTACCAATCCCAACTTCACCACAGCGATCGAGATTGCAGAGTTTGGCGATGGCATCAACAGCATTGCGATTCAAGATGGTGTAATTGCAGCAGCTTTCGAGGGAGAAGCCGCAGACGATCTCGGTACGATTGTTTTTTTTGATACGGAAGGCAATGTATTGAATCAGGTGACTGTAGGGGCATTGCCCGATATGGTTACTTTTACTCCCGATGGAACCAAAATTTTGGTCGCTAATGAAGGCGAACCCGACGAAGACGATCCGACGATTAATCCCGAAGGCTCGATCAGCATTATCGATATCTCCCACGGAGTTGAAAATGCCACGGTTACTACTGCCGACTTTACCGAGTATAACGGTCGAGAAGACGAGCTGCGGCACAGTGGGGTGAGGATTTTTCCCGAAGAGAACTTTGCCAACGATGCCGAACCAGAATTTATTACCGTTAGTCCTGATAGCACTCAAGCTTTTGTTTCCCTCCAAGAGAATAATGCGATCGCTGTAGTCGATTTAGAGACGGGGGAAGTTACCGATATTCAAGGTCTAGGGTTAAAGGACTACAGTTTAGAAGGTAATGGTTTAGATGCCAGCGATGAAGACGGCGGGATTAATATCGACAACGAACCTGTCTTTGGACTCTACCAACCCGATGCGATCGCTGCTTACGAAGTAGATGGAGAAGTTTATTACGTCACTGCTAATGAAGGTGATGCTAGGGATGAAGACGAACGGGTAGAAGATTTAGAATTAGACCCTCATGCTTTTCCTAACGCCGAAGAATTGCAGGCAGAAGAGAATTTAGGACGTTTAGAAGTATCTACCATTGACGGCGATACCGATGGAGACGGCGATTACGATCAACTAGTATCCTATGGCGGACGTTCATTTAGTATCCGCGATGCTCACGGCAACTTAGTCTTTGATAGTGGCGATGACTTTGCCCAAATCACTGCCGAACAAGTACCCGAACTATTTAACTCCAACGGTACGCTTGACTCTTTTGACAGCCGTAGCGATGCCAAAGGTGCAGAACCCGAAGGGATAGTTATTGGCGAAATTGATGGCAAACAATATGCTTTTGTCGGTTTAGAAAGAACTGGCGGGGTCATGGTCTACGACATCAGCAATCCAGCTCACTCTGAGTTTGTTCAGTACATTAATCCCATTGATGAAGAGACGGGAGATGCGGCAGATCTTGCTCCTGAAGGGTTACAGTTTATTCCCGCCGAAGATAGCCCCAATGGTTCGCCTCTCTTAACCGTATCCAATGAAGTTAGCGGCACGGTTAGCATTTATCAAATCGATCTTACCGATGGGGAAGATAACGGAGATAGCGATGGAGACGGAGGCAATGATAGCGATGAAGATGGCACATTTACCCTACAATTACTTCATGCAGGAGATCAAGAAGGTGGCATCGCTGCCCTGGAAGATGCTCCTAATTTTAGTGCGGTACTCAATGCATTGAGGGATGAAGATGCTGATGGTGATGGCGTAGCAGACTATGAGAATACCCTCACCCTTTCCTCTGGCGATGCCTATATTCCTGGACCCTTCTTTGCCGCTGGTGAAGGGGCATATGGCGGACAGGGAAGAGGCGATATCTTAATTCAAAACAAACTGGGTTTCCAGGCGATCGCCTTGGGCAACCATGAGTTTGACTTGGGTGCGGGTACGGTTGCCGATTTAATCTCTGCCGATGAGGAAACAGACTATCCTGGGGCTAATTTCCCCTATCTCAGTTCTAACCTCGACTTTAGTACTGATGAAGATCTTGCTCCCTTGATCGCCGAAGACGGACAAGAAGCCAGCGAGATTCCCAATAGCGTAACTGGCAGTACGATTATTACCGTCAACGGAGAACAAATTGGCATAATCGGGGCAACTACTCCTATCTTGGGCAGCATTTCTTCTCCTGGCGATGTTACCATTAGCCCGATTGAATTTGACTCGGATAATCCTGACGATATTGCTGCTTTAGCCGCAGAAATTCAAGGTTCGGTGGATAGCTTGCTGGCTGATAACCCCGACTTAGACAAGGTAGTCTTGCTGTCGCACATGCAGCAAATTTCGATTGAGGAAGCTTTGTCTAGCCAGCTAACCGATGTCGATATTATCGTAGCGGGTGGTTCTAATACCCTACTGGCAGATGATACAGACAGACTGCGTGCGGGGGATGAATCTGGTGGGGTGTATCCCATCCTCAACACTGCTGCCGATGGCAATCCAGTTGCGATCGTCAATACAGGCGGTAACTATGAATATGTCGGTCGTTTGGTAGTAGAATTTGACGAGAACGGCGTAATTATCTCTGAAAGTATCGATCCAAATATCAGTGGGGCTTATGCTACCGATGATGAAGGGGTAGCCGCAGTTAACGGTACTCCCGATCCAGAAGTTGTCGACATTACCGAGACTTTGGGGGCAGAAATTGCTTCCCAAGATGGCAATATCTTTGGCAGTAGCGATGTGTTCCTGAACGGTACGAGAGAAGATGTTCGCACTCAAGAAACCAACTTGGGTAACTTAACCGCCGATGCCAACCTGGCTTTGGCACAGGAGGTAGACTCGGATGTGGTTATCTCGATCAAAAACGGTGGCGGTATTCGTGACAATATCGGTGCCGTTATTGCCCCTCCTGGTTCGACTGATGCCGATGATGTAGCCAGAACTCCTACATTGCCCAACGAACTAGCTGGGAAAGAAGCGGGAGATATATCTTCCCTAGATATTAGTAATAGTTTGCGCTTCAATAACGGCTTAACCTTATTAACCGTTACCGCAGCAGAACTACTAGAAATTATCGAACACGGTGTAGCAGCTACCGCAGACGGAGAAACTCCAGGGCAATTTCCCCAAGTAGCAGGAATTGAATTTAGTTTTGATGCCAGTCTCGCATCGGGCGATCGCGTTCAATCCTTGGCGATTAAAGACGAAGATGGCAATATCATTGATACTGTAGTCGAAGATGGCGAATTAGTCGGCGATGGCGATCGCACTTTTCGTCTAGTTACCCTTGGTTTCTTAGCTGATGGTGGCGATGACTATCCCTTCCCCGATCGCGATCGTGTAGATTTAGATCTAGAAGAGGAAGATCCTCGTACTGGAGATGCTACCTTTGCCCCCGACGGTACAGAACAAGATGCTTTAGCCGAGTATTTGTTTGATAACTTTAACGAAACTCCCTTTGATGTGGAAGATGTCGATCCAGAAGACGATACTCGCATTCAAAACCTAGCCTTCCGCGATGACACCGTATTGGATGGTAGTGATGTTGGCGATGGTAATGGTAATGACGATGGCAGTGAAGATCCCACTCCTTCTTTTGAACCCATCTTCGGCACTACAGAAGGCGAAACTATTGAAATCACAGGCAGCAATGGCTTAGTCTTTGCAGGTGGTGGCGACGATTTGCTCGATCTATCTACTGGTGAAGGTAGTAACCGCGTTTATGGCGGAAGTGGTAGCGATACTATTATCCTGGGAGAAAATGACCGTATCTTTGCCGATGATGGAGACGATCGCATCTTTGCACTTTCTGGTGGCGGTAACAGCATCAACGGCAACTTGGGGGCAGATCAATACTGGATTGCCAACGGCGAAGTTCCTAATTCTCCCAATACTATTAACGGCTTTACCAGCAGCGAAGATGTAATTGGCATTGCTGGTTTGGGTATCGGTTATGATGACTTAATTATTACTCAAACCGATGCAGGTGCTTTGATTTCAGTCGATGGAAACGATTTGGCTATTGTTAGCAATACTCCTGATGGTTTCTTATCCAACCCCGAACATTTTGTTTTTGCCTAGTTATTCAATGGACAATGGACAATAGATAATTGACAATTAATTTAGTAAGGCGATCGCTTTTCTTAAGGGAAGGGCGATCGCTTTTTACATGTATGAGTTTGACGCTACTTCTACTAATTTTCATTATTTATTAGTATATCAGTACTAATAAAATGACATTCTAGATTAAATGAAATATAATTGCCAAAAAACAAAGCAAACTCAATATTTTTTGTTGCTATGAATGCTCATCACAAAACAACAAGAATTTTTGATAAAACAGATAAAGCATATAATTTTCTAATTGATAAAGAAAAAAAAAGAGATGCTTTTTCTGCTTCGGAGCTTGCTTCATATGCTGGATGGAAAGAAAAATCTGTACTGACTTATCTTTCTAAAAAATGGCGACTATATATCAGTAAAGATAAAGTCAATAAAGTTTATTTTGCTAAAGGTATCAGAAACCTAACTATTCAAGAGTTTAGACAAATCCATAGTCATGCTGTGGACTATACGGAAAAATCTCCTGAAATCAAAGAGCTTATTGATAAAAGTAGAGAGTTTGCTTTAATAGCAGTATCCAACTATAACAATCCGCATTTTAAAAACAAAACTCATAGTTTTATTGTCAATATAGTCATTGCTTATACTGCACTATTTCATGCAATTTTTGAAAAAACCAACACTGAATACTTCTACAGAGATAAAGATGGTAATATTGAAATTATTGACGAAGAATACAAAGCATTTGAACTAATCAAGTGCTGCAATGTTTATTTGAATTCAAGACAATCACCAGTAAAAGCTAATCTGGAATTTCTAGTGGGCTTGAGAAACAAGATTGAACATAGAAATATGCCATCTGTAGATTTATATGTTGAAGGAGAATGCCAAGCAGCTTTAACAAATTATGAGGATATTTTAACTAAAGAGTTTGGTGACAAATATTCTTTGGGAAAATCTTTGGCTGTATCAATGCAGCTTAGTAGAACATCGCAAAAAGCTAGAATTAAGGCTTTAAAAGAATTACAAACTAAAAATTATAAAGTAATTAAAAAATATATAGATGGTTATAGATCAGAATTAGATGATGCCATATTACAAAGCCAAGAATATAGAACAACTGTCTTTTTGATTCCTAAGTTAGGTAATCATGCTACATCTGCTGATATGTCTATAGAGTTTGTTAAACAAGAGAATCTAACAAAAGAAGAATTAAGAGAGTATGAACATGGAATTGTTTTAATTAAAAATAAGAGTAATCCATACAGATATAAGCCTGGAAAAGTCACAGAATTAGTCAAGAAACAAATCGATAAATTCACAATATCAATTCATACTAGATGTTGGAAGTATTATGGCGCAAGACCTCAAAAAAATGATCTAAATTATAAAGGAAAGTATTGTGGATGAATTGAAGGTTTTGATGGATATCTATATACTGAGTCCTGGGTTCAGTTTCTAATCAAAACACTTTCAAGTGAAATAGAATTCAAAAAAATTGAAAAATACAGATAAATTAATAGTAATTATAAAAGCGATAGTATATTTCATTTATAAAAAAGAGTTTTTTTAAATTTTAAACCTCAAAAAGAGAGTTGGGCAATTGAGATTGCCGAATAATTGATTTTAAAGTTCCGATCCTAATTGAAGAATGATCGGGAATGGGTACAGTTATAGTAGAGTCATTTTCACGCTTTTGCATAATTATATGGCTACCTTTTTGTCTAACTTTGGTAAATCCATGTTGTTCTAAAATTTTGCAAACTTTTTTACCAGAAAAGACTCCCAGTTTACCCAACTTTTACCTCCAGTTGAGTAACGAATGTTTCTTTGTCTAATCGGCTAGCAATCTCAGTAGGATCGGCAACTTCTAAAAACAGTTCAATTGCCTCCAATAAATTGTCCTGTGCTTCTTCAATGCTTAAACCTTGACTAGCAATGTCTAATTCAGGACAAAGAGAGATATAACCATTGTTTTCTTTTTCAATAATCGCTGTAAACCTTTTAGTGGATTGCATACAATGTAATTTATTTTCCTATTCATTAAATTATAGTTTGGAAATAAAGCCTAAGCTGATCGGGTAAAACAAATTAGAAATCTTATTGTCTGATATCACTAGAGAACAAAAATGTTGATTAAATAAATACGAACCCATTATCTTCTTAATTGGCTAGATCGCTTTTTTATTTTCTCAACAAGTATAATTAGAAACACTTATCTTTCAATAGGTGTTGCTTGGTGAAAATGGGTGTAGTCAATATATTGATGTCCTTGAGGAGTTTGTTGAATAATATCTGCAAAGCGATGCGACCATAATATATCTTCTGCACTATAGCTGTAAGGCGCGTGAAGAGACTGACTGACGGTTTCATCAATACCGCTAAAAGCAACTACTAACATTGCTCTTGTCTTTGCCAAAGATTCGGGAGTTGCTTGCCATAAGGGGCTACTTTCATTGATGGGATGCATAATAGTCCAGCTTAAGGTAAATCTAGGAGTGCGATCGCGCAACAAATCTAATAGGTAAAATCGGCGCATGTATTCCCCTTCTAAGCTAACTTCGTCCCTCATCAAATATAGGTTTACTTGTGCTTCGATAATTTGATTGTGACGTTGATTTGCCGCTCGCAACATCAATGTCGGAACGCCATTGTGTTCTGATATGGTTGCAATCCGACTAAAAATAACCTTGGCTGTGGGTTGAGAGAATCTAGTAAATGCTAGTCCCGTTATCAATGCAATACCTACAATCCCCACTAGCGCTTCTATGGTTACTAAGATGTCTGCATAGTTTGTAGTCGGATACATCGATCCGTAGCCAATGGATGTTAAGGTATGAACGCTAAAGAAAAAAGCATCATCAAATGCTCCAGGTTGGGCATTGGCAATACAGTCTCCTCCCAATATAAATCCCCAGGCAAAGAAAATATTTACCAGGATATAAGACAAAACTGTCAAGGATAAAAAACCCCACCAGGGAACGGTTAGTAATAAGTAGTAAGGCTCTTTCCAATAGTTATACCAAACATCTGCGCTGGGGATTTCAAACCGCCCATTACGAAAATTGATTTTAAATTTATTTGTCCGATTGTTTCTAACAGATAAACTTTTGCGCCCAGAATTAAAAGGAGATGACATATCACCATCAATGAGTAATCAATTTTCTTACATTATTAATTGCAATTAGCTCAACAATAATTTTTTATTTTGTCATGGACGATTGGGACTAGGGATTAGGGATTAGGGAATTAATTCCCTAATCCCCAGTTCCCAGTCCCTGGAATCACCCCAGAGCGTTTATTTATCCTCGAATGGGGATGGCTGTGGGTAGTCAACGAAGCCTAGTTATTTAGCCAGTTCTGCTTCAATTGCTCCAACCAATTCTGGAGAAGTGGGAGTAACTCCACTTTTGTATCTAGCAACAACATTGCCCTGTTTGTCGACTAAAAACTTCTCAAAGTTCCAGGCGACATCTCCCTGAGGTTCGACAGAAGAAGTCAAAGTTTTATAGAGGGGATGTTGTTCTGCACCTTTGGCATGAACCTTATCATACAGATCGAAATCAACACCGTAGGTAGTTTCGCAAAATTGAGCAATTTCTTCATTGGTTCTTGGCTCTTGGGCGCCAAAGTCATTACAGGGAAAACCCATAACCCTCAGCCCTTTATCGCGGTAATCTTTATTCAATTGCTCTAGTCCTTTGTATTGAGGAGTATAACCGCAGTAAGAAGCGACATTAACAATCAACAATACATTACCTTGATAGTCAGCAAATTTTTCTTCTTTGCCATCGATAGTTTTTACGCTTATATCGGATATATTACTCATTGTTCTGCTTGAGAATTAGATTTTCTAACTATGCTAGATCCTACATTAATATCTCCTCCAAACACTCAGGTTATTCAAGTTGACGATTTGACAGTCAGAATTGCCGATTCCGATTTGGAGCTAACTCAAGACGCAGCAGCTATAGCGATTGAGTATTTGCGATCGCGATTGGCGCAGCAAGAAACAGTCAGCATTATTTTGGCTACGGGTAATTCGCAATTAAAGTTTCTAGAGCAAATAGTATCCGCCCAAGATTTGGATTGGGGGAGAATTATTCTGTTTCACTTGGATGAATACCTGGGGATAGCACCAGAACATATCGGCAGTTTTAACTATTATCTGCACCATAAGGTAGAAACAAAAGTCAGACCAAAAGCTTTTCATTACATTCGAGGTAATGCACCTCAACCTATTGCAGAATGCGATCGTTATAGGCAACTCTTGCAACAGCAGGCGATCGATCTTTGTTTGCTGGGGATTGGCGATAACGGACACCTAGCATTTAACGAACCCAATCTTGCCGATTTTAACGATCCAGAAATAGTCAAACTAGTTCGACTAGAAACCAAAACCCGCCAGCAGCAGGTTAATGGTGGTTATTTTACCAGTCTTGAAGCAGTACCCAATTATGCCTACACTTTAACAATCCCTGCAATTTGCGCCGCTCAGAAAATTCTCTGTTTGGCAGGAGGGAGTCATAAAGCAGAAGTAGTGCAAAAG
>JBCDCO010000212.1:0-9730 GCA_039181635.1 Cyanobacteria bacterium P01_G01_bin.19 | reverse complement strand
GTTCGCACCGATCTTTCTTGGTGTTTTGTGGCGGAAAGAATGATGTATGAGAAGAATGGAGATGCTCAAATTCTATTTCACTACGATCTAGACGACTATCACGCCCTAAAATTCTTCTTTTTTCTTACCGATGTGGATGTCGCTAGTGGACCTCACGTTTGCATTCGTGGCAGTCATAAAAAGAAAAAACTCAGACATCAATTTTCTTGGCTGATCGGACGCTCGGATAGCGAGATTATCGATTACTACGGCGAAGAAAATTTAGTAACCATTTGTGGAGAAGCTGGTTTTGGCTTTGCCGAAGACACATTTTGCTTTCATCGTGGCACGCCACCAGTTGAGCGAGATCGTTTGATGCTGCAAATCGAATTTGCCATGAATAACTATGGAATGTGGATCGACTAAAGCGCGCATCTATTCACAAGTAATAAGCAACAAATAATTCGAAATTATGTACGACTTTGTAATTGTCGGTGGTGGAATTATTGGTCTTTCCACCGCTATGAATTTGGGACAAACCTATCCCGAAGCCAAAATTGCCGTTTTAGAAAAGGAGTCCCAATGGGCATCGCACCAAACGGGACACAACAGCGGCGTAATCCACTCTGGTATCTATTATAAACCTGGGGGATTTAAGGCGAAGTTTTGTCGTGCGGGCAACCGTTCGATGGTGGAATTTTGTCAGCAGCACAACATCGATTATGATATCTGCGGTAAAGTTATCGTCGCGGTCGAAGAATCAGAATTACCTCAACTAGAAAAAATCTATCAAAGGGGTTTAAAAAATGGTTTAAAGGTACGTAAAATCAACCCTGATGAGGTGAAAGAAATCGAACCTCACGTGCGCTGTCTTGCTGCCTTGCACGTACCCAGTACGGGAATCGTTGACTACCAGCAGGTAGCGCAAAAGTATGCCGATTTAATCCGACTGCAGGATGGAGAACTATATCTCAATACTAAAGTAGTCAAAATTATCAATCGAGATAACGTCCAAATATTAGAAACAACTCAGGGTAAGTTTGAAACCAGATTTACCATTAACTGTGCTGGACTACAGAGCGATCGCATTGCCAAATTAGACAAAGCCAAACCCGAAGCCAAAATCGTGCCTTTTCGGGGGGAATATTACGAACTCATCCCAGAAAAACGCTCTTTGGTCAACACCTTAATTTATCCCGTCCCCAATCCTGATTTTCCATTCTTGGGGGTTCACTTTACCAAGATGATTGACGGCAGCGTTCATGCAGGGCCTAATGCGGTGTTGAGCCTCAAGCGAGAAGGCTACCAAAAAACAGACTTTAATCTGCGGGACTTTATGGAGGTTATGACCTATCCAGGGTTTTGGCGGCTTGCTGCCAAGCACAGCGAAGAAGGAATACAAGAAATTATTCGTTCTTTTAGCAAAGCAGCATTTGTTCGCAGTCTGCAAAGATTGATCCCAGCAGTTCAAGCCGAAGACCTCATCCCTACCCATGCAGGGGTTCGCGCTCAGGCATTGAGAAATGATGGTAATCTAGTCGATGACTTTTTAATCGTCTCCAGACAGAACTCAGTCCATGTCTGTAATGCTCCCTCTCCCGCCGCAACTTCATCAATTGAAATTGGTAAAGCCGTGGTAGAAAAAATTGTCGAGCAATCTCCGATTGAATTACCGTCAGGTCAAAAAGTAGCAAGTAATAACTAATAACTATTAAGTAATAAGTAATAAGTCATGAAAGTATTAGTAACTGGAACAGAAGGATATCTTGGTTCGTTATTGGCTCCACTTTTAATGCAGGAGGGGCATGAGGTAATTGGAGTAGACACGGGATTTTATAAAGTTGGTTGGCTGTATAACGGTACTAGCATGACTGCCAAGACCTTAAATAAAGATATTCGCCATATCACCACTGAAGACCTCGAAGGAGTTGAAGCGGTAGTTCATATGGCAGAACTATCGAACGATCCGACGGGTCAACTGGCGCCGAATATTACCTATGAAATCAATCATCAAGGTTCGGTACGCTTGGCAAAACTAGCCAAAGCTGCGGGAGTATCTAGGTTTGTTTATATGTCTTCCTGTAGCGTTTATGGCGTTACGGACGGAGATTACGTTACGGAAGAGTCTCCCCTCAATCCTCAAACCGACTACGCCAAGTGCAAAACTCTAGTCGAACGAGACTTAAAGCCCATGGCAAGCGATCGCTTTTCTCCTACTTTTATGCGTAATGCCACTGCCTACGGTGCTTCCCCCAGGATGCGATTTGATATTGTCTTGAATAATTTGGCAGGACTAGCCTGGACGACCAATGAAATTAAGATGACTAGCGATGGTACTCCTTGGCGACCTCTAGTTCATGCTTTAGATATCTGTAAAGCGATCCTGTGTACTCTTAAGGCTCCTAGAGAGCTAGTTCATCAGCAAATTTTTAACGTTGGCGATACGGATCATAACTATCAGGTCAAAGAAATTGCCGAGACAATTGCAGGGGTGTTTAAAGGATGTGAGCTTAGTTTTGGAAAAAGCGACGGAGACAATCGTAGCTATCGAGTTTCTTTTGCCAAAATTAACGAAACTTTGCCTGGATTTAAGTGTGATTGGAATGCTCAAAGAGGAGCAGAGCAGTTTTACGACTTATTTAATCGCATTGATATGTCGGCAGAAACCTTCCGCTTCCGAGGATTTACTCGTCTCAAACAACTAGAATACTTAATTAAAACAGGACAAATCGACCGCAATTTCTTCTGGACGAGTCAATCGGCGGTAATTAGTTCCCCCGACAAAACCAAGGAGCCAGCGATCGCCTAAGACCGAACTGTTATTCGGCGTTGCTGATTCAGGCTATGAAATATAAATGTCTTGTGCGTGGAATAAGTTTGAGTTTCCCAAGCATTTCGACGCCTTAATTTTGTGCATTTCTTTAAAAGCTAAGAGCTAAAAGCTAAAAGCTAAGAGCTAAAAGCTACGAACAGTAACACTTTCGGTTTCATATATTAAATCAGCAACGTCCTTTACGCCATCATGAATATTCTAAGATTACTTCTGCTCTTTCCCTTTCTGATATTGTTCCCCCAGCGTTCTTTCGCTAATATTATTTGGCAAAATAACTTTGACGATCAGGTTTTCGACAATACCTATCGACAATACCAGAGTCAACAGTGCAGCTCCACCTCAGACTACATAGACAATAGTCTATTTAAATTTGTCACCTCTCCCGTTCGCAGTGGCAAATTGGCAATGCAGCATCACGTTCAAAACTGTGACGAACGTAGCGAGATTGGAGTTCCTGACGGCATTATGAAAGAAAACCAAGAATATTGGATTGGTTGGAGCTATTTTTTTCCCACGAATTTTCTTAGAGCTGTTGATGGCGAACCCGACCGTTCGATCGTGCAGCAAATGTTTTATCAAGCATCCTTTCTCGATCAGCGTAAAGGTACAGCACTTTTTACCTGCAACGGCAAATCGACCCGTGGCGGAATCTTGAGAACCAGGGGAGTTCCAGGTAGCTACATGACCATCGCTCCTGACGGCAGTACATACGATTATGTTGTGTCGTTTTATCAGGGTCAAGATAGTCAGGGTAGATATATTTTTGGCTGTAAGAACTTTAGTATTCCAGCCACAATTAACCAATGGGAAGACTTTACGATTAATCTGCGTCCTGCTTCAAACTCTGAGACAGGATTTATCAAAATTTGGAAGAATGGCGAACTTTACATTAATGAAAAGCTAGCACTTCTTCGTCCCGGCGTGAAGGCTATGGGTGCCTGGAAAATGGGAGTATATGTAGGGGACCCAGGTCATGGTGAACGGCTATTGTATACAGATGAATTAAAGGTAGGAGATGAAAATTCTTCTTTGGAAGAAGTATCTCCGCAAGATGATTAAATTTTTAGGCAAATAGCTACGCTCTATTTGAAGTCTTTCCATGAAGATTGTCTATTTCATTCAAAGCCACAAAAATCCAGTCCAAATTTCCCGTTTAGTTGAAGTTATCAAAACGTCTAGTAGTCCGAACTCATTGGTTTTAATCAGTCATGATTTTAACTGTTGTCAGCTAGATTTAAGCCATCTCCAGCAATATTCAGAATCAGAAATTGCCATTATCAAACGTACTAAATCCGCCAGACGTGGTGATGACTCTGTCTTAGCCATTTATCTCGATGCGATCGATTGGTTGTACGAGCATAATTGTGACTTTGACTGGTTGATTTGTCTGTCTGGTCAAGATTATCCAATTCAGCCAATTGCCCAAATCGAAGCTTTTCTAGCTGAGACTGAATACGACGGCTTTATGGAATATTGGGATATCTTGTCGGAGAAATCCCCCTGGGGAATAGAAGCAGGTCATAAACGCTTTTTTGCTCAGTACGTACCCTTACCAACCTGGAGTAAGTGGTGGCTGAGAAAACTATCTAGAATTGAGCCTTTTATCCCGAATCTTAAAGTTCAATGGCGGTTTGCCCTCATTGGATGGGCGGCAAAATCAGTCCCTTTTAGCGATCGCTTTAAGTGTTATGGCAGCTGGTACTGGAATACTTTGTCGAGACAGTGTATAGATTTCTTGAGGAATTATCTAGAGGAAAATCCCCAGCTACTGGAGTTTTATCTTAAAACTTTAGCTCCTGAGGAATCGTTAATCGCTACCATACTGGTCAACAGTCAGCAGTTTAATTTAAAAAATGACTGTCTGCGATATCTAGACTTTCCCTCACAGCTTTTTGGCTATGCCCAGAGTTTAACTGTCGATGACTATGAAGAACTAGCTCGTAGCGACTCCCATTTTGCCCGAAAATTTGATACGGAGTCGGACTGTAAAATTTTAGACTTAATTGACGAGCTGATCGGTCGCCAGACTACTATCAAAGCTGTGCTGGAGTAATAAGTAATGAGTAATGAGCGAGCAATAATATCTGATTCGCGTTGGTTTTATCACCGAGAATCTTTGCTAACTGCTTTAGTAGAGTGGATTCCCAAAGCACCAGGTATTGCCCTGCGAAGTTGGGTTTATCGGTATTTGTTTGCCAAACTGGGTAAATCAGTCCGTATCCAAGCAGGAGTAGAATTTGTCCAGGCAAAATACATTGAAATTGGCGATCGCGTCATCATCAATCGCGGAGCTTATCTCAGCAGCGCGGGTCAAAGCAAAACGCAGATTGGCAATAATCGTATTTGTTTGGGGACAGGAGTAAACCTAGGACATAACGTTCTGCTCAATACTTTTGGTAACAACAGTCAAATTTACTTGGGCGATCGAGTGATTCTTGATCGCGGCGTCGATGTGAGGTCTTTAGACAACGGCGACATTAAAATTGGCGAATCTACCTATATTGCTCCCTACACCTGCTTGGCTGGACCTGGAGCCATAAAAATTGGCAAAAACTGCCTGATTGCCTCGCATTCGGGGATTTACGCCAATAATCATAATTTTGCCGATCCTACGGTCGAGATTGCCCATCAGGGCATTACCTGTAAGGGAATTGCCATCGGCGATGACTGCTGGTTGGGTACTGGGGTAAAGGTACTCGATGGAGTCACCATTGGCAATGGTTGCGTCGTTGGCGCGGGGGCAGTGGTAACTAAAAGTATTCCTCCCTATTCCGTTGCGGTGGGCGTTCCAGCCAAGGTAGTCTCCCAGCGGTATCAAACACAGCAGTTAGAAAAAGTGCGATCGCCATGATAAATGTTCAATGTTTAATGTTCAATGAACAGTCATGAAACGTTTTTTTTACCTTTCACTATTTTTAATTGCCTTATTTTCGCTGGTTTTTGTCACTCGATTAATGAACGGTGACTTAGATCGAGCTAAGGCTATTACAACTGTAACCCCTGCTTTAGCATCATCAACCATAGCAGCTAATCCTCAAACCCACTCAGGTCTAAAGCTCCAACTACCAGATTATCCCGTACCGACTAAGTTAAGAATAGATGATTCTCAACGCTTTCTCGTACGTGCTGACGGTAGTCCTTTTGTTTGGATTGGAGATACTTTTTGGCTGTTTTCTAAGCTAACTCGCCAACAGCGTATTCAGCTATTGGACGATCGCCAGAGCAAAGGCTACAACGTCGTGATGATTAGGGTGGGTATGGGCAATGAGAAAGTAGACGAACCGATCGGATTTGAGGGAAACTTAGAGCCGATTGAAAGTCATTTTCAGGAAATAGACCATTTGGTAGCAGAAGCCAACCAAAGGGGGATGTACGTGGCGATCGCTACGGGATGGTGGCAAATTATCCAGGACTACGATGCGACAGCACTTTATAACTTTGGCAAGTTTATCGGCGATCGCTATAAAGATAATAACAATGTAATTTGGCTGAGTGCAGGAGAGTCTGGCGGACATCTGCGCCGACAAAAGCTGGATTTAGAAAGGGTTCGCTCTCTGGTAAGGGGTATTCGGGATGGTGACACGGGCAACAAGCTTTTAACCATCCATGGCGACTTTGAGCGAGGGACTTCCATTTCTCCTATGAATACCCTAGTTGACTTTAATAATTGGCAAACCAGTCAATGGTGCTGTCCCGACGATCTACCCCGCAAGGACGAACGTAACTGGACGGTATGGCAGGCGATCACCTACGACTACCAGCAATCCCCCACCAAGCCAACTCTCGATATTGAAGCTTGGTACGAGAATACCAATTTGGGGGGAGGAACCCCAGCAGCCCCCTTTAATATTCGTCGGCGGGCGTATTTCAGTATTTTTGCTGGCGGTTTTGGACATTCCTATGGGGGATCGGGAGTTTGGGATGCTATGGCTGATTTTGATCGGGCACTACAGCTAGAAGGTTCGGTGCAAATTGGCTATCTCAGTCAGCTACTACACGCCCTCGGTAGTGATTTTTTAAAGTTAAGACCCGCTCAGTCGATTATTGTGCGGGGGCAAAGCGATGATTACGACCGACACATTCAAGCAACCATGGCTAATGACGGTAGCTACGGGCTAGTTTATACCGCAGGTCAAAGGGATTTTGCCTTAGACCTTTCGTCTTTTAATACCGAATCTATCTCAGCTATGTGGTTCAACCCTAGAACCAATGAATTAAGCAGTCAGAGATTACTCCGCCGTGAAACGACGGACGCATGCTGCGAACCGAATCGCCTTTGCGCTCTGACCGTTGGTCAAAGTACCGTAACCAAGGGTAGCGAAGTCAACTTTACTACTCCAGAGCAGGGTGATTGGGTTTTGGTGCTAGGACGATAATTGAGCGACAAACAACTAACGACTAACGACTAACGACTAACAACTAACAACCAACAACCAACAACTAACATCTGATGTCAATCAAAACTCCCTTAAAAGTTGCCGTCTTGGGTTTGCTTTTAGCTTGGGCATTTTTTACGGTAGACGTAAAGGCTGCCTTGGCTCACTATCCCCACGATGATATTTTTGCCCTGGAGGTATCTCCCGACTATCAGCAGGATAAAACTCTATTTATTAATGTACGAGGGAACATATTCAAGTCAGAAGACGAGGGAGCTAGTTGGCACAGAATAGTTAAAGGTTTAGACCATCAATATCAACTAGCCGCCCTGGATATTTCTGCGCGATCGCCCGAAGTTCTTTATCTATCTAGCTTGGGAGATGGGGTTTATAAATCCTCAGATCGGGGTGATTCTTGGGATCGAGTCAATCGAGGTTTAGAAAACTTAAATATTGACTTAGTAGAAATTGCCTCCGATACGCCCGATCTGGTTTTGGCAGCGGGAGCAGAAACAGGACTATATAAAACCGAAAACGGTGGTCAAAGCTGGTCTACCGTCTTTAAGGGGCGAAAAATCACGGCGATCGCTTTTGATGAGGCTCGACCAGGACAAATTCTTGTTGGAGATCGCCAAGGCAATCTATTCTTATCAGGCGATCGCGGGACAAGCTGGCAGTCAATCGCTAGCTTAAAAAACAGCGGTGCGATTCAGGCTCTGGCTATCTTCTCTAACTCTGCCCAAGACCGAACTATCTGGGTCGGCACGGAGAAAGAGGGAGTTTTAAAAACGGTTGATGATGGTGCTGCCTGGGTCGAAGCCAATCGGGGGATTGAAGAGCGATCGATTACCTCTCTAGCAATTTCCTCGGACTATCGAAACGATGGGACGCTCTTGGCTTCTACCTGGAATCGAGGGGTGTTTCGTTCCCTTAATGGTGGAGAAAGTTGGGAGGAGTATAGCAAGGGGTTGACTACAGATGGTCAGGCGGATTTGCCCAACTTCAGACGACCACACTTTAGCGATTTGAGTATGTCTCCCAGCTATAGCGAAGATCGAACTATTTTCCTAGCTGGTTTTGACGGCTTGTTTAAATCTACTGATGGTGGACGAATCTGGCAAGAGTTAGATACTCTATCCGCTAACATTATTGTCGGTTTGGACGTATCCCCAAATTATCAAAACGATTCAACTGTTGCCATTACGACTTATTTGGAGGGAGCTTATATCAGTCACGACCGTGGCGATAGCTGGACGGATATCAACCAGGGCTTATATAAAGACAAGGGATTTAAACGGATTGCCAAAAAGATTCTGCAAGAGGGTAATATTGCTCGCTCGTTTGAAATTGAATTTTCTCCCAACTACACAGAAGATAAAACTATTTTTTCCCCTGCTTGGACTGATTTCTTAAAGTCTACTAATCGAGGTCAACAGTGGCAGCGAATTCCTCTAGCTAAAAAACCAGGTTTCCTAAACAGACCGACTAAATATTCAATTGCAATTTCGCCCAACTTTGCCACAGACAAGACTATTTTTCTAGGTTCGATGTTGGGCAATGGCGAAGATTTTCTGCTGGAGTCTACTGATGGAGGTCAAAGCTTTTCAAAGATAGGCAGTATAAATGGTCGGGCAGTAGTTTATCTGGCGATCTCTCCCAATTTTGCTACAGATAAAACTCTATACGCAGGGATTAAGGATGGTGTCTACAAAACAGTTGATCGGGGTAAGACGTGGCAGCCTTCTGGCAGTGGTATTCCCGCGATGCCCGAAGAAAGCAGACTGGCGATTTCCCCCGACTACCAAGCAGATCGAACAGTTTTTGCAGGTACGGCAGCAGGTCTGTTTGTCACCAGAGATGGCGGCACAAGCTGGAGTAAATTATTAACAGGCATGACCGACGTTGAAGATGGTTATGTAGAAGCGATCGCCATCTCACCCGACTATCAAAGCGATCGCACGGCGATCGTTGGCTTTCGGGGCAAAGGACTATTTAAAAGCGTAGATGGAGGCATGACTTTTACTCGGGTTGGCAATAACTTACTCGCTGGCAACCACTCCTTGGCAAATATGTATGGTTTTTGGCCGCCAACGACGGCAATTAAATTTTCCCCTGCATATGCTCGCGATCGCACAATTTATGGAGTAGCCGAAACCAATCTGTTTAAATCAACAGACAGCGGCAACACTTGGACAAATCTACCCCTACCCAAATCCCAAAAAACGGGTCTGACACAGCGGATAACTTATTATTACCATCGCTTGAGCGTTGCTCCTCTGACTAAATTTTTGGTTGCGGCACTGGTGGCACTGGCTAGCTATCTAGCTCTTGGACGCTTGAGATTAGACAAAAAGCTATCTGTTAGGAAAATCCTCATTACCACCAGCGGAGCATTTACAGCATTTTTGGTCGCCTTTTTTCTATTTAGCTTCTAAATCTATGACAAATGTTTAATGACTACGTACATGCGGCGAGCTATGCGCCTTTGTCGAAGGAGGATAAATGTTCTATGAAAAGCATTGGCGTTTTTTTACTCTCAATT
>JBCDCO010000211.1:0-9745 GCA_039181635.1 Cyanobacteria bacterium P01_G01_bin.19 | reverse complement strand
TGATGTTAGCTGGTCACGAAACCACCGCCACGGCGATCGCTTGGTCTTTGTACTGGGTTCACCGCCAGCCTGAAATCAGGACTAAACTACGGGCGGAAATAGCCAGCTTGGGAGAAAATCCCGATCCGATGGCGATCGCCAAGTTGCCTTATCTAGATGCAGTCTGCAAAGAAACTCTCAGAATGTATCCCGTGGCGATGCTCACTTTCCCCAGAGTAGTCCAAAGACCATTAGAGCTAATCGGCTATCAGCTCGAACCAGGACAAGTTGTGATGGGCTGTATTTATCTCATGCACCAAAGAGAAGATGTTTATCCCCAGCATCATCTATTTAAACCCGAACGCTTTTTAGAAAAGGAGTTCTCAGCCTATGAATTTTTCCCCTTTGGTGGTGGCAAGCGTCGCTGTATTGGCGAAGCACTGGCTCAGTTAGAATTGAAACTAGTTTTAGCCACAATTATTGCTAACTACAACCTAGAACTGGTTTCTGCTAAACCTGAGAGTCCAGCTAGAAGAGGGGTCACTCTCGCACCCCAAACTGGTGTCAAAATGGTACTTAGGGCTTGCTGAAAAACTGAGATTTGAAAGGATATCTGTTGTAAAGCTTTAAGCTTTAAGCTTCATAGAAAAGACAGTATACTTAGGGCTTGCTAAATAAGTTTGAGCAGGACGACAAGCCGCTCGACCTGAAAGCCGCAACTAGCCCTAATTACTAATTAATTATTTTCTGGATTGATGTATTTAAACAGAGAACCACAGGCAACCCGAGTGCGTTTGGCTGCATTGTTCCAGATCTTAAATGCTGTATCTTCTACTCGTCGCCCATCGGCTACAGACATTTTGGACAGTACGCTGGCGTTAACGAACGACCAAAAAGAACAAGATTCTAACAAATAAGGTTCTTGAGTTTCGGCATGAATGCGAAAATCGTAGAGAGAATAGTCTCGATTGCCCAGAACAGAGTGGGCAATTTTTACGGCTTGGCTCAATTTTTGCTCTAATTCGGGGTCAATGTCAGCAGGACAAGCTACGTTAACGGGTTGCCTAGTTAAACTTCCATCATCCTGGGAGCTTAGTTTATCATCTAAAGTTCTAATCGGCTGTTCTTCAGTCAAAAGATATTCCATGGCGGGCAAAACGCGCAGCTTACCGTTGTCTTCGATCGCCCCAACCCGTAATTCTCTGCCTGGGATATATTCTTCGATTAACAGAAAATCATCATATTTAAAACCAGATTTTAGTGCCGATGCGATTTCTGATTCGTAGCGAACTAAAGTTACGCCAGTAGAATTGTCTTCAGAATTTGGCTTGACGACAAAGGGGGGCTTCATCTCGAGAGTGTCGCCTTTTTTGAGCAGTTGCGCTTGGGCAACTTTAACCCCTGCAGCCCGAACAATATTTCTCGTGTGAGATTTGTTTGTAGTTAAAGACGAACAATCAGATTTGGCACCAACGACGGGAATACCCAGTATATCTTCAAAGAAAGCGCGGTAGCTGGTCATTCCAGGAAAGCAAAACATGTGGGGTACTACCACATCTACCGCTGGTAATTGCTCGATCGCTTTTGCTAAAGATATTTTTGGCTCTAAGCTATCTAAAGTTTTACCTAGCTGCCACATACCATCGGGATGGACTACTACATAGTGGCTGTTTACACCAGCAGGCTGTACTACCTCGCTGGCATAAAGTACCGATAGCTGATAATAAAAATCCGAAACAGAGGAACCGACTAAATGTAGTACAGATAAGTTAGAATTACCAGCAGATTTTTTTCGCTTATCTGGAGCAAAATTTTGTAATATGGTCATATTTAATTGTATTTAAAGTTAATTTTTCGCTTGATTTGTCTGTGGAAACGAAGCAGCAATTAAGTAAACAAGATAGCCAGCAATCATCCCAGGAAAAACTTCGTATACAGCACCAGAAAGCTGCAGGCTTAATTTCCAGGTCATAGCTGCGGCAATGCCAACTACCATCATGGCGATCGCCGTTGGTGTGGAAACAGGCTTTTCAAAAGAGCGTAGAATTATTAGTACTCCTAAGCCAGAAGCCAAAATAGACCAGGCAAAAGTTATCAAACCAAACACGCTATCGTTGTTGGTCAAAGCGAACGCTAAAACAAGAGCCGTGACGACTAGAGTGCCGATTTTAGCGTATCTATAGGATTTGGCTAATCCAGGAAATAAGTCTTGGGTCAGAGCTGCAGAACAGGATAATATTTGCGAGTCGGCAGTAGAAATAGTTGCGGCAAATAAGCCAGCCAGCATTACTCCTACTAAAACTTCTGGTAATAGTTCCTGGGATAAATCTAATAAAGCTAATTCTGGATCGGCTAAGGTTGGTAATAGGGTTCTTCCTGCTAGCCCAATGGCGATCGCCGAAAAAGCCGTAACAACGCCACAGATAATTTTAATATCCCTAGCTTTGCTCATATGATTAGACGAGTCTAATGCCATGGCTCTAACTAGTATATGAGGTTGCCCGACAACTCCAAATCCAGCTACCAGCCAGCCAACCAAAAAAGGGATAAATCCCCAGGCTAAATTCTCGGGGAACAAGGTTACTAAATTGGCATCGAGCTGCTCTAAATTAGTATACAGCGTACCGACCCCATCTCCAGCGGAAATAGTCGTCCCCAAAAGTAAGAGCAATGCCAAAATCATGACGATGCTCTGCACCGAATCAGTCCAAATTGATGCCCTAATACCGCCACTAAAGCAATATAAAACGACAATAACTGCCCCGATAATAATTCCCCAACTATAGTTCCAGCCAAACAAACTGTTGAGTGCCTTACTCCCTGCCAATAGCTGCGCCGCAGCATAGGTACTGAGAAAAACAATTGTAATTAACGCCGCCACAATGGAAATCCAGCGATAGCCTGGCTGTTTTTGGGCTAAAAATGCTGGAACGGTTTCCGCATCTGAAGTTTCTGATACTTGACGCAGACGTTTAAAAACCAGCATCCAGGCTAGATAATCGCCGATTGCCCAGCCAATAGCCAGCCAAATACTCGATATTCCTTGAGTATAGGCATAGCCGACTTGTCCCGTAAATAAGAAGCCACTTTGCCCAGTGGATAAAGCCGATAAAGCGATCGCCCAAGGATTGACGTTTCTTCCTGCCAATAGGTAGTCTGCAGTGGTATCTTGCTTTTGGGTAGCAGCATAGACTCCGACTACGGTAAATATAATCAGGAAAAAGATAAAAGAAAGGGCAATCATTTGCTAGTTACTAGTAATTTCAATCTATGGCACCTGTCTGCTGCAAGCTAAACTCCATTCCCGACAAACTATTAGTCGTTTTAATAACCTTTTCTAGCTTGAAGCCACAGCTTTCAAACAAAGTCTGAAACTGCTTTTTGGTACGCCAACCGCCACCAGGGGTAGCTACGTTGATCTGTACGGCAAAAATGCCTGGCATAATGCCATCGGCTTCTGTTTTGGGTTCGTCGATGTCTGGGACAAAAGACTGAAGCAGGATCAGTCTGCCATTTTCGGGTAATGCCGCTTTGCAGTTAGCCAAGATTTTTCTGGCGTCTTCGTCACTCCAGGCAGAAATAAAGTGCTTCATAACGATCGCCTTGGCTCCCTGGGGAACTTCTTTAAATACATCCCCTGTTTTAATGGCGATCGCTTCTGGATCTACTCCCTGGCTGGCAATATATTCTTTGGCAGTTTCGGCAACATCTGGCATGTCAAATAGAACACCTTTGCAACCATAGCGTTTGACAATGTAGGCGATCAAACCACCCTGTCCGCCGCCTACATCCATTACGGTATCGTATTGACTAAAATCGTAAGCATCTAACAATCCATTGACTTGAGAATCAGTCAAGAAGCTCATCGCCTTGATAAAAGTATCTTTACTCCATGGGTTGTCATAACAGTACTGATATACGCCTTTGTCATTAGCCAGTTCAAAAGGCACTACTCCTTGTTCTAATGCTTCAGGCAATATTTTCCAGGCATCCCACTGGGCGGGTTCGATTAAGTGCATTGCCAAATGTCCCGCCGAAGGCTTTTTATTTGTTACCAACAAAGACGATGTTTCCGTCGGCGCAAATATTCTGCCTGGCTTTTCTTCTAATACTTCTACATGAGCCAAACCACGCAAAATAAAGTATAGTCGCTCGGTATCGGTATTAGTTTTCTCTGCCAGGTTCTCGACTGTTTGCTCTCCTTGATCATCTAAAAAATTAAAAATACCCAGACGGGTGGCTGTATACATACACTGGCTCTTAACAAAGGTCAGCATCAAGTCAAATACTCTTTGCTGTGCTTCTGTGTTGGGATTCGCGTTAGTGGCTACCATTTTTAAATTAATTGATGAATGTCAAATGTTCAATGTTCAATGTTCAATGTTCAATGTTCAATGACCTAGTCTCCACCAAGTTCGACTAGTTTGCCGATGTTAAAGTCGATTTTGACCCATCCTTTAAAACGACGTAGGTTATCCAACAAAAGCAGGGGAATTTGCCAGTTATGGAGCATCAAAAAGGGTAAAGGGTCGTCAGGAGTTAGTATTGCATCAATTCCTTGAGTTACTTTGTTCCACCAGGCTTTTAGTTCTTTTAAAGAGCGAACGCTCAAAAGTCGCCAAAGTTCGTGATAAGTCCAGTAGGTAGGTTTACTATCAGATAGCGGGGTAATAGGTGACTCGTCCAATTCTCCATCCGATAGATAGGCTCGTGCCACCCCAGGATGATCGTGGAACATAGTGATCGCTGAGTGAAGACGAGGATTGCATTCGATGGGATATACCGTTCCATCTTCTGTCTGAATCATGTCAAAACAGATTTGCCCTGTTAGATTCATTTTTGCCACAAAGGTTTTTACCCACTGATAAATAGCAGGGTTATCTACCTGTTCGTAATTTACCTGGAAGGGAGAAGACTTAGAACAGCAGTGGAGTCTAATTTTGCCGTTTCTGACAGTGGCATGAAAGCAGTATTCTTGTCCGCGAATAAATTCTTGCATCACCCAGGGTTTGGCTGCGCTGATGGGTAAACTACGGACGTAAGACTCCATTCCTGCAAAGGGCAATCGAGTTAAATCTAAACGCAGTACGGAATCGTAAGGAATACTTTTGACAATATATTTACTGCCATCGCGATCGAAATCAAAATCTAAGATTTGCTGCGGATCGGTAATGCGAAATACTTTTGGCGCGGATAAACCCAACTCTCTCGCCTTAGAACAAAAGGCGTGCTTGTCGTCGAGAATTGCTGTTTCTTCTGGATCGAGATGAATCGATTCGCAGTAAGGAGCGATCGCTTTTTTGGCTAAAGAATCATAATAGCTAGCAATCGGGCTGGATACGGGAACAAATAAATCGATGTTCTTATCTTTAACTATCCTGAGAATATCTTGGCAGTATTGCTCTGGATCTTTTTCGGGGGTTGCCACGGTAAAAAAGCCTGTGACGGCTTTAGAAAAACGATGTCCCGACAGCCAATATTTATGAGTTTCGATTAGATAAACTTCGTGTCCGTCTCGATGAAAGGATCTGGCTAGCTGCAACGCCTTAGTCATTTTCGCTCCCGTAATTAGGATGCGTTTTGGCTCGACTATGCTGACTTTGCTCGAACCTCTCTTACCAGCAACTACATTTTTGAGCCATGACCAAGATACCATTGCCAAATTGAAGGGAAGCAACAGCAATAGTAAAGCCAGAGTGCCTATATTTTTAAATATTGCCGATGCACGTCCTGAAATAAACAGTATTTGCAACATTTAACCCAAATTATAATTTACGTTTTTGACATCTGATACAGTTTGAAGACGTAGCAGATTACGTCTTCAATTATCTCTATTGGCGCTTGATAATAGTTAAACCATCGCGAATGGGGACTAAAACCTGTTCTACGCGAGGATCTTGCGCTACGTAGCTATTAAAACGTGCGATCGCTTCACCATTGTCAGTTCGTTGAGAGGGTGGTAGATATGGCTGTCCCTGTAGCAAAGTATTATCTACACAAATGAAACCATCAGACGTTAGCAAATTGCTCTCTAATAGTAAGTTGAAATATTCTATATAGCCGCCTTTGTCTGCATCGATGAAAACAAGATCGAAAGTTTTTCCCGCATTGATTAAATCTTTCATCGTCTCGATCGCTGGTGCGACTTTTACCTCGATTTTTTTGCCGTGGGGAGAAGCAGCAAAACAATCAACAGCGAATTTGGAAACATAATCATCCACTTCACAAGCTAGTAAATAACCATCCTCAGGCAAAGCTTCAGCGATCGCAAGAGCGGAATATCCAGTAAACATTCCTATTTCAAGGACGCGTTTGGATTTACTCATCGATACCAACATTTTGAGCAGTTGTCCTTCAATATGTCCAGACAGCATTTCTTGTTCTAAAGCGCCAACCGTTTCGCCATCGCTAAAACGCTTATTCCAGTCTTCTACCTGAGTTTTTTTGGTCAAGTTAGCTAAAGCTTCCGACTCCGAGGTAGTACAATGCTCAAGATAAGGGTATAGACCTGCAGCCAACTGGTATGCTGTGTTTAAAGAGGCTCTGAATTCTTCTGTAACTGATTCAGTCTCAGCTGTCTTTACAATCTGTTCCAACCTTTGTACCAAGATACCTAAGGGTGTTACTGGTCTAGCAATTTGCTTGTCTTGTGTGCTTACCATAAAATAAATTTTTTGATTGATGATTTTAATGCTGCTCGTGTTTTTTGCGGGCAAGTAAATAATTTCATCGCCGTTAATTGAAATTATTTAGCCCAGAAAGTATATTTTTTTTCACTATTAACTCGGATTAAAAGTGTTAGTAGTTTACTAAATTAGTCATATTAAAACCAACCTAGTTGTGAACCACATCAAAGCTATTTTCTGTCGTCTAACAAATATGTAAAGACAATACTAAATAGCTAAACTATTGCTCAAAACTTTCCCATTCTAAATTAACAGCTACACCTAAACCTTCTTGCCAAATTAGACTTCGCTTGGCAAAAAAATGTATACACCAGCAAAAGCGTATATTGCTTTCCCCTTGAGAAGCTGCTTATTGATGATTTATGGTTTAAATAAGTAGTCAGCTATTTTTTAAGAAAATAGTATGTATGCTAACTTAAGATACTATTCTTAATTAAGGAATTTTAAAGGAACAGCTTTTAATTAATTTTACTAACTTAGTTAATAGTATTTAGTCCGATTAAAAATTTATGAGTATCTATTCGTAGTCATAACGTAGATTCAATCAGGCAATTGTTAGTAAATAATTAACGGCTATGGAGATGTTCGTTTGCTCCTATTCATTCACTTTAATACTTTAAATAAGTTTACCTCTATGAGTTTATCATTATCAACCGAAAAAACGTAAAGTTTTTTTAAAAATTAGTGACATTTTCTATATAAATGTTTTTTTTGAGGAAAAGTTTCCTGAGTATCACCTAAAAATTTATCTTGCTAAGCGATTGGCGATCACTTTAACCATTGTCTGTGAAATGAAAACTACTTATATCGCAACCGATTTTGTTCTATGTATCCTGCAATATATTAAGAGAGGATATCAAATTGAAAATCGTAACTAACTTGTAGATTGAGGAGTAAAGGAGTGTATTTTAATTTTTGGTATCCCCTGGGTTTACTTATCTTGGTGTCTCAGATAGCTGCTACGGCAATCTTGCTATCTCGTTTGCTCAAGGGGGCAAAAAGGCGATCGCCTTTACAACCTCAAGCAACAACTCCCGAACTAAAAAACAAGGTTAGCGCGATCGTTCCCACTCTCAATGAAGCAGAGCGTATAACTCCCTGTTTAGATGGATTGAGTCGACAAAGCAGTGAGCTTAGAGAGGTAATTGTGGTCGATAGTAATTCCCAAGACGGTACGCCAGAATTAGTCGAGTCTAAAAGCGCAGAAGATCCCAGATTCAGAGTCATGACAGACGATCCTTTGCCCCCTGGCTGGGTTGGTCGTCCCTGGGCTTTACACACTGGTTATCTCAATATGTCTGAAGCTAGCGAATGGTTTTTGGGGGTAGATGCCGATACCGAACCGCAACCTGGGTTAATTGCCAGTTTAGTAACGGTGGCAGAAGCAGAGGGATACGACACGATATCTCTAGCACCCCAGTTTATTTTGCAGTATCCAGGGGAATGGTGTTTGCAACCAGCCTTATTAATGACGCTGCTGTTTCGGTTTGAATCGGCGGGAGTGGATGCCACTAGCCCCAATCGCGTGATGGCAAACGGGCAGTGCTTTTTGTGTCGTCGCTCAGTGTTAAAAGATCTAGATGGCTATACTACGGCAGCAGGTTCGTTTTGCGATGATGTTACTCTAGCCAGAAATATTGCCGCAGCAGGATATAAAGTAGGATTTTTTGATGGCTCAAAAGTAATTAAGGTCAGAATGTATGAAGGGGCGAAAGAAACTTGGGATGAATGGGGCAGATCCCTAGATCTAAAAGATGCCGCCGATACGCCACAAGTCTGGGGTGATTTATTGTTTCTGCTCTGCGTCCAAGCCCTACCTTTGCCAATGTTGTTTTTGAGTAGCTATTGGCTATATGTAGGTAACAGCGATCCGATTGTCTTGGCGGCATTTAGCCTGAATGCCTTTTTAGTTTTGTTGCGTTTTGGCATGTTACTGGCGATCGCCCCTTCCTATTCGGGGTCATCTTTGTTTTTCTGGCTGTCTCCTTTTGCCGATATTCCAGCCGTACTGCGGATCTTTTTGTCTTCTCTCAAAAAGCCTACCAAATGGCGCGGACGCAGCTATTCTTGAGTATTCAGATCATAGCTTCTAGCGATCGCGATCACAAAATAATTCTGTTTCTGCGAAAATGATCGTGGTATTTCTGGTGCAGTTTTCGATGTCTGAGCGATCGCAGTTTAATCTTTCTCGTTTGGCAATTAAATATTCGCGGATTACGGTTTGCTTTTGGCTGGCGATCGCGATCGCTGGTGTATTTGCCTTTAGTTCTCTAAAATATTCTCTCTTTCCCGCAGTTAATTTCCCTGTAGTGGTAATTAGGGCACAGGCTGATACTGATTCGGTTTTAGAGACAGAAACTCAGATTACCAAACCATTAGAGAATGCTGTCAGCGATCTGGATGGCTTGGCGCAGTTATTTTCCTCTAGCTATCCCAAGCAAACCGTTATCAACCTTTTGCTAGATACTACTGTCAATGCCGAAGCCGCGACTGATGAGATTAAAGGTAGCCTGAGCAAGCTATCTTTGCCCGATACGGATATTGAGGTAATTCCCTTTAACTTAAACGAAACCAGTGCCATCAGCTATGTTGTCACGGACGAAAATAATAATCTAGCGGAATTAAACAAAATAACGACAGATAAAATTATTCCTGCTCTCACTCAGCTATCAGGAGTACAGCGAGTCGATATTTTAGGTATCTCAGAGCCAGATCGAGCTAACTCTGATATTCCCACTGCCAACAGCAATACTTTGATTCGTTTTAATGGCAAGTCAGCGATCGCTTTTCAGGTAATCAAGCAAAGCGATGCTAATACTTTGGAGGTGGTGCAAAAAGTTGAAAGGCAGATCGAACAGCTAAAACCCAACCTTTCCAATATCGAAATCATCTTGGCTCAAACTCCTGCTGGCTATATTCGAGAGGCGACCAAATCTACCATCGAAGCCTTGTTAAGCGCGGTAGCCCTGGCAGTTCTGATTATATTTCCTTTCCTGAGAAATTTTAGAGCGACTTTAATTACGGCGATCGCCATTCCCATATCCTTGCTGGGTACTTTTATTGTCATGGCAGGATTGGGA
>JBCDCO010000210.1:0-9762 GCA_039181635.1 Cyanobacteria bacterium P01_G01_bin.19 | reverse complement strand
TGCAGACAGGAAAAGTAGACCGCGCGATCGCTTGTTACCGAGCAGCAATTAAACTCAAACCCAATCTAGCTTCTCTTTATCTCAGTTTGGGAGAATTATTAATCCAGCAAAATGATACTCAACAGGCAATTAACCTATATCAACAGGGACTAAAATATTTCCCCCGTCACGGCGAAATTAATTTTGAGTTAGCTCGACTATTGGTCAAGCATAAGTTATGGGATCGGGCGATAGTTTGCTATCAACAGGCAATCCAAGCGGGGTTAAACAACTGGCAAGTTTATTACGATTTCGCGGAGATTTTAGATCGACAACATAAATATTCTGAAGCAATATCCTCTTATCAGCAGGCGTTAAAATTAAACCCCAATCTGTTTGCGGCTTGGTTTAAGCTGGCAGAATTATTGATCCGCCTCAAACATTGGCATCAGGCGGCTGTAGCTTGTCAACAAGGTTTGAAGCTCGATGCGACACAATGGCAAATTTATCACTATCTAGGTATCGCACTACTTCACCAACAGCAGTACAGCCAAGCAATTGAGGTATACAATCGCTGTCTGCGACTCAATCCTCAAGCAGTCGATGGCTATCGAAATCTAGGAGTAGCACTCATCGCCGAAAAACAATGGTCGCAAGCGATCGCCTGTTATCAAGAAATTGCTAAATACGAACCCAATAATGCAGAACTTTATCGCAAAATTGGCGAAGCAGCATTTGAAATTAAAGAGTGGTCTACCTCTTTGGCAGCCTGGAATCGGGCGATCAAACTATGCGATCGCGATTCTTGGCTTTATCATCATCTAGGAATGACTTTAATTAATCTAGAAAGATGGCAAGAGGCATCAGTCGCTTTACAAAAGTCGATCGAGCTCAATCCTGACTTTCCTTGGACTTACTACCATTTAGGAGATGCCCTAGCAGCACAGCAAAAATGGCAAGAATCGATCGCAGCATATCGCTATTTTTTAACTAAGGAAGCAAATTCCTATGCTTATGAAAGATTGGGCGATAGTCTACTAAAGCAAATTCAACCATTTTCGCCCACGGGCAAATTAATTCAGGCAGAAGCCTGTCAATGCTATCATCGAGCGATCGAAGTAAATCCAGATTATCTCCAGCCATACTATAAGCTGATGCAGCTCAAACCTTACGATCCAGAAATTGCATTCTTGCTCGCAGAAACCTACGCCAGACAAGAAGAATGGTCAACCGCAATTATTTTTTATCAAATGGGGTTACAAATCGATCCCAATTTCCCCGAAGCACATTTGGAATTGGGTTTGGTTTTAGAACAGTTAGAACAGCCAGACAATGCGATCGCTCACTATCAAACAGCTATTCGATTAGATCCATCAGAAAACAAATACAAACATCATTTGAAACGAGCCAAAAGCAAGTATAATATGAGTTCGGAGTTGGGAGTTAGGAATTCGGAGTTAGGAATTCAGACCTTTAAAAATTAAAAAGTTACACAATTTTCAAGTTTTATCGCTTCGCCTGACTCGCGTGTCATAGTTTGCTGTGAAAGCGCAATAAATTTGTATTATGGCGATCGTCAAACGCCAAGATTAAAAAGCTAAAAATCTCTGTCGCTAGGCAAGCTTACGGTCTTAACTTCATTTCATGAAAGTAAGGAGCAATAAGACGTTTATCGCGTAAGCCTGACATATTTTGACTTGAGGAACGATGCTCCAAAAACTCGATAATTATCTTACAGGTATCGGCGCAGCCAATCGAAGCAACCATCTTGTCATCAATAAAAATCCCCCAGCGCCCATTGCTTAATTGTTTGTAGCTGTACAGCATTACTCAAATTTAATCTGTGATTGGCGTAGTTGGCTCGAGCTAGAGTTGCATAAGGAATCATCAACACAAAATGCTTCCAAATATTTTGCTTGCCCATTGCCATTTATCAGTCATTATTATAACCACATATTTATTTACAAACATTTAATATTTTTCGCGTTTGATAACATTTGAGGGTATTGATAATTCCAGTAAAGATATACGCAATAATATTTTTAAAAGCTCTAAGCCTTAAGCTATAAGCTATTTTAGTTATTGGCAACATCGATCTCAATTTACCGATGTCTATTTGGGTATTAACTCAACTGGCTTTGTTTGCTGCTACTCGTATTCTCCAGTAGTCAGCAAACCAACTTCCATTCCGATACAAGGTAGGGCGTAATATTGCTTCAATTTGAGCGATCGCTTCTTTTTTGGCAACAGAATTTAAATGTTCAAAACGCACCTTAGCAAACATTTCCAGCCAATTTGCCAGTCCTGTTTCTCCTTCTAACTTTGTCGGACGAGAAAATAACATAGCATAGGTGACTCTAAAGCCCGTTTCCTCTAATAGGGTGCAATATTCTCCAATGCTGGGAAAATACCAAGAGCGATCGCTGGATATGTTCAAAACGGTATCGATCGCCGTATTAATCGAACTAATATTACCTTTACCGCCAAACTCAGCTATCAAACGTCCTCCTGATTTTAAAGCATTAAGATCGACATTCCACTGATTCATCGGGCTTAAATGGAAAATAACGGGAAAATAAAAACTGCGATCGATAATTAAATTAATCGCAGCATATACAGTTCAAGTTTCCAGCACCTCAGCTGAAAACTAATAAGTGAAGTTAAGTCGTAGAAACCACAAGTTCAATTTTGGTTCGATCTTAGCCCAAGGGATGGAATAACAAATCGGGATAAAAGCGGTTAAATTCGATCAAAATCCCTGCTGTAACAGTAAGCAGAGCCATGATCAATACTGGGGCAGTAGAAAGAAACTTTTGTAAGTCTCCCATAATATTCTCCTAATTTAACGATAAAAAATGTAACTCTAGCGGGGAGAAACGGTAACTTCCGATTCATCTGCAAACATTTTGCCACTGGTGAATTCGCCAAACGCTAACAAAGGCCAAGCAACAGCAGCTACCATTTTGCTGATAGCTAGGGGAACATTGATGACAATTTCCTGCATTTCAGCATCTTTTTCGTCTCTAACTGCAATTAGATAGGAGCGACCAGCCCAACCAATCCAGCCTGCAATATACAAGAATAAGACACTAGGGATGAAAAAGTCTCCCATATGAGACCAGCGACCATCTACAATTAGGTGAGGATAGCCTTCTGGTCCGCACAAAGCTTCTGCATAACGCTCTGCTCTAATTTGACCTGAGTTTGGATCGTCGGTAGTGTTACGGAAATTTTTAGCTTTTTGAATGTACGCGGGGTTTTCAGCGCAAGGTGTTAGACCTGCTACGTCGTCAGCACTAGCTGTGGGTGCAAAACCAAACCAAAGCGTAAATACTAGTATTAAAGCAAACAACCTTCTCATGAATATGTTTCCTTTTCTGTCAGATAATAATTGTGTTTGTGTATTAGTGTAAAAGATATATCTTTCACGCCAACTACTCTTACTTTTTGTCACAGTTTTTAATCTACCTCTGCGTTTATTTACGTTTTGGTAGTCTGGTAGCTAGTGACAAAAGCTATGAATAGGCGAACAAATTTGTTCATGTAAATCAACTTATCAAAGGATGGCAACAATTTTAGCGATCGAAACAAGTTGTGACGAAACTGCGGTGGCAATCGTAAAGAATCGTCAAGTTTTGAGTAGTATTGTTTCTTCTCAGGTCGAATTACACAAAACCTATGGTGGAGTTGTACCCGAATTAGCCTCCCGCCAGCATTTAGAAATTGTCAATCCTTGCATCACTCAAGCAATGTCGGAAGCTAAATTAAGTTGGCAGGATATAGATGCGATCGCGGCTACCTGTACTCCTGGTTTAGTCGGGGCTTTATTGGTAGGGATGGCAGCTGCCAAAACCCTGGCTATGATTCATCAGAAGCCATTTTTGGGAGTACATCACTTAGAAGGACATATATATGCGTCGTATTTAGCTGAACCCACTTTAGAGCCGCCTTTTCTTTGTCTGTTGGTTTCGGGAGGACATACCAGCAGTATTCATGTAAAAGACTATGGCAAGTACGAACTACTGGGTTCTACTAGAGATGACGCGGCAGGAGAAGCGTTTGATAAGGTCGCTCGCTTGCTAAATCTAGGATATCCTGGCGGACCTATAATCGATCGCCTGGCAAAAGAAGGAAACCCCAAAGCATTTTCTTTACCCGAAGGTAGAATATCCTTACCCGATGGTAGGGGATACCATCCCTACGACTTTAGTTTTAGCGGGATGAAAACCGCTGTCTTGAGATTGACCGAGAAGCTTGAAGCAACAGGAGAAATACCTGTAGCAGATGTAGCGGCTAGTTTTCAACATACCGTAGCTAAAGTACTGGCAAAACGCAGCGTTAAGTGTGCCTTGGATAATGGTTTGGAAACTATTACTATCGGTGGTGGTGTAGCGGCGAATAGCGGACTGAGACAATATTTAACCGAAGCAGCGAAAGAGAATAATTTAAAAGTATATTTTCCCCCATTAAAGTTTTGTACGGACAATGCTGCAATGATCGCCTGCGCCGCTTCCCAACATTTCGATCTGGGTCATACTTCTACTTTAGACTTAGAAGTGCAGTCAAGAATGAAAATTGATCGCGTCATGGAATTGTACAGTCATACATAACGCTTAATGTGAATTAGCTTTGCTTTATGGGTTATTAGCTGGTAGCCATCAGCTATTAGCTTTTAAATCCTTAAATGCGATCGCTTTATTACTTGTTCTAAATTTGTTTTCTAGCAGCCTTTTCCAAACGTTCGCTTTCCCTTTCTGCCTGCTTGAGTAAATCTTCCCAATTATTCGGTGGATTGTCGTTGTCCAGCATTTTCTGAAAAACTACATAAGCGTCAGTTTTGCTACCATAAGCTCTTTTATAATTTTCGTCGTTTACCCAAGCATAAACAATGATTTTTGACTCTAGATGATATCGAAAAAACAATCGATATTGTTGAAAGAACTTTGCTCTAAACCAATGTTTATAATCATTTCCTAATGTTTTACCTTGACGATATTTACTCAGGGTAGGGTCTTGAGGAATTACATCAAATGCTAGCTTGACTATGGCAGCTAAAAATTTTGTTGGCTTTTTGCTTTTATATTTACTAGGATACTTCTTACGCAAACCTTCAACTTTTGTCAAAAGTGCTTCAAACTGTTCCACAAAAAGAGAATGAGCATATATTTTCCACCCATTTATCACTATTGGCTGACCTGTAGGCAAGCTTATTCATCCTCATCTAAAAGTAGTGCATCAAGATCGATATCAACGCCAGAAACTAGAGATTTGGCGTGACTGACCATATCAGAGCTAACTGCTTGAATGTGTTCGGGGTTATCTTTCATGTCTTTGGCTAAAAAGTTCAAAAAGCTGTCCAAAACAGGATCGCTTTCTGTCTCTTCAACGACGCGAGAAATTACTACTCTGTTATCAGATTCAATGGTGTAGAGAATTTTGTCACTTTTGCTTAAATTAAGTGCTTTACGAACGGGAGCTGGAATTGTAGTCTGATAACGCTGGGTCAGAGTAGATTCAGAGCAAGGAGGTGTTGGTGTTGTATTCATGGCTACCTCTGAACTTGTTGATTGATTTTCTTGATCGGGAATATTTATTTTACACCATGGTAATGCAATTGCATTGTCTAGTCAAACTAAATCGCTCTAATGACCCCAAAAGTAATTGAGATGATTTGCCCCTGCTGTTTATGCATCAGGGTTTAGTAGTTGAGTTCAGTTCTTTCAGAGATACGAACGCCTTATCCAAACTACACCTAATCCTGATATCATTCAGCGAAGCTTTAGCCATTCCTTAATAATGTTCTAAAAAACTCGTGTTAAATTTACGTCCTGCCACAATTGCCGATTTAAAATTATTGCAATATTGGGACTCTCAACCTCATGTAATTGCTTCAGATCCTGATATTGATTGGAATTGGGAGATCGAACTTACTCGCGATCCTGAGTGGAGAGAACAGTTAATTGCAGAAATAGACGATCGCCCGATTGGAGTCATGCAGATTATTGATCCAGCACTTGAAGATAGTCATTATTGGGGTGATATTGCAGCTAATCTTCGCGCTATTGATATCTGGATTGGGGAAGTGAATGATTTGGCTAAAGGCTATGGCACAAAGATGATGCAGCTTGCTCTAGAGCGATGTTTTATTAATCCTTTAGTAACAGCGGTACTTGTCGATCCTTTAGCCAGCAATACCCGCGCTCACCGCTTCTACGAACGTCTTGGTTTTCAATTTGTCGAACAGAGAATATTTAATGAAGATGAATGCTTTGTTTATCAACTAAACCGAGAAGATTGGCATCACAAGGCTGTGTAGCTTTATATTTCAACAATTGTCAATTGTCCACTGATAAACTGAATTGACCGCATAATGTGATTGAATAAAAACTATATAAAAACTCAAAAAATCATTCTGCTAATACGGCAAGTTTAGGAGAATTTATATGGCTACTCAAGACCAATGCTGTACCCTCGTTCCTTACTTTAATATATTAATTAGAATGCTAAACGCGATCGCAAACATCTTTTGGTGAATATTTAAGATGGAATTAGACGTTACAGAAACCGATCGACAATATTTGGTAGAGTATAAATCTGTCTAAATTAAGCGTTAGTTAAGCAATCTTTGACCTTCGGTCAACTCAAACAAATTCGAACAAACCTACAGTAGTTGTAAGATCGAACCCGTTCCCTTGATCGGAGGAACCTCCAATAGCTTTCTCTTTCTAGGTTTTGGTGCACGATAAAAATCGCAAAAATCAAATAGAAACGTAAGTACCAATGCAAAATTATTTGTACATTGTGTATTCCTTTAACCTTTTCCCCTTAACCTTTCCCCAATCTAAACTATCCAATTAAAATTGCACGACTACTTAATTCTACTTCAGCCGATCGATGTCTTCGATCGCATATCGATGCAAACAACCAATCATCATCAATAACTATAACCATGCCAAATATCAAACAAAGGTTATTAGCTTTATCAATTTTAGTCACAGGATTAGGATTGTATTCGCCCATATACAAACAAATATATATGCGGGGTGCTCGATCTTTTTCAGAACACTTCGGACAAAAAACCGAAACTTTTAACCAGCCATGTTGGAAAAAATACCATCGCCATACCTCTTCTAAAGGGAGTTCTCAGATCGGCACGGCAATGTCGGCTGATGGGACAAAAATTTATCGGCTGACAGAAAATGGCATTAAGCTAACCAATCGTAATACTGGCAGAGAGAAGTATTTTTCTTTGCCCCGTCAATTTCCTCGGCTTTCTTGGGGCATGGATCTTGCCTATGACAGCAAGCGTGACTTGGTTTCTTTGGTTTCTCTGGGAGGAGAAGGTTATTTTTATCGTTTTGACGCTAGAAAAGGTCGCTGGCAAGATGTGCGATCGCTCGATAATATCGATATCAAATCTTTGACCTACGATCCGACCTTAGACCGCTATATTGCCTGGTCTGAAGACTTCGGTCAGAATAAAGGAAACTTAGTGTTTCTCTCCGCCCGAGGCAAATTAATGTACCGAGAAAATATTAGCGATCGCATGATGGGATTTTATCAGCTATACGATCGCCATAATGAAGCAGTACCTCCAGTAGAAATTTTTGCTAGAGGTAATAAGCTCGCTCTCATAACTCATTCGGGACATTCTATTCAGTCTATCTGGCATTACGACATGGACTCTAACACTACAAAGTTGACCTATAGATCTCCTAGTCTTACTAGAATGCACCGATATAGCGACTAAAGCCTATTTTTCCTCAATCTTTATGCTTATTTTTGACAGAAGGATTGGGAGAAAACAGCATCCACTTTAAATTGTTTGGCTGAGAGACAAAACCTAATTTGTGATAAAAATTGGCGACGTGAGGACTGGCAAAGAGAGTAATGTCGCCAATTTGGGAGTGGTTCAATTGGGCGATCGCCGCTTTGACTATTTTTTTACCCAAGCCCTGATTTTGAAACTCGGGATGAACGATGATATCCAAGAGAACTGCATGAAACGCTCCATCTGCAACTGCTCTGGTAAAACCAATGAGTTTTTTTTGTTCTCGATTTATCTGCCAAGCAGTAACATAGCAAAAGCTATTTTCTAGAGCCTGTTTGACTTTATTTAGAGGACGAGACGACCAACCTACAGCACTGCATAGTGATTCTAGCTGTTCGGGTGAGATGGGATGATTAATGGCAATCTCAGTCTGTTCGGCAACGAGTTGTGTTTGGGTTTGAGGTGTGGGTTGATCGCCTTGCCGATTTAATAATTGGCTCGACAAATTTTGCTCGCTCGCAGCAATAGTTTGTGCTAATTCGTTTTGCTGTTGTAATAATTTTGCTAACTTGGCTAATATAGCTGCATTTTGAGGCTGAATTTCCAGGACTAAATAATATAAGGCGATCGCGGCTCGAACTTGATGTTTGGTAGCTAATATATCTGCAATGTTAACTAGGGTCTGCGGCTCTATTAAAAAGCGTTGCCAATAGCTCGATCTTTCTTGAGCGCGCGCTATTTGACGATAATCCGCGATCGACTGTTCTAAACCACCCCTTTCCTCAAAAGCAGTCCCGATTTTTTGGTATATGAGTTGATTGTCGGGCTGTAGTTGGGCTGCCTGGAGATAAGCCGCGATCGCCCGATCCCATTGTCGTAGTTGGGTTAAAGCATCCCCTAAGTTGTGCCAAGACCAAAAAAAGCTGGGGTCTAGTTCCACCGCTCGACTGTATGCCAAGCTAGCTTTGTTCCACTGTTGCAGTTGAGTTAAAGCATCCCCCAAGTTGTGCCAAGACCAAAAAAAGCTGGGGTCTAGTTTTACCGCTCGACTGTATGCCAAACTAGCCTGATTCCACTGTTGTAGCTGAGTTAGAGCATCTCCCAAATGATGATAAGACCAAAAAAAATCGGGTCTGAGTTCGATAGCTGTCTGAAAAGCGATCGCGGCTTTCTGCCATTGCTGCTGTTGGCGATAGCCATCTGCCAAATTATAAATCTCCGACCAATCATTCATCATCTAAAGCTAAAAAGTTTGCAGTTACATTTTGCACGTCATCTAGCGATTCTAAAGTATCGATCAGTTTAAGCAGAGATTTTTCTTGTTCTGGATCGGTAATTTCAATGCTGTTGTTGGGTATCCAGCGCAATTCTATCTCTTTAATGGGAAAGTTATATTTTTGCAAAGTTTGATTGAGATGTTCCAAATTGTCTACGCTGGTAAACACTTCCGCGCCTTCATCCTCATAAAACTCATAAGTATCCGCTTCTCCTTCCATGGAAGCTTCCAGCAACTTCTCTTCATCGACTGGATCGAGAGTCACGACTCCTTGGCGATCGAACATCCAGCTCACGCAGCCAGTTTCCCCCAAGTTCCCGCCATTTTTGGTAAAAGCCGATCTCAGGTAAGCAGCAGTGCGATTGCGATTGTCGGTCAAAGCCTCGATCAATACTGCCACGCCTCCCGCACCATAACCTTCATAGCGAATTTCTTCTAAGATCGCATCATCATCCTGATAAGTACCAGCACCCTTGGCAAGCGATCGCTCTATACTCTCATTAGATACTCCCGCAGCCTTAGCTTTTTCTATAGCGGTGCGGAGTTGAAAATTCCCATCAGGATCGGCTATACCGTTACGCGCAGCAACGATAATGGCGCGGGATAGCTGGGTAAATGTCTTGCCTCGTTTGGCATCTACCCTAGCTTTCTGCCGTTTGATATTTGCCCATTTACTATGTCCTGCCATAATCCTCCAAAGACATATGCTAGATTTTCTGCACAAATCATTATGAAC
>JBCDCO010000209.1:0-9774 GCA_039181635.1 Cyanobacteria bacterium P01_G01_bin.19 | reverse complement strand
GTTTTTACCCAACTGCACTCTTACGGTAGCCACTCAAGAATCAGATTTGGGTAAATATGTTTTTGAGACCACTCCAGTCAGCGAAGAACCCTGCACGGTTACTTACCAAGGCACTAGCTTTCAAGTTTTTCTTGGTTTTAAAGCTTCTGGAAATGAACTTTTAACTTACGACAAAGGCATCGATCCCAACACAGGAAAAGGTACGTGGGGTGCGTTGATGGGGGCGTATGAATTTCACAAACGCCAAAGCTTTGCTGGAGAATTGAGTGTCTGACAACACTATCCTCTTCTAGATTATTTCTTGAGCACGAAGGGCGGTCAAATCCAGTGAAGATAGACATCTATAGGCATTTTCAACATAACCTTTACCCCTGAGATAGCCTGTATTTGCTCCAGGTAAGATATATTGTAAACTTGCCGCATCAAAGCGATCGCGTAACGCTTTAATACTGTCGAGCTGTCGCCACCAATGAAAAGTTTTGGCGGTGCGTAGAGGAACAATTTCTGTTTGAGATTTGGGTAGCAAATGTCTGCCTGTAAACAGTATCCCCCCATGTTCTGATGAATACATACAAGCCGAGCCTGGAGAATGTCCACAAGTCCAAATAAGCTCTAAATTAGTGCCGAGAGTCATATTTCTGGCAAATGAGGTGACTTCGACTTCGGGCAATAGATAAGCCTCTTGTTCTTGGACTATTACTTGGCAATTTAAGGTTTTTTGCATTTCCATCACGCTTTTGCCAATGCTGCCTCGATGAGTAATAACCAAAAATTTTACTCCACCCTGAGCCATAATAAACTCCTGATTGACTTCATTCCAGGCAGGACAATCGAGAAGAACGTTGCCAGTTTTATTTACAATAAAGTAAGAAGTTGCACCTAATGTATCTCGATTGGGAGTGAAAGCAAATATTCCTGGCAAAATAGGTCGAGGAGATTTGCTGTTGACCGAGCCTGAATCATTAATTTTGGTTAGGTTTTGGGGCATTCTAAAAGTGGAGATACCTAGTTTAACTAGATTCTAGATTAATTACATTTTAATTTTATATTCACATACTAAATTCCTAGTCCAAAATAGTTATTTAGAAAGAGAATTCAAAATATAGGTTCAAAACGCTTTTTTATGAAACTCTGGTTGATTTTAGTTATATTAAGTCCTATTACCTATTTGGTTGTCGATCGCAGTGTGAGACACAAAACCACTACACCTGTATGGCTGTGCTGGTTGGTAGTTATGCTACCATCCTATATCTGGACTTTTTGGACTTATATTTTTGGCGAAGAGCAACCCCTACCCTTACCTGTATTTTTATTTCCTCTAATTATCTGTGCTTTCCTCTACGGATGGCTCGTTCAGCGCGGAAGACCAGAGAAAACCTCCGCCGCAAATACAAAATCAACCGATAACAGACCCCTTGCTATGGCTAAGACTGCTGCTGAATCTACTTCTCAACCTTGCCCCATTAACAATCAAGAAGAAACTACTCTACGTAACTGTTTTCCTTGGAACGTTTACTACCTACAAAATATTGATTATCGTCCCCAGGCGATCTTTTGTCGTGGAAAACTAAAGACAATTCCCGAAAAAGCCTATCAGGAGATTAAAGACAATATCGAACAGGCTTTTGGCGATCGCTTTTTCCTCATTTTTCAGGAGAGTTTTCGAGGCAAGCCTTTCTTTGCTCTCGTACCCAACCCTCAAGCAAAAGAAGCAAATAAAGAAAATACTAAAGATTTAAGAATTGGTTTTGCCGTAGTCATGTTTGCAATTACCTTACTGACTACCAGCATTGCAGGGGTCACTATTGATGGCACCTCTTTGGAAGACATTCCAGCTAATCCTGCCTTACTGCTTAAAGGCTTGAGCTATAGCCTGCCTCTACTCTTGATTATTGCCGCCCAAAAGTTTAGTCACTACTTTGTCTCTCTGTATTACAAAGTCAGAACTACCCTACCTTACTTTATTCCTTTTCCCTTTTTATTAGATAATTTTGCCGTCGGCACTTTAGGTGCCTTGAGTCAGCGAAAATCTCCCATTCCCCATCGCAAAGCTTTGTTCGATATAGCTATAGTCGGTTCGATTTCTGGCTTGATTGTGATTGTTCCAATTTTACTTTGGGGACTATCCGCGTCTGAAGTCGTTCCTTTAGAAGATACTTCTACCTTCAATCTCCAGGCTCAAGACCCTCGCCTGTCTCTATTTTTATCGGTGTTGGCAAAACTAGCTTTGGGTTCTGCTCTAACTGCAGATATGGGTATTCAACTCCATCCAATAGCAGTTGCGGGATGTGTTGGTTTGTTTATTGCGGCAATAAATTTGATGCCCATCGGACAACTTGATGGAGGACACATCGTTCATGCCGTGTTTGGACAAAAAATGGCGATCGCCGTCGGGCAGATTGCTCGCATTTTGACTCTGTTTTTTGCCCTAGTTCACCCCTACTTTTGGGTTTGGGCTGTGATTATGTGGTTAATCCCCCTAATCGATCAACCAGCTCTAAACGATGTAACTGAGTTAGATAATGGTCGAGATGCTCTGGGGTTATTTGCTCTGGCTCTACTGGTAGTTATGATCTTACCTTTGCCAGAGGCGATCGGTAACTTACTAGGAATTTAAAGAAGGCGATCAGTAGCTAGTAGCGCGAATAATTGCTAGCTATCGATAAGACTGCTACGCCGAGCTTTTGCCTGACGCAGAGTCATACCAAAAGTTTCTAAAAGCCAGTTAGTTTACAATTCACGGTGAAAGATAAACAACGCTATTGGTTAATTGCGGGTTCGTTTTCTATTTGAGAGCGATCGAATTCTTGTCCAGTGACAGGCTCGGCAAACAGGCTATTGTAAGTCCATCCTGCTAATAAGCCACCCACGATGGGAGCTAACCAGAATAACCATAGCTGAGATACCAATTCTTGACCCGCCCACAAAGCAACTCCAGTACTTCTGGCTGGGTTGACGGAAGTATTAGTAACAGGAATACTAATCAAATGAATTAAAGTCAATGCTAGTCCAATCGCAATCGGAGCAAATCCAGCAGGTGCGCGGACATCAGTAGCTCCCAGAATGATAAAGAGAAACATAAAAGTCATTACGATCTCTGTAATCAAACAGGTAATTAGATTGTAGCCACCAGGAGAATGTTCACCAAATCCGTTGGTTGCCAGAGGATTAGAGCCTTCTAGGGCAAAGCTACCGTTACCGCTAGCAATAAGATAAATAAAACCTCCTGCTAATACCGCACCGATTGTCTGGGCGATAATGTAGGGTAGCAAATCCTTCCCAGAAAAACGTTTTCCAGCCCATAAGCCAAAAGACACGGCTGGATTGAGATGACAGCCCGAAATATGTCCGATCGCATATGCCATGGTCAAAACTGTTAGACCAAATGCTAGAGACACTCCTAAAAATCCTAAGCCGATGTTGAAAAAATTTATGTCTTCTGTGTTGGCAGCATAAACAGCAGCCAGCACTGCGCTACCACATCCACCTAGAACCAACCAGAAAGTTCCCAATAGTTCGGCAATGTACTTTTTCATAATTACAGCCCTCTATTTACAAAATCAAATTTTGCCCGTAATTATACTTAAGGAAAATGCAGAAAATACATCGAAATCTTTAAAAAAATCATAAGGATTGCCGAAGGAAATATTTAGTTAAAAAATAGAATGACAACCTGCAATAAGCCGACGATAAAACCCAATATTCCACCCAGATTGACGATCGCCTGTAGTTCGTTTTTGACAATTCCCTGCACTGCTTCTTCTAATTCTTCTGGAGAGGTAGCCGTAACTCGATCTATGATTACCTGGTCGATCGACAAAATGGGAATCGCCTGGGCGACTAGCTTTTCTAAATCTCTTTCTAGATAGCGATCTAAAATTAAAGCCAATTCTTGACTGACGACTTCTAAAGAATCGTTGACGGTGGGAGAAGACTGCAGCCGCTTTAAAATTATCCCCGCTAAGTTTTCCCATTCGACAGAATCTCCCAAACGAGCAACTACATCGCCTCCTTCATCTTTGATGTAGTTACGTACTGCGTTCCTGACTGTTTTACGTAGCTGTCTGACGGTAGAAACGGGCAAGTTTTGTAAAGAAAGACTAGTCAGCCAATTTTTAATGCGATCGCGAATTTGTAGAGAGTAAGTTAGCTCTTGTAACCTAGCATTAGTAATTTCAGGCTCGTCGATACAAAAAGAGCGCAGTCTAACCAAGCTGTTGCTCAAACCAAATAAATTTGCCACCACCCAATAAGTACCGCTGGTTTTCTCGCGGAAACCTTCATCGATGATTTGGATATTGCGATCGCTCAAAAAATCGATAATTGCTCGGCGCAGAGTGTCGGGTGGGATTACTGCGGTTAATAGCCAGTCGGCAAACTGTTTGCCCTGGCTGTCCTTGAGCTTAAAATTTAGTAGAATACGATCAAAGATCTGATTGATTTGAGCTTCCAAAAAATCTTCTCTTCTTGCCAGCACTTTGACCAGTCTCGGTAATGATTGGCTAAAAAGATCTCTGAGAATTTTGCCCAAAATTTTGGCGGTTTTTTGTTCGCGATCGGATTTAACCTGATCTAAAGCTAGCCTGATTAACCAAGAAATCGCGCTTTCGATCCTCTCTATTGCTAGCAATCTTTGGGCTAGTTTTTGCAGCTCTCCTGGAGTGAGCAGTGAACCCATAATAGTATCTGAAACCTTTTGGGCTAAACGTTCTTGATTGCTCGGAATCAAGCCAGGAGTAAAGGGTAACTTGCGCTTACCAATATAAATCGGCTTGTAGGGGCGAAAAAGCATTTTGATAGCTATATCGTTGGTGAAATAGCCAATAATGCTTCCCGCTACGGGTGGTACAAAAAATATCCAGAGATTCGCTAGTGCCAAAGCAGTATATTGAATCGACAATAAAAATTAAACAGCAGAATACTAAATTCTATTCTTATTTTAGAGCGTGTCATCCTTCCACCAAAATAATGCTTCTGCTGATGATGCGCTCTATTTTGTTAACACTAAAATCCCCATCATGCCACCCATTAAAGGATAGTGAGTAGAGGAGCTAAAACCTGCTGTTTGTGACAGTTTAACCTGTTCTTTACCAGTCGGAAATCTTTCGACGCTGGGATTGATGTAGGCATATTCTTCTTTCATACCCATGTTCTCGGCTGTGGGGACAACGATATTGGCTAAATACCATTCCTGAAAAGCTCTCATATAGCTTTGACTCGGGCGATGGAAGTCTAATATTGCTGCTTTTTTACCTGGCTTTAAGACTCGATATAACTCCTGCAGGCAGAGAGGAATATTTGTTACATTACGTAATCCATAACCCATGGTGGCACAATCAAATCGATTGTCTTCAAAAGGCAAAGCCAAAGCATCTCCTTCGATCCATTCCATAGGTACCCTCGGACATTTCTTAGTCTGTCTTTGCTTGGCGATCGCCAGTTGCTCGCTAGCAAAGTCTAAACCCGTAACTTTACCGCGATCGCCGACTCTTTTACCTAACAGCAAAGCCAGATCTCCGCTACCACAGCAGACATCCAGAGCATTACTCCCAAATTCTGCTTCGCTCCACTTGACTGCCATTGCTTTCCAAATGCGGTGCTGTCCTAAGCTAAGGCGATCGTTTAATTCATCGTAAATAGGAGCAATGCGATTGAATATTTGCTCGATCTCTGTTGCTCTGGGCTTAGAGGTTTCGGTCATCAAGATGTTGCTTAAAGATTAATCTTTTATGATCGTAAAACAGACTAATAAGAAGAATTTACAGTGTCACAAAATCTTAACGAAAATAACTGAAGGAATAGATATTACAAGTTATGAGAGATTTGTTACGTTTTTACCGAATTAATTTAATCTAATCATTAATAGAATAATTCTTTATTTTCCTCTTTTATGAATCCAATAACATTTTTAACCTTAGTGCTCGGGTTAGTACTACTGGTAGTAGGAGCAGAGTTTTTGGTTAAAGGTGCATCCAAGATTGCAGCCGTTTTACAAATTTCTCCTTTGATTATTGGATTGACTATTGTGGCTTATGGTACCAGCGCACCAGAAATGTCTGTCAGCATCATGTCCAGCTTTTCTAATCAAGGTGATATTGCAGTTGGCAATGTAGTTGGTAGCAACATCTGCAATATTTTACTGGTTTTAGGCTTGTCTTCTATAGTTGCGCCCTTGGTTGTTACCAAGCAAATAATTCGCTCGGATGTGCCAATTATGATTGGCGTGTCTTTATTATTGTTGATGTTTAGTTTAGACGGTCAACTCAGTAGAGTTGATGGAATTATTTTGTTTGTTGGCGGCGTACTATACACGCTCTCTTTAATTTATCAAAGTAGCAAGCAGACTACCGAACTAGACGAATTTGAGCAAGAATATGGTTTTTCAGGAGAGGTTACTTCTGGGTTGTGGATTAAAAATATTGTTTTTGTAATTGGCGGTTCGATTTTACTAATTTTGGGTTCTCGCTGGTTGGTCGAGTCGGCAGTGGCGATCGCACAAGATTTTGGAGTTAGCGAACTATTGATCGGACTGACTATCGTTGCTTTTGGTACTTCTTTACCCGAGTTGGCTACTTCAGTTATAGCTAGTTTTCGTGGAGAGAGAGATATTGCGGTAGGGAATGTGTTGGGTAGTAATATTTTCAATATCCTGGCGGTGCTGGGTATTGCTGGTACGCTGTCCCCTGAGGGAATTAGGGTTAGCCCTGCAATAATTAATTTCGATATCTTGGTAGCGATCGCTGTAGCCTTTGCTTGTTTTCCGATCTTTTATTCGGGAAAGCGAATCGATCGCATAGAAGGTTTTCTATTTTTCTGTTATTATCTGGCGTATAATGGTTATCTAGTCTTAAAAGCGACTAATAATCCTAGTCTATCTCTATACAGCTCGGTAATGCTTTATGGAGTTATCCCTTTAACCATAGTTTTCTTAATTGTTGCCGCAATTTTGGAGAAGCGAGCCAAGAAAAAAAGAAATGGCATCAGTCAGAATTAATTTATAGCGTTTCTCATAGTTATGAAGTGAGAGTTCAACCCTGATTTTTATTAGTCGTTAGTTGTTAGTTGTTAGTTGTTGGTTCTCCACAAAGGGATATCTCCCTTCGATAAAGGCGCATAGTTTCCCCATTCGAGGATAAACGCCGCATGTACGTAGCCGCTTCGCGCAAAGGCGCTTAGTCCTAAAGGACATTGTGCCCTTGTCCACAGCACTTATGTGCCATCGTCCGCAGAGCGGACTAGAACGCATTCGCGTTCGTGGATACCGCTTCGCGCAAAGGCGCTTAGTTCGCCGCATGCTGGTATACCGCTCCGCATATTCGCCGCATGCTGGTATACCGCTTCGCATATTAGTTGTTAGTTGTTATAGCTACCCCTGTTAAGGTGAGCAGATGTACTATCTCGAATTCAAAGGGTTTGAAGAATGCGATCGCTATTCTTGGAGAATTAGCTTTTTCAAAATGTGTGTCATACTAATTCTCTAAATTATCGCTACAAATAGATAGCTTATTTCTCCTAATCCCTAATCCCTAATCCCCAGCCCTGAAGTTATCTGTAGCCGTATTAAAGAGAAATGGTATCAGTCAAATGAATCCAATTTTCATGCCTTGATTTACCGACGCCTAAATTATAAATAGTAGAAAAATAATTTCAGGAATATAAATTAGCTTAGTTTACGCTTACCAACACCGCAAATTTAACTTTGAATTACATTTCTAATAAAGTCTTGGCTACCAGTAGGATCGCCCCAGATTACATTTCTAATTTAAAATCATCTGGCAGGCTGATAATTCTGGCTGTTTGTCCCTCAAAAACCACTATGGGAACGATCTTGTTTAAGACGGCGTTGTTGATTCCATCCTTCATCTTTTTGAAAAACTTATCGTCGGGAATTGTTGGGACAAATTCTCCTACTGTACTAATTTTGCGAATATAGGTATCGCCACTTTCTTTAACGGTGATTATGGCTTTAGCACCGTTTTGGGCAACATTATCGCACTCTTGCCCGATCGACTCCTTATTTTGAATTAGATATTCTTCTACAGTCATTGCTTGGGTGTTGATAATTTCATGTATATCGTTACATACACATGAACTCTTCACCAATAGTAGGGTGAATACCAAGAGATTCATCTAGTTCTTGTTTGGTGATTCCTTTGGCGACTGCAACAGCCAAACATTGAATCATATCCGCTGCATGTTCTCCTACCATGTGTATGCCGACTATTTTTTCTTCTTCATCTACCGTGACTAATTTAATCAGTATTTTTTCTTGAATGCGATCGCTGGCTAGAGAATAAAGCATAGGAGTTGTACGATCTTGATAGCATCGAACTAAATCGTATTTATCTTTTGCTGCGGCTTCGCTCAAGCCGATGGTAGCCGCTTCGGGGCGAGAAAATACAGCGGAAGGTACGCGAGCGTAATCAATAGATTTGGGCTGTTTTCCAAACAGAGTTTCTACTACTGCTTCGGCTTCTGCTTTGGCTACAGGAGTCAGAGGAATACGATCGATACAGTCGCCTATTGCATAAATATTTTGGTTTTGCGTGCGACAGTATTTATCTGCCTTAATTTCTCCTTTGTCTCCCGTTTCTACATCTGCTTTGTCTAAATTGAGGCTTTTGGTGTTAGGCGCGCGCCCAGTGGCTAACAACACTTTGTCGGCGATGATAGTTTTGCCGCTGTCTAAATATAGCTTTAATCTATCTCCTTCTGATTCGATTTTCTCAGCGGTAGTTTCGCTAATAAATTCAATTCCGCGATCGACTAATCCTTGCTGCACTGTTTTTCTCAAGTCTTCGTCAAATCCAGACAAAATGAGTTTGCTGGTGTCCATGAAGACAACTTCCGAACCAAAAGCGTGCATTATGCTAGCAAATTCCACGCCGATATAACCCCCGCCAACGATCGCAATTTTTTCGGGAATCTTGTCGAGTTGAAACATTCCCCGAGAGGTAATTGCCAAATCGCTACCAGGAAAATCTGGCTTAATTGGATGTCCTCCCACCGCGATCAAAACCTTGTCGGCAGTATATTCTCTATCTTTCACCTTAACGGTGTTTTTTCCCGTAAATTTAGCATCACCGTAAATCAGCTCGATTCCTTTATCGGCAAAAGTTTCTTTAAATGAATTGCCAATAGTATCGAGGCGATCGTGAATGTCTTTCATCAAGCCAGACCAGTCAATTTGGCGGTCGCACTTTTGCCAGCTATAGCTTTGTGCCAAAGGTTCTTTAAGGGCAAAATCCGCAGCATAAACCATTAGTTTTTTGGGGGTACAGCCACGGTTTAAACAAGTGCCGCCAACCTTTTCTTTCTCAATTAAACCGACCTTCATGCCATAATCTACAGCTTTTTTCGCTGCTGCCATTCCTCCCGAACCCGCACCAATAACCAAAAAATCGTAGTCTGACATTTTATCTACCGTTATTAATTAAAAGCTAATTTATTAGCGAAAGACCTACTACTTGAGCCACAAAAGCTAATGGCTGATAGCTACGGTGTAAAGCACTCCATACTCGGTCAATCCAATCGCCAATCCCTATTAATTAACTATTGTCTTGATAATAGAAAGAGATAGAATCATTCGATCTATAGATTCTTACCAAGCTTTGTAGATTTTTACTTATTACCCATCGGTGACAAGTTAAGGGACTACGTTGTTTGTCAAATTGTTCGTAGCTCTAAGCTCTAAGCTTTAAGCTATAAGCTTTAGAAATATTTCAAGGTCAATCTCTTTTTAAATAAGCGATCGCGTCCAGAGTTGAACTTAAT
>JBCDCO010000208.1:0-9778 GCA_039181635.1 Cyanobacteria bacterium P01_G01_bin.19 | reverse complement strand
ATTTGTATCCTGCGAAGCTATATTCGCCATCGAGATAATTTGATTCGCAGTGCAGGAACTCATGTTCAAAGGATGCAAAAAGCTCTGACTCAAATGAACCTTCAACTGCATCGAGTAATTAGCGATATTACAGGGAAAACATTAGCTCGTATTTTTTACTGTCTTTGGAAGAGAGGTGGAGAATATCAAGATCCTGGAGTTGATGTTTACGAACAACAATATCAACAAAGGATTCTCAAAAATCTTCAACGAAAGGCTGAACAACTGGGCTTCGACCTTGTTCCTCAACCCGACTAGAATTATTTTGTTTCTTAGGAGCAGCCCAACTGGCGAAGCACCACCCGCTACCAATGAAAGAAACTAGGAATTGGTGGTCTGGAATGGAGGTACATTGATAAATGTCCTGACAAGTTAAAACCGAAGTTTCAATAGTGCTGTATGCCTGTTTAGGAGCATGGTTCTGGGGCTTTATGACTACGACATTGGTGAAGGAAGACAATTTCCTATCCCGTTTGAAAGATTATTTAAATAAATGTATCCCCAGGTCTGGACACCTTTAAATGATTATCTCAGGATTGTCTGCCATGAAATTGCCACCAAATCACCAAATTAATCAGCCTGTAAAGAAGAAAAAAGTCCCCTCACATCTAGAACAAATCAACCATAATGCGGCAGGTATCGACTTGGGTGGTGCTGAACATTGGGTATGCGTTCGTGGGTCGAACAAAATGTGCGGCGATTTGGATGCTTTACTCCAGATTTAATGGCAATGGCTGATTGGTTAATTGAGTGTGGGGTGACAACGGTAGCAATGGAAGCGACAGGAGTTTATTGGATTCCAGTCTTCCAAATTTTGGAATCCAGAGGTCTTGAGGTCAAACTGGTAAACTTCTTGGCTTGGTTTATGCCCTGGTCAAAAAATTACTGGTGGTAAGGTTAAAAGCTCTCAAACTCGTAAGGTAGTCAATCGAGCAGCCAATGCCTTCCGCCTAGCAGCTTTTTCCCTCACACGCAGCCGTTCCGCTTTAGGAGCTTTTTATCGGCGTTTGCGAAGTCGATTGGGTGCCCCCAAAGCGATGACGGCGACTGCTCATAAATTGGCACGAATGTTCTATCGACTGTGGACAACAGGTCAATCTTATAATGATCCTGGTGTAGATTACTACGAGCAAAAATATCAGTCGCTAATGCGCAAAAAACTTCAGAAAAAAGCTCAGGCTCTCGGTCTTGAACTCGTCCCTAAATCATCACTTCCTGCTAATGTTTCTTGAAAGTTTAAGGTAAAAAATGTAAGTATCGCTTGCACATCTGCTAAAAGTTTTGCTAGTATCTTTGATGTAAGTGACACTTGCAGAAAAACACATATCTTAAGATTACACTCTCCAACATTGTGAGCCTCTGACCAATTATTCCCCAGTGCGCTTGCCTTTGAATGAGGGTAATCAAACGGTTAACAATCGACTATTTAACCTTGAAAAAACCTGAAAATTACTTATAGGACAAGTTTGTATGACACAACAGTTAGTTGCACCCAAGAATAAGCCAGTGGGTCAGTCTCAATCTGATCGGCTAGAGTTATCGTGGTTCAACATTTTCTTTTTTGCTGCTTTCCACATTATTGCTATTGTAGCAGCACCATTTTGCTTCTCTTGGTCTGCATTGGGTGTAGCGATTTTTTTGCACTGGTTAACTGGTAGCATTGGTATTTGCCTAGCGTACCATCGTATTTTGACTCACCGTAGTTTAGAAGTACCTAAGTGGTTAGAGCGAGCTTTAGTTACCTGTGGTGCACTGGCATTAGAAGGTGGTCCTATATTTTGGGTAGCTGGACACAATCTGCACCACGCTTACACTGAGGATAATGATAAAGATCCCTATTCTGCCAAGAAAGGTTTTTGGTGGAGTCATATGGGTTGGTTAATGTATAAGCAAGAGAAATATTTTGATTACGATCACTACAAAAAATATGCACCCCGTACTAATAGAGATCCTTACTACCGTTGGTTAGAAAAGAACTTTATTCTCGTACAAATTGCTTTGGGTCTTCTCCTATTAGCGATTGGCGGTTGGTCTTGGGTAGTCTATGGCATTGCTGTGAGAGCCGTTACTCTATGGCACTGTACCTGGTTTGTAAATAGTGCAACTCATTTCTGGGGTTATAAAAACTTTGAATGTGAAGATGGTTCACTCAACCTATGGTGGGTCGGCATTCTAGCTTATGGTGAGGGCTGGCACAATAATCATCACTTTAACCCTCGCGTGGCGAAAGCAGGACAACGCTGGTGGGAGATAGACGTTACCTGGTGGGCAATTCAAGTGCTGCGCGGTTTGGGTCTTGCCAAGAAAGTGGTAATGTAACTTTTCTCTAGTAAGAAGAATATTATATTAAAGGGTCGTTTGATTACAAAGCGATCCTTTTTTTGACTTTTCTATAATTAGAGATTATATTTTCACTACTAGTGTGGGTAATCTAATATACATAAGATTACTTTATCTATGTAAATAGATTTCCCTGCCAAATAATGGACAACAATATTATCAGATTTTCAGAAGAGGAGTTAGCGGTTTTAGGTTGTTTAAATTTAGAGAAAACAGAGGTCAATTTTAATGGATGTATTTTCAATCAGAGAGCGAGTTTTTCTTTAATTCAAGAACCACAAGCTTGGGCAGCTTGCCAAGAATTATCCCAAAACAATCAAATCAGCCTACTGGTAAGGCACCAAGATCGAATTTCAGTTTGGGTTGAGGATATTGATAGATAAGATCTCAACAAATAAGATGAGCAAAAATAGCGATCGCCTAAATCTACAATATCGCCATAGCGATCGCAAAATATAGTACAATATAACTATAAAAATCTCAAAAACAAAATTGTTTGTACAATCACTCGAAAAGCAGTTAGTATCGTTATTTTCCTTGATTTTTTTATTTCGGCAATTCCTCGAAAGCGATCGCAACTAAATTTCAGGAAATAAATAGGGGACTGCATATATAGTTAAAAATCATTACAGAAAGCTTTTAGGCGGTCAACAAACCTTTTGTGTTAGAATTTTTGAGTATTTTTTCATAAACTAAAAAATCCAAAGCTCTACGGCATTTTTCGGAGAAACTACATGGCTAGCAATTATGGTGCAGATCAGATTCAAGTTTTGGAGGGGCTGGAAGCAGTACGTAAGCGTCCAGGAATGTACATTGGCTCTACAGGACCAAAGGGACTCCATCACTTAGTGTATGAGGTAGTAGATAACTCTATTGACGAAGCACTGGCTGGTTTTTGTACCCATATCGAAGTTGATATTAACGCCGATGGCTCGATCTCTGTAACCGACAACGGGCGAGGCATTCCTACAGGTATCCATCACAAAACGGGAAAATCAGCTTTAGAAACAGTGATGACAGTGCTACACGCAGGGGGTAAATTCGGCGATGGCGGCTATAAAGTTTCTGGTGGTTTGCATGGTGTTGGGGTATCGGTAGTTAACGCTCTTTCTAAGTTGGTAGAAGTCACGGTGTGGCGGGACAAGAAAATTCATGTTCAGCGGTACGAACGAGGAAAGCCTCAAGGAAAATTAGGAATAGAACCTAACAGCAAAGATCCCAAACGTACGGGTACTTTAGTCCATTTTGTTCCCGACGAAACTATTTTTACCGAGACAACCACTTTTGAATACGATATTCTGGCAAAGCGTCTTAAGGAGTTAGCTTATCTCAACGCAGGGATCAAAATCACCTTTAGCGACAATCGGGGCGAAGAAATACGCCAAGATGTATTTTGTTATGAAGGCGGCATCAAGGAGTACGTCGAATACATGACGCGGGAAAAAGATCCCCTGCATCAAGAAATTATTTACGTCAATAAAGAGAAAAAAGGTGTGACTGTAGAAGTCGCACTACAATGGTGCATCGATGCCTACAGCGACAACCTGCTGGGGTTTGCCAACAATATTCGTACTATCGATGGCGGTACTCACTTGGAGGGATTAAAAACCGTCCTAACTCGGACGATGAATACCTTTGCCCGCAAGCGTAATAAGCTAAAAGAAAATGACTCTAATCTGGGTGGAGAAAATATTCGTGAAGGTCTGACGGGAGTCGTGTCGGTCAAAGTGCCAGACCCAGAATTTGAAGGGCAAACCAAAACCAAATTGGGTAATACCGAAGTTCGTGGGATAGTCGATTCCATTGTAGGAGAAGTCCTCAATGAATATTTAGAATTTAATCTCAACGTCGGCGATGCCATTATTGAAAAAGCAGTACAGTCTTTTAAAGCTGCCGAAGCAGCACGCCATGCTAGAGAACTAGTACGTCGTAAATCAGTACTAGAGTCTTCTCCTCTTCCTGGAAAGCTAGCTGACTGTAGTTCTCGCGATCCTGAAGAATCAGAAATCTTCCTGGTCGAAGGCGATAGTGCAGGGGGAAGTGCCAAACAAGGCAGAGATAGAAGATTCCAGGCGATTTTGCCCCTCAGAGGTAAAATCATCAATATTGAAAAGACTGATGACACCAAGATTTATAAAAATAATGAGATTCAGTCGATGATCACCGCCCTGGGTTTGGGCATTAAAGGGGAAGAGTTCGATCCAGCGCAACTACGCTATCACCGCATAGTAATTATGAGTGTGGCGGGAGACGAACCTACTCTAGTCTTGGATGAATATACAGGACAAACAGAGTTTGTGAACATCGGCGACTTTATTGATGAGTGTGTCGAAGGGAAACGCACCACCGAAAGATACCAGGTAGTTTGTTTCGATCCTGAAACTAACGAAACTCGTTTTCGCCCCCTTAAAGCAGTAATTCGTCACGGACATGAAGAGGCGATGTATCAAATTACCACTCGATACAATCGTTCGGTTAAGGTAACTTCTTCTCATAGTGTCTTTGTCTATGAAAATGGGGAAGTAAAACTGAAAAAAGGTAACGAAATTCGCGAAGGAGATTTATTAGTCGCTAGTCGTCGTTTACCTCGTCCCGATAATAGTCCCAGTCGCATCGATCTGTTAAAGACTTTTTATGAAGCGGGGTTAACTGATTCTCTTTATTTACAAGGAGAAGCCGTCCGAAAAATTGCTGCCAAACGAGTATTGGCAAAAGTAGACAATCCCGAACAGTGGAGTCAGCCCAGAGTTCAATTAGATAATGCAGCATGGCAAGAACTAATTAATCAGCGTCAAGCTGCGGGCATCTCCCAAAAAGCTGTGGCTACTAGCTGTGGTGTAAAACAACCCATTACTATCAGTCATTGGGAAAGAGGCATTAATCGACCTACCTTAGCTGATTTTCTCAATTATCTTGAGGCTATTGGCGGTAACGATAATGTAATTTACGAAACTCGACCTTCCAAGATCGATCGCTTGTTGGAACAGGATGACGACAGTAAAAATGCCCGTTGGCGGGAAGTAAGTGCTTATAAAGCAGTCAGTTTCTTCACCCCTAACGAACTCAATCAACTAGGAGAAGAAATTAAAATCGTTCCTCAAGCGCACATCGATAAAGCATTCGATCGCTTTATGACAGTTGATCGCGATTTGATGTATTTCTTGGGTTGGTATGTTGCTGAAGGTACTCTAAGTAAGCATCAGGTTAGTTTGAATTTGGGCAAAAAAGACGAAAAATTTATTCCCGAATTAATTAGTGCGATCAAACGGGTATTCAATGAAACGCCTCGCATCTATCAAGATCCCGATAGCCAAGCTATCAAACTCTATTTCTATAGCGTTGCAGTAGCCAGACTGCTAAAAGCCTGGGGAGTAGCAGATGTGGCACACCAGAAAAAACTGCCCGATCTGATTCTCAGCGTTAACGAATCATTGCAGTTAGTTTTCTTAGAGGGTTATTTCTTAGGGGATGGTACGACTGTTGGTAAAAATATTTCCTTTACTACCAACTCTAAAAAGCTCAAAGATGGCTTATTGTATTTATGCGGTCAACTCGGTTTAATCGCCAGCCATAGCCAACATCAACCATTCACTAGCCCTGATGCAGCAATTCAAACTCGTCACGATTATTACACCATTACTATTTGTGGCAAAGAACAACTAGAATTCTGTCGTTCAATTTGGCAACATCATACTAATGCAAATCAGCTAGAAGAACATTTGGCTAAAACTACCCGCAAGTCTCAAGCTTTTGTGCCCATCAGCGATGACTTAATGGGCTTAGAAGTAATTTCTCACCAAGAAATCGATCTAGTTGGGGATTATGTCTATGATTTCTCCGTCCAAGATGATGAAAACTTCGTCTGCGGTACTGGCGGTATAGCCTGTCACAACACTGACGCTGATGTCGATGGTGCGCACATCAGAACCCTGTTACTAACTTTCTTCTATCGCTATCAAAGAGAGCTAGTAGATCAAGGATATGTTTATATCGCTTGTCCTCCACTATATAAACTAGAACGAGGACGCAACCATCAATATTGCTATAGCGATCGCGAATTAGAACAGCGCATTGCCGAATTTCCCGCCAATGCCAACTTCACCATCCAGCGTTTTAAAGGTTTGGGTGAAATGATGCCCCAACAGCTTTGGGATACTACCATGAACCCAGAAACTCGTGCCATGAAGCGAGTAGAAATCGACGACGCAGCCGAAGCCGATCGCATCTTTACCGTCTTGATGGGCGATCGCGTTGCTCCCAGACGGGAGTTTATCGAAGCCAATGCACCTAAATTGAATCTGGATGATTTGGACATCTAGGGGATGTGGGTTTACTCATAAGTTGAAATATTTATGCATAAGCCAAAATATTTCCAGCGTAAAGGAGGAATTACAGAACTGGGATAGGCTATGATGCTATATCCCTTGTTATACAGATTTTTGAGCAAAATAGGCTCCGTCGTCTTACGGCGAAGTAATCTCTGGCTGCCGAACCTCTAGTAAATTCCCAGTTGAAACCTATCTTATTCAACAATGGACAATTGCCAATTATTAATTGTCCATTGTCCATTGATAAAATAGGGGCATTAGTCATTAGCCATTATCGCTTTCAATTTCTTCCGCATCAAGATTCCTGGTTTATCCGTCATCATATGCTGTTCTTCTTTGAGATCCAACGGTACGTCATAATCAGTTGTCTCTAACACTGCTTTGTCTTCCAACGTCACGGCGCGATCAAATGCGACTACATCTTTTGCTTTTGTTTCGGCTTCGGTGTCGTTTCGCAAACAAAACTGAACTATTTGGGAAGAAGAATCGTTAATTGGTGTAGCAGTATTAACGATAATATGTACCAATCCATTAGGATAATTGATGCGTAGTTTGCAGGTGAAGGGTAAATACCAGTCAAGATCTAAATTTCTGGTAGTTATCTCTTCTTCCATTTTAAGATTCTGCTGTTGCTGTTCGGGATTAACTACGCCCAAAACTGCTGTACCCGTAATTCCGTAGTCAGTTTCAGTAACTTCAACGCGATCGGGAATCGGATGATCTTCGCTACCAAAAGTAGTAGTGTGAACAAAGGTAGGATGAGCTAAATCAAACTCATTCTCCATTACTCTCAATCCCGCACAGTGCCAGGTTTCATAAAATTCAGGAATCAAACGAAAATTAGGATCGTCGGCTTCAGCTATCTCAGGAATTTTATTTAAAGGTTCGCCCAAACATACCCAGATGTATCCATAGCGCTCTTCGCTAGGATATGTTTTTATTTGATAGGTTCTCGGTATCTGGCTGCTGTTTTCTAGCTGAGGTACTTTAACGCAAGTTCCTTTTCCGTTATACTGCCAGCCATGGTAGGGACAGGCGATATTGCCATTGATTACTTCGCCTTTTGATAGCTGTGCCGAACGATGACAGCAGCGATCGCTCGCTACTACTGTTTTACCAGAATTATCCAGCCATAAGACTAGCTTCTGTCCCAGCAACTCAAAGCTTTGAGGTCGATCTGATATCTCAGAAACGGGCATAACTGGATACCAAAATCTTTTGAATACGTCCTCTTTGGTGACTAGCATAGAAATAAAGTCCTAGTCATTAAATTACAATTCAGCTAATTTTGTATACTGTATGCATTTTTGAGAAACTAGTTTGTATTTTTAACTACTAGTTCACTTTTTGTCACAGAAAAAAACCTGATACTTACTTGTAAGATTGATAGTGAAAAGCGATCGACAAAAATTTAATGTAAATGTTTAATGCTCAATGATAAATGCACCAGATCCCCCCGTTACGGTTGTTATCACCCGACGAGTTAAACCAAGATGCAAAAAAGCATTTGAAAAATTTATTTCGGGAATTACCGCCGCTGCTATGACGTTTGAGGGACACTTAGGGACAAATGTTTTTCGCCCCAGCAGTCCAACAGACAACGAATATCGGATTATCTTTAAATTTGATCGCGCTAGCAATCTCAAGATTTGGGAAGAATCAGAATGTCGCCGACAGTGGCTAGCCAGAGCAGAAAGTTTGCGTTTAGAACCTGCCAGAATTAGAGTCCTTACGGGTTTAGAAACTTGGTTTACTTTGCCAGCCCCCAAACAAATTACTCCACCACCCCGCTATAAAATGGCAACGGTTACTTTGTTGACTTTATTTCCTCTAATTCAATTAGCAAACATCACCCTCGCACCTTTACTAGAATTACTGCCATTGCCCGCACTGTTGCGCAGCTTTATAATCACGGGAATTTTGGTATTAATCATGACCTATGCAGCGATGCCTAGAATGACTAAGTTATTCTCTCAATGGCTGTATAGGAAACAGAGATAAGCTGGAAAAGTCACTAACATAACAACGGTAGCTTTAGAGTTTTGATAATGGCTATAAGCCATAAGCTCTAAGCTGTAAGCTTTCTGAATTTTTAAAGTGGCAGATAATAAGTTTACTTCTTCTGCCTCCTCTGCTTCCTCCGCTTCCTTCGCTCTAATGATGTTATTTATTTTAGTAATGCGATCGCATCTTTAGAACAGTTACAACAAAAGGAAATTACTCTAATAGACCGCCCTAATACTGTTAGCATCACTATATTTGAAATTGTTTTATAAAGAAAATGAAGATTACGAATCCTTTAGAAACAGTTGTCAATTTCTTCAGACTATCTATTAGTCGCCATCTTAAAATCAAGTTGGTTGGCGATAAAATGGATGACATTTTTAATTATTTATCTATAAATGACCGCATAGCTACGGGAGGACAACCTACAGAACAACAATTAGTATCAATTAAAAATAATGGCTATCAAGTAGTAATCAATTTGGCATTACCTACATCAGAAAATGCTTTGCCAAATGAAAAACAATCTGTTGAATATTTAGGCATGAAGTATATTGATATTCCTATTGAATTTGATACTCCTCAAGTCGAAGAATTTGAATATTTTTGCAAAATCATGACAGAACATCAACACCGAAAAATATTTATTCATTGTGCTGCCAACCTCCGCGTTTCAGTATTTATGTATTTATATCGTCAAATTTATGAAGAAATTAGCCAAGAAGAAGCCAAAGCAGATTTGGAAAAACTCTGGAGACCAAATCCTACTTGGCAGAATTTAATAAATTCCATCACAACTTTTCATTGAAGACAAATCTTGCTTTCGATCACGTCTATATTACTTATTTTCAATTTTCAAATTAAGCAACACAACCTTCTAGTAATTCTCTTAATTTCTCTCGTTCTAAATTCTGTCCGATAAAAACTAATTGATTTTTGGGAACACCTTTCCACTCATCATCTTCAATACCAAAACGTTTTCCACTGAGATGAAAAATATGACGGGCGGTACTTCCTTTTAACCATAAAATACCTTTAGCTCTAAAGACTGATTCTGGTAGTTGATT
>JBCDCO010000207.1:0-9824 GCA_039181635.1 Cyanobacteria bacterium P01_G01_bin.19 | reverse complement strand
TTAAAACCAAGAAAAACTTGAAAGCTAGTGCCTTGGTAAGTAACCGTGCAGGGTTCTTCGCTGACTGGAGTGGTCTCAAAAACATATTTACCCAAATCTGATTCTTGAGTGGCTACCGTAAGAGTGCAGTTGGGTAAAAACTCGATCTTATCTGGGGTTATATTCTCAATCAGCGAGGGATATTGTCCCGCCCCACGAGCGGTTGCCAAATCCTTGAACATATAAAACTCAACTTCGATCGCCTCTTTTTGCCTTAGACGCAAAATTCTCGGTCGATAGGGACAATCGAGTTTCATCGCATTAGCCTGTTCGGCAAACAGAGTGATACTGTCTTGGGTAAATATTGGTACGGGGCGTATCCAAAGCCGCAAATGAACGTACCAAGCTGGCTGGGCTAAAGCTTGGGGTTGATTGTCAAATTCTCCAGCTAAGTATTTAGCTAAAGCGATCGTTTGGGGTGAAATTGCCACTTAGGTTATTTAATGTTTAATGTTCATAACAGTTAGAGCAGTTAGAGCAGTTAGAGCAGTTTTAAGAGACTGATGATTGATTGATCTTGGTATCAAGCCTTTATTCTCTCGTTACTAGTTCAATTTTATCCGAACTATTGATGTTCAATGTTTAATGTTCAATGTTTAATGTTCAATGTTTAATGTTCAATGTTCAATGTTTAACTAAATTTAGCCGAGATGGTTTGCGAAATTTGACGACGATAGATCGTAGCTAAAGCGTTAGTAACCAAACAAGTGCTTCCCAAACCAAATAAGATAAAGGTAACTGGAGTTATGACGCCGATGATAAACCAAGTAGAAACATGAAGAAACAAGGTTACGGCAAAAATAGAGGCGATCGCCATCGAAAAGCGAATTTTGCTCAAGGACTTTGACCCAATAACCAAATATAGAGTAGCAACAGTAGCAAATAAATTAGCAGGAACGAGAAAAGAACATATAGCTACACAATTATTACGAGAAAATTCAAAAATGGGCTGAAAATCGAGCATGAATTTAGACTAGATAGAGATGACGTATTTATACCTACTGCTCAAATTTTAATTGCTAGGTTGGATAATAGGTAGTGAGAACCCAGAAAAATGACATATGACTTAATTATCCAGTTCTGATTCTGTTTCTGATTCTAATATTTCCTGGGCGGTTATGCCGTCTCCCTGAAAGCCGAAATACCATAAAGAAGCAGCAGCTTCGGCACGAGTCACGGGCTTTTTGGCTTGAAACAGGGTAGTAAAACCAAAGATACGTCTGACGTTAGAGCGATCGCCATTCTGATAATCTGCATACAAAGCTCTAACTGCCGAAGAATCGATATTTGCCGCATCCTGAAATCCCCAGCTTTCCTCTATGGCTTCAATTGAAGCTTTTGGTAATGCTTGACGAGTATCCAGCGGTACTTTCCAGGTGATTAAATCTTCCCTAGTCAGAGGCGCGTTTGGTCTAAACAGCAGCTTGGTGCTATCTTGCGTTAATCGAGAAGGGACTAAGCCAGCTTCAGCTAGACCCTGAATTGCCCCAAAATCTGGATTATCTTCTTGAATATCGTTGAAAGCGGGTTGGCTGGTGCTACTGACAGTGTAGATTTTTTTGCCTGGATTGCCCTCATAATAAAGATTGTTAGCGGCAATTAACCAGCGAGCATATTCTCCCCTAGTGATAATGGCATTGGGAGCGAATTTGCTTGTTTCAATATTGCCTTCGCCCGTATAAGGAGTCAGAATTCCCAAAGCCGAAACCGTTGCTAAAGGCTGGCTTAAAGGCTCGGGAACGCTGTCGAGATCTTCAAAACTACTGCCCAAAACAGGGACGTAATCGCTACCAAGAGCATTTTCTCTAACCACTTTATCTGGTTTCGCTCTAACGATATCGGGAAAATCTGGGTCGGTTTGCGTAGTGGTTTCTGATTCGCTTTGATTCTGTTTTAGTTCGGTGTTTGCTTCTGTTTTGGGTTGCTCTGCCTTTGATTCTGAAGCAGCGATATCTTGTTCTAAAAGCTCGTAAATTGCTGATAGCTTTGTACCATCATTACCTGTTTCTTGGTTTCTCGATCGCAGCAAAGTTAAATGTACTTTGTGATTGTCCTTTGTGGCGATCGCTCTAGAAATGCCCGTTTCGTCATTTAAGTCAAAAGGTTTAACAATATTCCAGCCATTAGCGTTTAATTCTGCTTGATAGTAATCGGCGATCGCCTTACTATTGTCGGGACTGGTCCAAGACAGCATGCCCGAATCTCGACCGTTTCTGCTTTGTGCTTCCTGCAGTTCTACTCTGGGATAAATCGGAAAAGAAGGAGGAAAATTACCAGGTAGCTGGATTGCAGTACTATTTTCTAGATTATCGGCAGATATTTCCGTATCTTCTGCGATTTCGTTGTCGTCGGCTTGAGAATCTACAACATCGACTGAAGAATTATTGGCGCTGTTTGAATCTAAATCATCATTAGCGGTAGCCTCTGCTTCAGCTTCTGTTTCTGCTGGCGTCCGTTCTGATGTCAGACTGGGATCAGCTTGGATCATGCTTTCTAAAGCCGAAGTATTGCCGCAGCTAGCCAACAAAGTTAACAAGCTGGTAAACAATAAGCTTTTCAGTATCTTGGGGTTACTTTGCTTGAATAACATGACTAATTGCTGAAATTTAGATTGATTTAATTTTAGACTACGAGTCGTTCACTTCTCTAAACGAACGACGTACCACTGAAGATATCTATCTGCACCAATATCAAGCTCAAAGTAGTTATCCAACAAATGTTTTGCCTGTAATTCTGGCGTATCGAATTGCTCTAACTCTCTTGGTATGACTACTTCTTCTTGCAACAAAAGATTGACCAATTTTGCCTCCAGATCTTTTGCCGTCATAAATTGTTCTTCGCAGTCTGATTCGAGGACAACATAGCCATCCTCTTGATACATAATTGAATTTGACACCTAAACCTCAAAACGGAAAGCTATTTGAACGACAAAGACGACTAGAGTTGTTTTAAACTGAAGTCAAGAATAATAAAAATATTATAAAACAACATTAACTTATGTCTCCTTCAAACAAAACTAAGGACGTTCAAGTGTTTCCTGTTGCTGCTGATACTCGAGTACTGCGATCGCGTACCTGGAATCGACTCAAGTTTGAAATTGAGTATGCTTTGCAAAAAGGAACGACGGCTAATTCTTATTTAATTGAAGGGGACAAGACTGCATTGCTAGACCCCCCAGGGGAATCTTTTACCGCTATTTTTCTCGACGCGCTTAAAGCAAGAATCGATCTGCAAAAGATTGACTACATCATACTGGGACACATTAATCCCAATCGAGCTAAAACCCTTGAGGTAATATTGGAGATCGCACCCCGAATTAAAATTGTCTGTACCAATCCTGGGGCATTATCTCTCCAGAAAATTTTGCCAGAAATAGACCTAAATCTCGAGATTGTCAAAAAAGAAGCAACTTTAGATCTGGGTCGAGGACACGTTTTAGAATTTATTCCTACCCCCAATCCTCGCTATCCCGATCATCTCTGTACCTACGATCCTAAAACCGCTGTATTGTATACCGATAAGCTATTTGGCTGTCATGTATGCGGCGATCGCGTTTTTGACGAAGGCTGGACAATCGATTTAGACGATCGCCGCTACTATTTCGACTGTCTGATGGCTCCTCATGCCCGCCAAATTATCAATAGTTTGGACAAAATTGCCGACAAACCCGCCAGAGTCTACGGTACAGGACACGGTTCTCTAGTTAGATATAGTTTAATCGAACTTACTACCGACTATCGCAACTGGGCGCAAAAACAAAGCGATCGCGATACTTCCGTAGCACTAATCTATGCTTCGGCATATGGCAACACTGCTACCATCGCCCAAGCGATCGCCAGAGGCATTACCAAAGCAGGAGTGGCAGTAGAATCGATTAATGCTGAATCAGCCAAACCCGAAGAAATTGAAGCAGCGATCGAAAAATCAGCGGGATTTATCATGGGTTCGCCTACTTTGGGCGGGCACGCTCCTACTCAGATTCAGGCAGCTTTGGGAATTGTGTTGGCAAATGCAGCTAAAACTCAGCTAGCAGGTGTATTTGGCTCTTTTGGCTGGAGTGGCGAAGCAGTGGATCTACTAGAAAGCAAGTTTCGAAACGCTGGTTACAAAATGGGCTTCGATCCGATTCGAGTCAAATTCACCCCCACAGATGCAGTTCTCAAAACTTGTGAAGAGGCGGGAACAGATTTTGCTCAAGAACTGAAGAAAGCCAAGCGCAAAACTAAAAAAGTCAGACAAGCTCAAGGAATTACTTCCGAAATTGATCGCACTGCTCAAGCAGTAGGCAGACTGGTAGGTTCGATGTGTATCGTTACTACTCAAAGAGAAGAAGTATCGGGAGCAATGCTGGCTTCGTGGGTATCTCAAGCAACTTTTAATCCTCCAGGTTTAACTGTGGCAGTGGCAAAAGAAAGGGCGATCGAATCGCTGCTATATAAAGGCAATAGTTTTGTGCTCAACGTTTTATCAGAGAGCAACCATATTGGCTTGATGAAACACTTCCTCAAACCTTTTGCTCCAGGGGAAGATCGTTTTGAGGGAGTAGCTACAGAAGAAGCGGAAAATGGTAGCCCTATTTTGACAGATTCTTTGGCTTATGTTGAATGCCAGGTGGCTAATCGTATGGAATGTGGCGATCACTGGCTTTTATATGCTGTTGCCAATCAGGGTAAGGTACTAGAATCTGATGATGTTACCGCTCTACATCATCGTAAATCTGGCACTCATTATTAATAACGTTTAGTGTGAATTAGAAAATCAGGGTGACTTAATTTTGAGCCATAAGCCATAAGTGACAAGCTATGAGCATTTGTATTTAATTCTTGCTACGAAAATGCTCTTTCAAAGCTTGATTACTGGTTAAATTTGATAATTTATGAATATTCTAAAGGCTAAAAGCTAAAAGCTAAAAGCTAGGTACTAGTTCACTTGAGCGAAGCCAATTCACACTAAACGTTTAGTATATTGTGCGGCTAATGCGGCGATCGTTTCAGCTAAGATGCTAATTAAGCGATAAAGTGCGACTGCTGCAATCTCTGCGGGGAATGAACTATTGTCCAACAGACTAAATGCGGTAACTTCAAACACTCCCAAACCTCCTGGCGCGCCAGGAACCACCAAACCCAATAGCCAGGCAAAGCTAAACGCACCGATTAACTGCGGTATCTGGGCTACTGCGATCGACTGCATTGCCAAAAAAGTAAATAAAAAACCTCCTCCTCGTAGCAGAACAAATCCAACTTCTCCTAAAAATGGCGTTAAGGGATAGCTTTCCAGCTTAAAAGCCTTAGCCAAATCGGGATTATCCTTACTTTTGCTCCGACTGAGGCGATGTAGCAAAGGGTTGAGTATTCGAGGATGGATGCCAACCCCTACGGCTATCAAACTCAATAGCTGTAGCAAAATTATTGTGAAATTAAAGTCTGTTTCTAACCATCCCAAACCAGTACTAATTAAGCCGATCAATAAAGCTGCCGCTGCCATTAGCAATGGTTCTAGTAAAACACTGAGGATTGCCGCACCTTTAGATCCTCCCGTTCTGGAGACAGCAGTAATTCTGCCGTAATAATGCCAAATATTGCCTGGAGAATATTTAGCAATGTTGGTTGTCAAATAGACTTTAATCCCTGCTTTTACTCCTAAAGGCTGCTTGAATAGTTTGAGAATCCACGTCCAAACCCAACCCGACCATATATGAGCGCATATCGTCACGCTCAAAGCCATGGCTAACATGAGCCATCCTTGAAAATCGATCTCGATCGCAGCCACTTCATCGTAGCGATCTTTTACTGTTCCAAGCAAAAAAAATAACACTCCCCCCCAAATAAACCAACGTAGCCAAGGTTTGATCTGAGTAAGAAGCGTTTTCATCTTGAAGTATTTAGTCCTTAGTCTTTAGCCTAAAGTCAAGTATTAAAAATAATTTGGTCGAACGTAAGACCCATACTCCAACTACTAATGACTAATGACTAACAACTAATGACTTTTCCAATTAATTTATTTTTTTAGCTTGCCTATATAATCTATAAGACTTTGGGCAAAACCATCAAATCTTTCTCCTAGTTTGCTGTCTTGTAGATCGCCTTCTCCGTTAAATGCTTGCCATGCTTGTCCGATCGCAATTTGCTCTGGAATAACAACTCCATGAACCCATCGGACAATTATTCTCATGTCATTAAGAGCATTACTGTTAGACTGTCCCCCAAGCACGCTGATCAATCCCGTAACCTTGTCTGATAAATGCTCGAAACTCATTAAATCCAAAGCATTTTTCAGCACCCCGCTGAGACTACCATGATATTCTGGAGTCGCCAAAATCAAACCATCAGCAGCTTTGACCTTCTCACGCAAGTTTTCTACATCGGGGTATTCGGGATATTCACTACCTCCATTACAGAAAGGTAAATTCATTTCTCGCAGATCTAATATTTCTACTTCTCCACCCAACGCTTCGATACGCTGTTTTGCCTGTTGTAAAGCCAATGCACTGTAAGAGTCTTGGCGCAGACTACCTAGAATACCAACTACTTTAACCATTTATACCTCTTTTAAATCTAACTCATACTCATTATGACTATGTATAAGATAGCAAATTATTTATTTGATCGCCAAACTAAGTAAACGGGAGTTAGGAGTTGGGAGTTGGGAGTTGGGAGTTGGGAGTCCTAAAGGATACCGCTCCGCATATTGGGAATTGTGTGATTCATAACGAAAGAATAAAAAATTCAGACCTTGAAAAATTAGAGAGTTACACAATTTTTAAGTTTTTATCGCTTTGTCGAACTCTCGTTAAGTAAACATAGAAGGTCAAACAAACCTGAGATAATAGTTAGGGTTCAATTCAATCGACAATCAATATTTTGCCTGCTTATTAAAAATATGTTTTTCGCTATTCAGTTTCAATCACCTGGATCGACTCTCTTAGAAATCGGTTCAATTACGATTCGTTGGTATGGCTTATTAATTGCTTCGGCGGTTTTGATTGGCTTGACTCTGTCTCAATATTTGGCTAAACGCCGCAAGGTAAATCCAGACTTATTGGGAGACTTGGCTTTTTGGCTGGTATTGTCAGCTATTCCCTGCGCCAGAATCTATTATGTTTTGTTTGAATGGCAAGAATACTCCCAACGTCCCGAAGATATTATTGCCATTTGGAAAGGTGGAATTGCCATACATGGCGCGATTATTGGGGGAACGATAGGCACGATGATTTTTGCTCGTCTGAATCGCGTTTCCATTTGGCAGTTGCTAGATCTGGTCGCACCCTCTCTAATTTTGGGTCAGGCAATCGGCAGATGGGGCAATTTCTTTAATTCTGAGGCGTTTGGTAAACCCACAGACTTACCTTGGAAGCTTTATATTGCACCACAGTATCGTCCTTTTGAACTATTGAACTACGAATACTTTCACCCAACTTTTCTTTACGAATCTTTGTGGAATTTAGGGGTATTCGCTATTTTAATCTGGATATTTTTCTGGGGTCTAAAAAATCGCGATCGCCTCAAAACAGGAACACTAGCAGGAGTATATTTAATTGCCTATAGCTTAGGTCGGGTATGGATCGAATGGTTGCGTACTGATAGCTTGATGTTGGGACCTTTAAAGGTGGCTCAGGTAATCAGCCTGGGTGCGATCGCTTTAGGCAGCTTAATCCTAGCTTGGCTATACTTATTTAGACGTCCTTTGCCCGATGTGGTTTCCCCTCGAAAACAGCAAAAAACTACCAGATGAATCATTGAACATTAAACATTGAACATTAAACATTGAGCATTGAACCCTACTTCCAAACGATTGATAAATGAAGAATGATAAATGATAAATGAAACAACTCTCAAGCCTGGGGTGTATATTGTTGGTGCAGGACCAGGAGATCCAGATTTACTTACCCTCAAAGCATACAAAATCTTGGCTAAAGCAGATATAATTCTCTATGCGGATTCTTTAGTACCCAAGCAAATTCTACAGAACGTGCGAGAAGATGCCGAGTTGATTCCCACGGGAAACAAGACTCTAGAGCAAATCATTCCTCTAACTATCGACCGAGTAAAAGAAGGTAAGTCTGTGGTACGTCTGCACTCTGGGGATCTTACTCTGTATAGTGCGATCGGCGAACAAATGCAGGCTTTTACCGATGCAGATATTTCCTTTGAACTAATTCCTGGTATTAGTGCTTTTCAGGCTGCTGCAGCAAAACTCAGCACGGAATTGACCATCCCAGAGCTAGTCCAAACAATTATTTTAACCAGAATTAGCGGCAAAGCTTCTGCCGTCCCCGATGCCGAGGAACTATCCTCTCTGGCAGCCCACAGAGCTAGTCTTTGTTTGTATTTAGCTGCTCGCCATATAGACAAAGCCCAAGAAAAACTATTGCAGCACTATCCTTCAGATACCCCCGTTGCAGTTTGCTATCGCGTTGGTTGGGAAGACGAACAAATTTGGGTCGTACCTCTAGAAAAAATGGCTGCTGTAACCGCCGAAAATCAGCTAATTAGGACTACTCTTTACTTGATTAGTCCCGCACTCCAAGAAGCTGTTACCACGCGATCGCGTTTATATCATCCCGAACATTCTCATCTTTTTCGTCCTCGATAAGTCTTGGATACACAGTTTAGTGTCTTGCTGCACCAACTAAGATATATTTGTCTGAGAGAATAATTGAAAACCAAACCATGACTAGGAGATAGCTTTGGATAGCAATCAAACACAAAAAATAGCCGATGCTTTAAAAACCGCTCGCTCTATAGCTTGGGGTGCTGCGGATATTCTTAGTTCTTTTTATCACAAAGACACTTCCAACTTAGATATCAAAGATAAAAAAGATGGTCCTGTAACTGAAGCCGATATGGCAGCCAATAAATATATTGTTGGCAGATTTAAAGAAGAATTAGGGACAGAAGAATTTGGTTATCTGTCCGAAGAGACTTTTGACGTCAAAAAAGCCGAACCAGTAGACCACGATTGGGTTTGGATTATCGATCCTCTCGATGGTACGAGAGATTTTATCGATAAGACTGGTGAATATGGAATGCATATTGCTTTAGCTTATCAAGGACGTCCCGTAATTGGTATTGTGGCTATTCCCGAATCACAAAAGATTTATTTTGCTTCTAAAGATCGAGGTACTTTTGTCGAGACCAAAGACGGTACGGTCACTCCCATCAAGGTAAGCGATCGCAGTAAGATTGAAGATCTATATTTAATTGTCAGCCGTTCTCACCGCGACGAGCGCTTTCAAAAGCTAATTGATGGTTTACCCCTTGCAGGTAAAAAGTATATGGGTGGAGTCGGTGGTAAAATTTCTACTCTTCTCGAACAAGAATCTGATGTCTACATCTCTCTTTCTGGTAAATCTGCCGCTAAAGACTGGGATTTTGCAGCGCCAGAGTTGATTTTGACCGAAGCTGGGGGCAAGTTTACCTATGTCAATGGCGATCCCGTCTTTTACAATCAAGGTGATGTTAAGCGTTGGGGCTGCATTGTTGCCACTAACGGTCATTGTCATGAAGAACTGTGTGCCAAGGCGACTGCTATGTTGGCAGAAATAGATCGGGGTTAACCGATCGCGTTTCTCAATTCCAAGTATTTAAAGCTTTTAGCCGCTAACTAGCGGCTAAAAGCTAGGGAGTATCCCGCAAAATAACTAGATAACTGAAGTTACGCAAAAGCTATCATAAGAGAATGAACAAGAAGCTTTTAGAACTGTATAGCGACTACATTATCAGTTCATTCGGTCAAATAACAGCAACGGGATTATCGAAAGCGTTATCAGGGGACATAACTCATGA
>JBCDCO010000206.1:0-10037 GCA_039181635.1 Cyanobacteria bacterium P01_G01_bin.19 | reverse complement strand
TAACAAGCTTGTTTTTTACACAAACAGCAAGAGGCGAAACTTATTCAATATTATTTTCAATCACAAATAACAATATCTACTAAGACTGACACGAAAAAAATATTTATTGTTATTTATTTAAAACTTTAGCTTTGTCTTTAATAATTTAGAGGCATTTGAGCCATTAAACCCACAACATTCATAATATTTACGAAAAAGACATTTAAGGCTAGTCTTGAAGATGCTATTTCGTTACAAATTTTACCTACGCTGGCTTAAATTGTAAAGTAAATTACATTTAATAGTTGTAAAATAAGACACAATTTTCTAGTTTATTGAGTTGCAAATAAAATTTCAGACTATAGCCGTTCGCGGAAATAACTGCGATAAAGATTGCACATGGGAACAGCATGATTGCCCTGCAGTTCCACAAGCCCCGCGCTCTCCAATTTATAAGCCGCAATCGAATTTAAATTTACCGCCTCATCAGACATGATAATTTGCCTGTAAGCTCCAGATAGCTGCGGATATTCATTCAAGAACGCGAAATGCCCCCTCAAATGATCTCGATAAATGCCAGTTTCTGTAGCTGCTTCTTCAATCAGTTTATGTACGTTGTTGTCTTGAGTAACCAAGTGACACAAAGCTAAGTTGAGCAAGTAGGGATGACCGTTGACAATTTCGTTTAAGGACTGCAACTGTTCTGGAGTCAAAGGTGATTCGCTTTTGTCTAAGCCATAACTTTTAACTAATTTTTGTACCTGTTCCCAGTCAAACTTGTTGAGACTGAGGGATAAGCCAACGTTAAATGGTGATTGATTTAAACTCAGCGGAATGTAGATTTCAGTTGAATGGGTAACAATTAAACGAAACTTTTGCCAAACGCGGACGTTATTTGCTTCTTCGTGCCAAAAACGTAATAAAGGCAAAAACTCCTGGGCTACTTCAGGATAGTTGAACAGACGGTTTACTTCATCTAGGGCAACTACTAAAGGACTGTCTAGCTGTCCCAAAATATATCCCTGCAAATAGGTCGTACAGCTAACCTTGAACCCCAAATCTTCATCCCAATAGTCATCAAGTGCCGAATCCAACTCCAACTGTAGGGTGATGTTAGCGCAAAACCAGCGCAACAGACGTTCGAGGTTGCTGATTACATTATCTTCTGCCTGGAACAAATTTAGTCTGACAGTACGATATCCTCTTACCTGAGCTTGAGCCAAGATCCTCATTACCAAAGAGCTTTTGCCCATTTGTTTTGGTGCTTTAATCCGAATCAAGGCTCCAGGTTTAACAATTTCTTCATAGGCTTGAGACTCACTTGGAGGGCGCTTTACATACAGTGCAGAGTCCAGAGGTACTGGGGTTTCAGGCAGTTCTAATGCGCTGATAGAACTTCTAGTACCGCTTTTTTCTTCGACCACCCCTACCTGCTGGCGTAGAATAGAGCGGAAATTATTCTTAGTTATCTTCTCGCCAAAAGCCTCGGAGAGAAGTTGCCATAATCTTGAACCCACTACTCTAATATAGTCTGGGTCGTAGCCAGAGGCATCGGCAATTTCTTGATAAGTTTTGCCTACCCAGCATTTAGTCAAAATTAATTCCTGAACTGAGTTTAGTCTTTCTGGCTTAATTGCATTATCGATAAGATGCAAAGCTTCTTCGATTGTGATCATGTTATGTGGTTATTTTGATTTTCAAAGGTCTCTTGTACGTTACGAAGATTACTTTGGGCTAGAAAGTAATTAAAAGTTAGTCTCTTAAAATAGATTATTTAAACAAGCAAAGACATTAGTCTAAAGCTTAAGCATCAGTCTCAACAAGTAGGTCAGAAGTTAATTGCAATAAAGTAATTGTCAAAATTTTAAATTACTATTATCAATCTGCAAACTGACAGAAGTATATTTTTTATTAATTTAATTTTAATTAGTGTAACTTTAATGTAACTTCTATTGTCTGCTTGACTTCAAAATATATACCAGTATACTCGGTTAAATTTTGGGTGGAGGGACAATTCCTGGCTTATACAGAAGGGCATCGATACTTCTGAGGGTTTGCAAATCTGCTGCTGGCAGTTTTTGTTCTGACTGGTTCTGAGTTAAAAAAGCAAAAGCTTGCCGAAATTCTTGGGGATCGCATGCTACTGGCGCATCAAAATGACAGGGAATAATCCGATGAAAATTCCAGCTAGCAATTTTGTCTGTCCACGCCAGGGTTTCTTTGGGTGCGCGATTGAGAATCAGAGTTTGCAAAATAGGTGCGACTAGCAGACTGCCTTCATCTCGCAGAGTATAAAAGCAGTCTCGCCAGTTTGCCTGCCAAGCAAAAGGATACAAACCCCAATAGGCTTTGGCGGATCTATCTGGCGATCGCCAGGCATCTTTAAGGGTTTGCCATAAACTCGGCACGTCTAATACGCTAGAGCGAAAGTACATTGCAAAGAGGCAAATTCTTTGCCAGCCTCGAACGCGATTTTCTGGCGTATCGACGATCGCTTCAGTACCGTTTTCCCTCGCGTGAAATAATAGGGGATAAAGATCTTCTTCCACAATTTGCGGTGGTGTATCGGGAATAGAAACCACCGAGTCCGTCACTAGTAATGTTTGCGATCGCTTGTGCAAAAAAGCCACTTCTTCAAATTGCCCCAGTCTTAGGTCAATATCGCCCAAAATAGCATAGTCAAACTCAGCCGCAAAAGGGGTTATACTGCTATCTTCGGGCAGGATGTGGGTGCGATCTTGGGGAAATCCCAGCCAGCTTAAAGGCAGATTGACGGGGAAACTCCATTGATGGGGGGCAACGTAAACCTGAGACTGAGGAAATTTGCGCGCAAAAGGACCGACACAATTTTTATGCTCTAACCCAGAAATGGTGGGTAAGATAATATATTTAACATCTCCATGAAGCTCGACCAATTCTCGTACCAAGCGGATGCACTCGTTGGTAGGGGCAACGGGGGCGTAGACTAACAAGCCTCCTGTTTCTAACTTGATTACAGTCATCCGAATGGGAACGACTACATAAAAAATTCCTTGAAGCTGATCGAAAGTCCAGATTGTATCTTTTAATACTTCTTGGCGAATAGTACGACGTTTGCTGTAGGGATAGATAGGTACATTTGCCCAAAATCGCCAATGATAATCCTGAGAATCTCTTTTTTGATGATTTAATTCTCTTTTTGCCTGGCTCACTACATTTATTCACAATCGGTTATCAATAATCAATTATTAATCATCAGCGAGCGATTATCAATTACTGACGTTATGCACAAGAACAAAAAATTAATAGTTGAAGTTGTTAGTTGTTAGTTGTTAGTCGTTAGTTGTTAGTTGTTAGTTGTTGGTTGTTGGTTGTTAGTCGTTAGTCGTTAGTTGTCCTAAAGGGTAACTTGTCACCGATGGGTAATAGCCTATGCAGTTTACGCCCCGAAAATTAATCTAAATCTCCTTCCATAACCGTTGTCAGAGCCTGTTGGGTGTTAGCTTTAAACTCCTTAATACTAACCCGTTCTAAAAAGGCGATCGCCACAAACATCATCAATGCTTGAATGGTAAAGACCAAACCATATGCCATCAAGACAGAACTAAAAATACTTTTGCCAATGTCGAGAATTATTCCTCCAATCAAAGTAGCCAAGCCTCTAGACATAGCTTGCGCCAATCCCCATGCACCGATAAAAGTACCCGCAGTTTCGGCTGCAGTAAGATCGAGCATTAAATTAATTCCTCCCACAGTTGCCATTCCTGCTGCAATCCCAAAAAATACCATTGCCGACTGCAGTATTTTCGGCTGCTGAGTAAAGCCAGCTAATATTATCAGACCAAAACAAAGCGCTACTGCAATACAGCCAACCTTGGTTGTATGTTTCTTGCCCAAGTTAGGAATGACCAAAAACCCCGTCACTGCATAACCAAACAAGATTCCCATGCCCCAAAAGGCATTTAGCTGAGTCGTTTCGCCAATACTCATGCCAAATACCTCTCCACCATAGGGTTCGAGCACTGCTTCTTGCATAAACAAACCAATAGTAAGCACAGACAGAAAGGTAAAAAAGATTCCAGTCTGGCGACTAGTAGTCAAAACTTTAATCGCTCTGCCGATTGTGATGCCATCCTCGCGATCGCTAGTCGTACTATTATCTATAAAGCGAGAGTATTTTTGCTCTACACCAACAGTGGCGGTAAAGGCGAGAAAAGTAACCAGAAAAGGAACGAGCGCAAAGATGCGATCGATTGGAGGTTGCAGAATCTCAAGGGGGATATTGCCAGCTTCTATTCCTGATGCTTCGATCTGTTTAAAGACGATACTTCCTGTAACTCCTCCAATCACGATTCCTACCATCAACATCGACCACACGATCGCGATTAACTTCGAACGTCTCGACTCTTCTGTGATATCTACTAATAGAGCCGTAAAAGGTGTCGAACTGCTGCTCACTGCCAAACCATAGATAGCCATGATGAGGGCTAAAGTCGCACTCCAGCCAATGGTCTGAGCGTTCCACAACCACGCACCATTTTCTCTGACGATGCCTCCTAGTTGCCACATTACCTGTACTGCCAAGAATACGGCAAAACCAAAAACTGCCGTTCCCAGCAAGACATAATTAGTTCGATGTTTGCCAAATAAGGGTCTGCGATCTGACAGTTGCCCAAACCACACCCTTGCAGGAGAAACAAACAAAGACATGGCTAAAATTCCCCCTGTAATGGTTGCGGGGATGCCAAGCTCGCTAATCATAACTCGATTTAAAACGGCAAGAGTTAGAACTGCCATCAGTCCCAAGCCCATGTTGAATAAACCGAGGCGAAAAATGGTTAAAAATCCTATTTGATGTCTTGAAGAAGCACCATCGGAGTGAGATGGAGAAGTATCTTTCAAAGTCATTTTCTTAAAGTTATTAATTTTATAGATATATGATAAAAAATATAATTGTTGCTCGATCGCAGCCGTTTATGGCTTAGTTTCCAATCTTCTGCTCGCCATAGACATAGCATAGCAACAGATAAAATAAATTACTGCCACAAACAAATAGACCTCTCCATAGCGACCTAAATATTTAGGGTTGGCAATTATAGATTGAGATATTCCTAATAAATCCGTCAAACCAACGATCGCCAGTAAAGATGTATCTTTAAATAGGGCGATAAACTGACCCACCATACTGGGTATGACTGTTTTTAAAGCTTGAGGTAGGATAATAAATCCCAAAGTGTAAAACGGATTTAATCCCAACGCTTTAGCTGCTTCGGTTTGACCTTTAGGAATTGCCTGTAAGCCACCTCTAACATTTTCGGCTAAATATGCGGCGCTGTAAATTGTAAATCCTGCGATCGCTCTGATAACCCGATCGGGACGGACATCAGCGGGTAGAACTAAGGGCAACATTACCTGTGCCATAAACAAAATAGTGATTAGGGGAAATCCTCTCACCAATTCGATATAGGCGATCGATAACCAGCGAATTACTGGCAGTTCGCTTTGTCTGCCCAATGCCAACAATACGCCAAAAGGAAAACAGAAAATAATACTCACCATCGCTATAGGAATGGTAAGCATCAAACCACTGATGCGATCTAATCTGACATTACTGCCGTTAAGCAATAGCCAGACATTAAAACTAAAAGCTAGCAACCACAGTAAAGGAAGCCAAGTGCTGATACCAGGCAATCTTTGTCCGACTTGCTTGCCCGTCAAAGCAGCAGCAACTAATAAAATCAGCATGCCTAGCAAGATGATGCTAGATTGAACGCCCCCTGGAATTGCCACCGCAATGCAGGTAGCTGCAACAATACCCAAGACGATTAAGATACGTCGATTAAAAAGTGCTCTTGCCTCATGGGCAAATATACCCCAAGAAATGCCGCCACAAGCCACAATTACGCCCAGTGTGACCCAAGCACGCCATAGAGCTTTAATGGGATATCGCCCCACAAAAAACAATCGCCAATTAGCTTCTAAGACTTGCCATTGTGCTTGAGTATTTGCCCAGATAACTAAATTAGAGACAACCCAGTAGATTAACCACAAGCTGATTAAAGTCAGGATAGAGTTGTACCAAGTGCTAAAAAGATTTCTCTTAATCCATTGAGTAGGAGTAATTTTATTTACAGGGGGTCGATTTCCTGGTTCAATATTCGCTACAGTCATCTCATTTAACACTAACCATTAAACACTTATCATTGTCATAGTTGTTCGATATATGCACGGTCTAAATAACAACAAATATGCGATCGCACTTCATACTAGTACGCCACAACTGGGAATAACTATTAATAATTATGATGGAGATCGACGCACCCAAGTATGGGATTTGGGTAGAGGCTTGGCATCTCAGCTACATCAGCATTTACAAGAAATTCTGATGCCGCAAACGTGGCAAGATCTAGAGTTTGTAGCGGTAGCCAAAGGACCAGGTGGTTTTACGGGGACTAGGGTAGGAGTTGTGACGGCTCGTACTATCGCTCAACAGCTAGATATTCCCCTATTTGGCGTTTCTAATTTGGCAGCAGTAGCAATAGCTCAGAGCGATGGAGAGAAAGATTTATTGGCTGTAGAGATGGATGCCAGGCGCGAACAGGTGTTTGTCGGTATTTACCAGTTAGATAGTCACGGATACCTGCAAACTTATTTGGCAGACACATTGATGACAGTCGCAGCTTGGCAGCAAACTTTGAACGATCTTAAGCCGACTTATAAATTAATTAAAGCAGAGGGTGAAATTGCCTCGACCGTAAATAACATAATGGATCTAGCCTATGCAAATTGGCGGCAAGGCAAACTATCTCACTGGTCTAGTGTTGTTCCTTTTTACGGTCAACATCCAGTAAAAATATGAACTATCTGGGATAAATTCCGAGTTTCTATCTTTTGCTAAAAATCACGAGAATATCTATTTGTTTTCTAAATCGCTCTTATTTTTGTCTGGCTTATTTGAATTTCTTTGTACTAGCTTTGTCCCAATTTATCCGACCATCAATAGCATCTAAGTCAACTTGGGTGTTTAATATTTCAAAACTTTTGAGCAGCCAATAAAGTGAAAATACCCAAATACCTACCCATTCGATCCATAAAACGAGGCGATCGTCGCGTAAAAATAGCCACCACACAATTCCTGTTACGATTAAAGATGCTGGCATCAAAAATCTGACTACAGTAAAAACTATTCTCCATCTACCCTCATTTTCTATAGCCCTTTCTATTCTTGAGGTATCTTGACCCTCTCTTCTGGCTTGCTCTAGAGCTTGGTTATTTATTTTTCGCGTCTCATTTAAAGTGTCCATTGCCGTGCAGAAACTGACTAGCAGAAGCATGATAAAAAAGGCAATCGCCGAGACAAAATGAACTGAGAGGGGAAATCCCCAAAATAGACTAGGCTTAAATACTTCAAATCCCTCTTGTTGCTGGCATCTAGCTAAATCTATCGCTTCTGGCCAACCCATAGGAAAAAATGCGACTCCAGCCAAAAATACACCAGCAAAATTCAACAACCAGTTTTCTATGCCGCCAAAACCTGTATACAGAACCAGACAAAAACTAATTGCAGCCAAAATACCCACGAACAGATCTCGATAAACCCCATCGCCACTAGAACATTCAGCACCCGCATGATAATAAGCACTTAAAGAGTTTTGCATTTCCAAAGGGCTATCTAGCCACCATAAACCTTTGATTCCGCCTACCACTAGCAGCAATGGCAACAATAAACTCAGTCCACCCATATACCATCTCAGTGAGGAATAGGAACGCAGTATATGACCCTTCAAACTCGGAGATGAAGAGTTGTATGCTCGCTGGGCTAATTTCAATAATTTCATCATTAAAATACGGAGTTAGGAAAATTCATATCCGAGAGTTGAGATAAAACCTGTCAATCCCACCAAGCCAGAAAAACAATAAAACTATGGCGATCGCCAAAACAATCAACCAAATTAGGTACTTAGACCGTTTGCGATTTAGATCTGGTTTGGTTTCATCATTTAGAACGGGAGAAGTAGGCTGACTAATAATGTTTTTGGCTATAGTAGGGCGAGGACGAGTAACTGGAGTGGAAAAACACTTTCGCCGTTCTGGAGGTAGACTGGCAGCTAGTCGCCCCCTCAGAGGAGGTTTAATTTTAGAGCTTCTACGAGGTAAACGATTCATCGACGACCAATCCTCACTACATCTCCATCAAATGTAGGCAAAGAAAGAACAAAAGGATCTGTAGAATAAGTTAAAGCTTGTTCCTCCAAAATGCCGATCGCAATTTCTTCACCCATGCGGACACTATCGTAATAGTCGGTGAAATAATGTACTCCTGCCATATTGCGACCGATAGAAATATTTGCCGCCAGTTTATTTAACTCACCTTCCAGGGTTAGGAAACAGCCTGGATTATATGGAGTTAATCTTTTTGGTAAGCCATTCTGAGTTGGTACGCCTTCTCCCTCTTCAGGTCCTGGCAAGGTAGGAGCGCGAAAGGCGATCGCACTATCTCCTGGGATAAAACGTCTAAATCTAGCATTTGCGGGATTATTCGTATCGCCTACTAAAACAGCACTGGTATCGAAGAATGCTTTCAAGATAGTCACGCAAGCTCCTGCAACAGTAGCGTGTCCCGCACCGTAAGCTGGGTGCATGGGCGAACCTTCAGGAAAAGCCATTGGCAATAGATAATTTGTACCCCCAAGTGCATTTAAAGTCCCATTGCCGTTAGTATTTTCTAGTGCTTCTTTAAGTTCTAATATTTCTCCTCTGCAAACGACATTATTGTTATTATCTGGATCGCGTATTTCTTGAAATGCGTGAGGAACGCACTGTTGAATATCAGGCGACAAATTATTAAAGTTTTGAGCTAGATCGATTCTAGCTGCCAATGCTTCTGGACGCAGACGAATGTGGTCATTGAACTTTTGGAAACGAACTGCTTTTAAAGCTCTAGTAGAAACTTCAGTCACTAGATTAAGGATATGCGGTCCGCCATAAAGAGCAAAACCTCCTGCATGACGACGAGTATCAACATTTCCCGCCGCTACTCCTCCACCAGAAAGATGGTCGAAACCAGGATCGAAAGGTGTTTCCATTCCTAAAAGGATAATGCAAGCATTAAGATAAGCTTGATACAGAGCATCGTAATGAACGTAAGTTGCCAAATCCCGTAAAGTAGAAATAAAACGCTGAGGAGGGCGAGCTGGAGCGGCAACAGCTCCGCCATTGGTCGCGCCATAAGTTTCACCTGTTGCTGGTTTGACTCCATTTTGCACGGCTACATATTCGGGCATGGTAGTCATATAGTTTCGCCTGGGTTCGGCGATTGGAACTTTTTGATTTATTCGCTGCACGCCATAGGTAATCAAACCTTCATCTACGCCTCCCCCATTATTGCGATCATTATTGCCAATTAGCAAAAATTGCGATAAATAAGGACCAACTTCTACGCCAGGAGAAGAACCCCGAAACACTGTTTGTAAATCTAGTTGTCCGCCAGAATTTAATTTGCGGGGTCTGCCTGTTGGATTGTCAATCCAAATTCGATCTCTGATATAAGGAAGAGCGTTGAGACGGTCGATTGTAGCATTGATATCAGCATCTCCAGCATTTGTTTCAAAAGCGTTAAAAGGTTTATCTCTTAAAATTGCTAGTTCGTAAACTTCAGCCATTTCTATAACCAGCTCTGGATTTAACCGACTGTTGGTATCAACTAGTGGTGGAGCGGGGGGCATGGTTACAGCTTGAGGGTCTGGTCCTTGTAATTCAAAAGCAACTCCTGCGGTGGGTGCTTCCCATTGGCGGAAATTATCGGGACAAGCTGAAGTTTTTGCTCCATGCTTGACTTTTTGAGTAAACGGATCAATAAAGCCTTCGTCAATTGCCCGTCTAAATTCGACAAAATCTAGAGCATCTTCTAACAGTCCTGTATCTGGGTTGTGAGGCAATCCCTTGGTAAAGGACATGAAATATTTATCTCCAGCATATTTTTGTTCTTCTCCATTGGCTTTATGGTCTGGGTGATTTCGACTTCTAGCAAGTTCCGCTGCTTCAAGTCGAATAGCATAGGATTCTTGGCGACGATCATT
>JBCDCO010000205.1:0-10066 GCA_039181635.1 Cyanobacteria bacterium P01_G01_bin.19 | reverse complement strand
GAAACGGCTCTTTCTCTCGAACGTTTGGCGGATATTGTCGATAATCCCGAAGAAGGGGAAGCAGATCGCAATAATATTCCTATGCCTGCGATTAAAGGTAAGGTTAAGTACGACAATCTTTCTTTCCGCTTCAAAACTAGTGGTCCACTTCAGTTGAAAAATGTAACTACTGAATTTGCCCCTGGTACATTTGTGGCAATTGTGGGAGAAAGTGGTGCTGGTAAAAGTACGATGACCAAACTGCTATCGCGACTCTACGAGCCAGAAGGGGGAAGAATTTTAGTCGATGGTTATGACATCAACCGTGTCGAACTGTATTCTTTACGCCGTCAGATTGGAGTCGTACCCCAAGAAACTTTGTTGTTTGAAGGAACAATTTTAGACAATATTGCCTTGACCAATCCCGATGCCACTACCGAAGAAATTATTGCTGCGGCGCAAATTGCTGCGGCACACGACTTCATCATGACTCTACCCAATGGTTACAACACCAGAGTCGGGGAAAGGGGTTCGGCACTTTCTGGGGGACAAAGACAGCGGATTGCGATCGCTCGTACTATTTTGCAAGCTCCTGCGATGATGGTGTTGGATGAGGCGACTAGTGCTTTGGATTTTGCTACCGAACAGGAAGTCTCTCGTAACCTTAAAGAAGCTCTCAAAGGACGTACCGTATTCTTTATCACCCACCGTTTGGGAACGATTAAGAATGCCGACACAATCGTGATGATGGATGCAGGTTCGATTGTGGAACGAGGAACCCATGAAGAATTGATGGCGTTAAAAGGACGTTATTGTTACCTCTACCAACAACAAGAATCTTCTGTGTAGAGTATCAACACCAATTAAATTACATTTATTACTTGCCAGTGGTCAAATGCGATCGCTGGCTTTTTTGTTTCTTCCTGACATCACAAATTTTCTTTATTCTCCGACTCACGGCTTTCTCAGAATCAGCTCAGACAAATTAATCTTTTCTTTAATCAACTCTAAGATTTTGCTCCATATTCTCTCAGAACCAAAAGCGATTCTATACATAACGAAATAAATCAAATGGTTTTGAATCAAGGAGAAACAACTCATGAAACGTACATTATTTACTACTCTATCTGCTCTAGCTCTTTCTCTAACTGTTACTCCTGCATTTGCTGGGGAAACAGTTACAGTCAATTCTCGCTCTGTTGACAACATTGTCGAAATTACTCCCTTTAATTTGGTCAGTCGCGGTTATCAAGGCTCTTATACAGGTCAAGGAATTCCTGGTTATGGTTCTTTTGTCAAAGCAGCTAATAGTGGCAGAGTAACCGCTAAAGACTTAGTAGAAGTGGCTATTGCCGATGGCAGACTCTCTCCCGAAACTATCAACGATAAAGGATATTTGAGAAATGTTACTTCTCATTTAAATAGTCTGGACGAAGATTAAAACATTTGTTCTAAGACCGTGTTGCGACAGGTAGAAAGTGTTGGCTCGCTTTTATTCAAGCTAAACAAATACAATTCATCTCGAAACAGTCATTTTGGCAAAACCTTACATTTTCCCTATTAGTTTATGTATCTTGTCGAGCGCGGTCGAATTAATTGTTAATTATTTTCTGAAATTTTTCTCAGGTCTAATTAAGGTACTTTCGATAAATTAAATTGAAGTAAACTTACAACAAATAAATAAAGTTATGAAACGAATAGTTTGGTTATTATCTGCGTTAACTTTAGCAATAACTCCTACATTAGTACAGGCAGAAGATATTTTAACTGGAGGCGAATTAATTGAAACTGGTAGCTTTGTAGGGCAAAGCGGGCATACAGTAAGTGGAGAATTTCAAATAATTAAACAAGGAGAAACTCATTATTTAGTTCTTCAAGATAATTTCAAATTTGACGGCGCACCCGACCCCAAAATAGGCTTTTCTACGAACGATGAATTTAGCGAAGATACTCTATTTTCTGGTTTGAATTTAGATGAAGGAAAACAAATCTATCGTTTGCCATTCGATTTTGACCCTGCTCAATACGATGAGGTTACACTTTGGTGCGATAAATTTAATGCCGATTTAGCAGAAGCAAAATACTAGTATCGCTGCGCGGAAGTCAATAGTACCACAAGGGCACTTGTCCTCGAATGGGGATAACATCAGTAGTCAGTAGTCAGAAGCATTTAACTGTAAAGCTTTGAGTATTTGCTAATGGTAACTGTATTTATGCCTTAGTCTAATAGTCATCACCAAATTAGATTATCGATAGAGCAAAATTTTAAAACCCATTTGGAATCTCTTTAGAGCGGGACACTAAATGGGTTCTGTACAGCTAAGCTCGATTTACTAGCGTATAGATGTTTCGCGAAATCTATCTGCTGAAAACTGATTTCCATCAACCGTCGGAACTAACTGGACGCCAAATTCCTCTTCAAATGCTTCTTTCTTGTAGCTGAGATTCCATAACTCCAAAGAACATTTATCTCCTGTCTCGGCTGGCTGTAGCTGGAGGTGAAAAATACGTTTGCCAGGATCGTAACTACACTGTATTGAGGCGATCGCACCTTTGTTTCTACGGTCTAAGGCGACGGCTATACGTAAAATAGCACTCAGTTGTTTGACCATTATTTGGTATTTCTTGTGGGGTAGATCGTGATAGGGCTGATGTTTTTTCTTGGGTTTGCTTTTGCGATGGTAGCGAGCAATGTTCGCCATTAGCTCTAGTTCTAATTCTGTAAAACCTAGTAGTTCTGCATTACGAATTAGATAATAAGAATGCTTGTGGTGTGCTGAGTGGCTAATATAGATTCCACAGTTGTGCAAGATAGCTGCCGACCATAGCAGTTCTCTTTCGGCGATATCCCAGTCATGGAGATTTCCTTTTAAGCGATCGAAGATCTCTAGGGCAAACTTCGCTACTCTCTCTCCATAGTCTAGATCTACATGATATTTCTGGGCAATTTTGATTACATTACGGCTTTTTACTTCATTTTGATAGCGCAAACGGCTGCCAATCAAACCACGAGCGAGCATCCAGTCAACAATCATTCCTTCTCGCAGTGCTCGTTCGCAAATGACAATTGACTCTGATTTGAGCATCGTCATTGCTTCGAGCAAAATTACCGCCCCAGGAACAATAATTTCCGCCCGCTTTTCAGAAATACCCGAGACATCGAGTCTTTCTTTATAGTCCATTTTTGCCAGTTTTTTGACAATTTTTTCGATGTCTCTGCGGCTTATTTTATAGCCGTTGAGGGGATCTGGGACTTCTCCTAATTCATCTTTAGCGTGAATTGTGGCAAGAGTTTCGATCGTCCCTGATGTACCAACCATGCGAGGAACTTCGTTTAATTGAAGATTTCGCCAAATCTCGTCCACAGGACGTTCCAGCATTCCCCTCACATATGCCCGCAAAACTTTTAATTCGCGATCGCTAATGGGATCGGTGGTAACAAATTCTTTTGAGAGTCGAACCGCACCTACCTTAGTACTGCTTAAAAAACGAGGTTCGTGGATATCTGCCAAAATCAGTTCGGTCGAACCGCCACCAATATCAATAATTATGTGAGGGAGATCGTGAAAATCCATGCCTGAAAGTACCCCCAGATAAATTCTGCGGGCTTCTTCTTGACCTGAAATTAAATTTACGACAATGCCCAGTTCCGCCTCAATTTGACGCAGAAATACTTCTCCATTGGGTGCTTCTCTAGTTGCACTAGTAGCCACGGCAATAATTTGGGAGGCACCCAGACTGGTAGCAAGGTCTTTACAACGTCTTAGAGTATTGAGGGAGCGTTGGATCGCTTCGGGGGTAAGTTTTCCCGTATCGGGATTGCGATCGCCCAAACGTACAGTATCTTTTTCTTTAGCAATTACAGTAAAAGCAGGTAAATTTGGCTCTATTTTGACAATTACCATATGAATGGAGTTAGTGCCGATATCGATCGCTGCAATAATCTGTTGGTTCATGGTAACTGCCTATATTTAACTCCCTTTGAGAGCAGGTTTATCTATAAAATTGATGGCAAAAACGAGAATTGATAGATAACTTCTATCTATCAATCTACTAAGATATTTTAATAATCCCATGAATTCTCTTAAAGTTAGAGATTACTCATTAAGTTTTTAAATATTTGTAAATTTAGCGATACAGCTTTTAATAAACGTCAGATAAATTTAGACATGACACAGTATCAGCCGACAACTAGCGAACCAACTTGGCAGAAAGTAATCAGACTCTTACGCTGGGATAAACCTGCAGGAAGACTGATTCTAATGATTCCCGCACTTTGGGCGGTCTTTTTGGCTGCCAAAGGCATGCCACCTGTTCCCCTTGTTGGAGTGATAATTTTAGGGACTTTAGCTACCAGCGCCGCAGGTTGTGTGGTTAACGATCTTTGGGATAAAGATATCGACCCTCAGGTAGCTCGTACAAAAACCCGCCCTTTGGCTTCTCGCGCCCTTTCGGTAAAGGTGGGGATAGTTATCTTTGCGATCGCTCTCATTTGTGCAGCGGTGCTAGCTTTTTATCTCAACCCACTTAGTTTTATTCTTTGCGTTATTGCCGTACCTTTTATCGTTCTGTATCCCTTAGCCAAGCGCGTTTTTCCTTTACCACAGCTAGTTTTATCCTTGGCTTGGGGTTTTGCGGTATTGATTAGCTGGACGGCAGTGACCCAAGCTATCGAACCTGAAACCTGGTTGCTATGGGGCGCGACGGTTGCCTGGACGATGGGATTTGATACGGGTTATGCATTAAGCGATCGCGAAGATGATTTAAAAGTAGGAATTAATTCGAGCGCGATCTTTTTTGGCAAGCGTACTCCCGAAGCGATCGCTATTTTCTATGCAGTGACTGCAGGCTTGATGGCTTATTTAGGTCTGCAGCTAGATTTGGGCTTGGCTTTCTGGTTTGCCCTGGCTATGGCGACAATCGGTTGGGGATGGCAATATTCAAAATTACGTCAACCCGATATTCCTCAATCTCTCTATAGTAAAGTTCTGGGACAGAATGTTTGGTTGGGTTTCATTTTATTGATAGGGATGATTTTGGGCTATTTAGCTTAGAACTATCTCGATCTATTTGCGAAATACCTCGATAGATCTGCGCGATCACTGTAAATTTATGGGTATTCTTACCGCCTGTCGCTTAAATTTAGTTGTTTCTGCTCCATCAAGCAACTCCAAGCTTTCCAACAAGGCATTTTTAATTGTGGGTAGCTGAGGTTGAGCCAGCATTAGCTGGAAATATTCAATTGACTGAGAATAGTAGTCTGATGCCAAACTCTTGTTAATCAATAAACGGGTCAGTTTTCTGATGGCAACCAGACGTTTGAGAGGCTCTTGGTGGCTCAACTCCGATAACAAATGGTCTACTTCGTTTTCGATAGCAGAACCTTTATTTTGTCTTAGAGACCACAATAAAATCCCCAAAGTACTAAGACTGGCAAAACCCTGCATAATCGTGCCTGTCGCCAACCATTGGTTTTCTGTATTCGCCCAGATTGAAGCCGCCGTGTAAGTGCAAAACGAACCAACCGCCCCACTACCCACAGCTAAAATAAGTTGGCGATTTGAACCTGCCAAAAAAGTTTGCCATTTTTCCCAGTAGCATTGCCAATGAGAATTTTGCAGTATATAGCAAAAAGACATCAAGCCGATGCCTACAGCAGTTGCCAGGAACAATTTCCAGTTGAAGCACCATAAACAGGCTATTATCGTCAGACTGCACAACCATCCAAGCATCTTGCGTAGCTGTTTGTCTTCAAGAAGCAAATTTAAATTTTTTCGTGAGCCAGAAAATGCTTTGGACACTGAGATTCACCAATCATATCTCGATACAATATACTATTAATCTTTCATTATTGGTGGTTTTTCTAAATTAAGAAGTAATAAGCGAATCCCCTCGTTTTGTTGCTCAGACAAAATCTCCAATAATAAGTATTTTGCAAAGAAGAAAATCTCGTTGGTAAATAAACTTGCTTAAAAATAGTCATTTCAAATAAGAATGATACAAGCTTAATTTGTATAAATTCTTCCCAATCCCTATTACCTATTCTCCAGTCACCTGCACTAATAAACTAAATGTCTAAATGCCTCAAAATTAATTGAAACGACTATACCTCGAACTTATTAGAACTTAATTGCCAAAGTCGTCTATGAATTGTCTGGTCTTTTGTCGCGTTTGGAGACAACTTTAGCAGGTACGCCAACAGCAATTGAGTAAGGGGGTATATCTTTGGTGACAACTGCTCCCGTGCCAATTACACTGCCTTGGGCAATAGTAACTCCATCTACCACTCTAACTCCACTACCTAGCCAACAATCATCCTCAATAGTAATACCTTTGAAGTTGATCCCTTGTTTTCTGATTGCGGTGGCGGTTTCATTAAAGTTATAGTTATGAGCGCAGATGGAACAATGAGAAGCAATCCGACAATCTTTACCAATTTCAATCTTGCCGTGACCGACCAGACTAGAATAGGGTCCAATATAAGTATGTTCGCCAATTTCCACTTGACCCCCATCGTGGGTTCTGATGATTACGCCACTGTCCAAACAGACTGAATTTCCAAGCTTGATATTATTTCCCTTTCCCGTAGAGTTAATCTGAACATCTCGAAACAGACATACGCGCTCTCCGAATTCTACTCGATCCTCAGTATCAATCCCAATTTCAACCCCCCGATTGAGTACAACCCCAAATCCTATTTCAATCCGATGAGAATTTCTTAATCTGACATCAGGATAAACTTTGACAGAGCGCCCCATCTTACTAAAGATAGTGGGATAAAGTAAATATCGTACTGCTAGACCTGGTAGTAGAGGAATCCATCCTAATAGCGTCGTTATTATCTTGGTTTTACAATGCAACCACCATAAGACAAATCCAGTTGGTTGTTGAATATTCATCAGCCAAAATATTTAGATTGAGTCGAACAATTTGCAGGTAATAATAACTCAGGTTAATAGAATAATGAAGATTGTTTAGAAATTTCAATAATTTTTTCCTGACTGATACATCTTCAGAAGAAGTTCAGGCATAGCAGTGGAAGTTTTGAATGCTTCTAAGTGTTGAACAGTGAAAGTATATAATTTGCTAGACTAACAAATCATTCTTCAGTTCTTTAGTACTATTTGGGAGTTGGGTGTTATGAGTCTCAATGTTGTTAATTTAGTTGGTCGCGCTGGTGCAGCACCAGATATAATTCATTTTCAATCAGGTTCGGTTTTGTGCAAGCTACCCTTAGCAGTCAATCGTCGCAGTCGCAATAGCGACCAGCCAGACTGGTTTAACCTAGAAATGTGGGGCAAAACAGCCGAAGTGGCGGGTAACTACGTTCAAAAAGGAAAACTAATCGGCGTTCAAGGATCTTTAAAAATCGAAACCTGGACGGACAAAAATACAGGTCAGCAAAGATCTCGTCCCACTATCAAGGTTGATCGCTTGGAACTGCTAGGCTCTAAGAGAGATAACGACCCTGGTGCGGTTAGTGGCTACCCCGAATAACAGATAGAAGATGAAGGATAAAGGATGGTCAAACGCAGCAATAGTAAATTAGTAAATAAAGACAGTTTTTACGTTGCTGGTTTATTTATTGCAGCGATCGCTCTTTACACTTCTGGATTGAACAATCTGCCCTTGAGAGATTGGGATGAAGCGATCGTAGCTGGTGTAGCCCGCGATATTTGGCGCAGTACGGGCGACAATCTTACCTGGCTTTATCCCACGATCAATAACGGTCAACCTTATTGGAATAAGCCGCCCTTAGTACACTGGCTGATAGCTGCTTCCTACAGTTTGTTTGGCGTCAGCGAGTGGAGTGCTCGGATCTTTCCCGCTTTGCTTTCATCCAGCTGCGTGCCTTTAGTTTACAAAATTGGTACGGAACTATTTACGTCTCGTCTGAACGCTGTCTTTTCGGCATTAGTTTATCTGGCGTTTTTACCTATAGCCCGCCACGGTAGGCTAGCTATGCTAGATGGAGCAATCAACTGCTGGTTTTGCCTGGCTGTTTGGTGCTTGTTGCGGGGACGTAAAGACAGAAGATGGTTGTTGGGTACAGGATTGGGTATCGGTCTAATCTGTCTGACCAAAGGTATTATGCTGGGGGTGCTGCTAGGAGGGATTATAATTGTCTTTCTGCTGTGGGATAGTCCCAAAATTCTCTTCAGTCCTTACTTAGCCAGCAGTGCAATTTTAGGCATCATCCCCATAATTTTCTGGTACAGGATGCAATATCTGCATTATGGAGCAGAATTTTTGGGTACGAGCTTGGGAGAACAAACTTTTAATCGGATCTGGCAACCTATCAGCAGCATTGATAGCCCTCCTTGGTATTATCTCCTAGAAATCGCCAAATATGGTTTACCTTGGCTGATATTTCTGCCTCAAGGTATTCGCCTGGCAATTAAAACCCGCCACCAGAGTTGGGCAAAGCTAGCTTTAGTATGGTGTGGTATGTATTTGCTGGCAGTCTCTTTAATGGTAACTAAATTGCCCTGGTATATTATGCCCGTATACCCTGGATTGTCTCTGCTCATTGGCGCTAGTCTGGGTATCGCTTGGAAGAACAAAATATATCCCCATAGCTGGAAAATTTCTCTTGCTGCAGTTACAGCTATTTGCTGGTTGGGAAGTATTTACTTTGCCTTGGTTAGTTCGAGCGATCGAGGTCTATTTTTGATTGTTGGCATAGTTGCGATCGCCTTTACCATTGCCACAATTCTACTTTGGCGAGCTTCTCGCTACTTTATTTTGGCAACTGTAGGGGGATTTTATCTGGGACTATTGCTTTTATTTAATTCTCCATATTGGCTGTGGGAATTAAACGAGGCTTTTCCCGTTCTGCCAACAGCAAGCATAATCGAGAAAAATACTCCCCCACAAACGAGTATTTATACCGCCTATCCTCATAGTCGTCCCTCCCTAGAATTCTACAGCGAACGACTGTTTGTTCCTACTACAGATGAGGAGTTAACTAGATTGTGGCAGCAAGAAAAATCTGTTTATCTACTTTTGGATCGAGATGCAATAATGCGCTTGAACTTAGAAAACGTTTCCGTATTAGGTGTCCAAGACCAAAACTATGAGTGGCAGTTAATCACTAATAAAAATCAATAGATAACTATGCTTTGATTGGCAATTTAGTTTTTGTCGATTTGTTAAGTATAAACTAAGAATTTTTAGTCAAAGTTTTTCAAAATTATTGAGATATTGTATTGCAATTTACTTATTGAAAGAAATTATGCGGATACAATTTTGAGTATGAAAAACATCAACTCCGAATCCAGCATAATACGCAAAGTTTGGTCTTCTGTAGAGTTACTCAATAAAGCTACATTACTACAGCTAAACGACGCAGATTTGACTTCTCAAATTATGAATCAGGTAGAGCGAGTTTCTACTCTAACTTCAGAAGATCGTCAGTCATTAAGCGATTATATTAGAGCTCATGTGCTATTGATTAGAGATATCGCCGACTCTCAGATTTAATCTAAGGTTAGTAACCCTACTAGATTGAGAGCAAAAAGAAATCATAAGTCAAACAAAGATGTCACAATGTAAATAGCCAGGGTCAATCGTTGTGACCTAGAATCCGATTTATAGAACAGCTTGTGACTTCAATCGCTTCCATTTCTGAGTTAAACATAGAAGAATTATTTCCCTTCGAACTAGATGATTTTCAAAAAAAGGCGATCGCAGCCCTATCAGCAGGAAAATCTGTAGTAATTTGCGCTCCCACTGGTTCGGGCAAGACATTAATCGGTGAATATGCTATTTATCGAGCATTAGCCCATGGAAAACGAGTTTTTTACACTACGCCCTTAAAAGCTCTATCCAATCAAAAATTTAGAGACTTCCAAGAACAGTTTGGCGAAGGAAACTCCCAGAAAATTGGACTATTGACTGGAGATACGATCGTCAATCCCAATGCCGATGTGGTGATTATGACCACGGAAATTTTTCGCAATATGCTCTACGAAACTCCCATCGGACAGCTGGGAACTTCTCTGGAAGATGTGGAGGCAGTCGTGCTAGATGAATGTCACTATATCAGCAATCGCTATCGCGGCACGGTATGGGAGGAATCAATTAT
>JBCDCO010000204.1:0-10093 GCA_039181635.1 Cyanobacteria bacterium P01_G01_bin.19 | reverse complement strand
GAAAAAACGGGTCACGATAACCTTTCCCAAAACAGCAATTCAAATTCCCCTTACCTATCGCTTGGCGAAAGATTTTAACGTCGCGGCTAATATCATTCGCGCTCAGGTTGCACCGAATCAAATTGGCAAGCTGGTGGTAGAGCTTCAGGGAGATATTGATCAAATAGATGCTGCGATCGAATGGATGCGTATTAGGGATATTAGCGTTTATTCCGCTAGTGGGGAAATTGCGATCGATGAAAATCTTTGTGTAGACTGTGGACTCTGTACGGGAGTTTGCCCCACACAAGCCCTCGTATTAGACCCTGAAAGCTTTCGCCTCAACTTTCGGCGATCGCGCTGTATTGTCTGCGAACAGTGCATTCCCACCTGCCCTGTAGCAGCTATTTCAACTAATTTATAGCAACAGTTAGAGCAGTTAGAACAGTTAGGACAGTTAGAGCAGTTAAAACAGTTAGAACAGTTTTAAGAGACTGATGATTGGTTTTGGTATCAAACCACTATTATCTGGTTAGTAGTTCAATTTTGTTCGAACCATTGTTATAGGCAATTTAAGAAATAGTAGGGACGGTATTATCTTCAACCATAGAATCTAATAATTGCCAGAGTTGAGGATCGTTAAAATCTTCAATAGTCATGCTCGCACCTGCATTCATCAGTTCTGCTGTATCATGGCTGGAGGTTATACCCACAGTATATAGTCCCGCACCTACAGCCGAACGAATCCCCGCCGCCGAATCTTCAAAGGCGATCGCATTTTTGAGTTTTCCTAAACTATTCTTGTTTTCGGCAACTTCTACACGACTCAAAGCCAGCTTGTAGGGGGCAGGATCGGGCTTTCCTGGAGGTGCATCCTTTGCCATAATCACTGTAGGAAAAGTATCTGCAAGGCGTAAAACATCTAGCATATAGACTGCGTTATCTTCGGGTGCATTAGTCACTACGGCTCTTTTAATCGCAAAATCGTCCGTAAGACGAATCAATTTATCCAAACCTGGAGTCGGCTTTAAAGAATTAGCGATGCGTCGATAGGTTTCTTCCTTTTCCGTGGCTAATTTCCAGGCTTCTTCTAGAGTTAGTTGGGGAATAATATCCTTGATTATCTTGGAGTTAGTTCTACCAGATATGCGCTGACGATAAAAAGCGCGATCGATATCTAGCTCGAATCTGACCAAAATATCTTGCCAAACTGCAAAATGGAGCGAGTCCGTATCGGCTAAAGTTCCATCCAAATCAAATAGTATTGCTTCTAACATGAGTTTTTGTTTCGCGTTACGATCCTGACTATTCCATCCGTAATTATTATTAACATTTCGCCCGAAACATTTCCATCTACTCTTTGTCTACAATTTGATGGTAATGGTCGGGATGGGGGCGGAAATTTCGCCAGTCTTAGCTATGTTTTGTTTGCTACTCTAAAAGGGTAAGAGCATTTTAGCCAAAGAAAAGTTAAACAGTCATGAGTTTTTCAGAACGCGATCTAAACAGCAAGCTAGAAGAAATGGAAGCCGAAATTGGTCGAGAAACTACTCCTGAGTCTCAAGAGTTTAATCCCAAGCCTGCTTTTCCTCAAATAGAAATCAACCCCTCTCCTCAGGTGAAGGGATGGCTAGAATCTGGCAAGGCTTGGTTTGCTACCTTACCCCAAGTCGGTAAGGCTGCTGTGGCTATTGGCGGAATCTGGCTGGGTTTTTCTGTTGTTGGTGCAGTACTTCATGTTGTTAGCAGTGTCGTTACTATTGGTTTTGTTGGCTTGCTAGTATATGTCGGCTATCGTCTGTTTAAAAGCAATTAGAGAAATGATTTGGCGATAATTTCTGTAATTGGCATTGGTTTAGATGGTGCAGATGGCTTGAGTGCTGCTGCAAGTCGAACGATATCCCAAGCTAGTGTTTTGGTGGGAGGAAAAAGACATCTAAGCTACTTTCCTCACCATCCAGGAAAAAAAGTTTATTTGGCTAATTTGAGTACGGGAATTGAGGAGATCGCATCTTGTGTGGCGGAAGATTGCTCGGTTGTGGTTTTAGCTAGTGGCGATCCGCTTTTTTTTGGCTTGGGAAGACTGCTACTGGCTAATTTCGATCCTGAAATAATCGAATTTCACCCTCATGTTAGTTCGATTCAGCTAGCCTTTAGTAAAATCAAAATTCCTTGGCAAGATGCTATTGCAATTAGCGTTCATGGAAGAGATAGCAGCGAGATAATTCAAGCTTTTAAAAAAGGTAAAGAAAAAATTGCTTTACTCACAGACAGCAACAATAATCCTGCTGCGATCGCTCGTCTGTTTCTATCTCTAGAAATACCAGTCAGCTATGCTTTTTATGTCTGCGAAAACTTGGGAAGTAGTGAAGAAAAAGTTAGGATTTTCGCTCCCGATCGCCTACGAGAATTGAGTGAGTTAAGTTCCGATGATTTTGCTCCTTTAAATGTTTTAATTTTAATTCAGCAGCCTCAAAAAGATGAGCTGGAACTCAACAATTTACCTTTAATAGGATTGCCAGACAGTAGTTTTTTGAGCTTTAGCGATCGCCCTGGATTAATTACTAAAAAAGAAATCCGTATTGCAATTTTAGCGGAACTAGCTTTACAACCCAAACAAATCGTTTGGGATATTGGTGCGGGAACGGGTTCGGTATCAGTTGAAATCGCTCGGCTGTGTCCCAGTTCTCAGATATATGCGATCGAAAAAACTAGTATCGGTTCGTCGCTCATTGCCAAAAATAGCCAAAGATTTCAAGTCAGCAACATCAAAAATATTAACGGCAAAGCCCCAGAATCACTGTTAAATTTACCTCGTCCCAATCGAATTTTTATTGGTGGTAGCGGTGGTAACATAACAGATATTTTGACCGTTTGCGCACAGAAAATTTTAGACGAAGGAATAATAGTGTTGGCTTTTGCAACCATAGAATATGGCCACCAAGCAATCAATTGGCTCAAGAATAATAACTGGCAATACAGTCTGCTCAATTTACAAATTTCTCGTTCCGTTCCTATTGCTAACCTAACTAGATTTAATCCCCTAAATCCAATTACGATTGTCACTGCAACAAAATAATATATTGCTGTTTTTAGTTCTTTCTCTTTACCCTAATTTTGGCAATTCTTGCTTCAAAATATTTACCATAACAACTTATTAACTTGCACACTCGCTATATATAGGCTATGTACTCTAGTTTGGACAATGCGGATCTACTTTTATTTTGGTTGCAAAAAATGTTTGTCTTTCTTTGTGACTAGCATAAGTAATTAATTAAAATCTGCGCTTTGAATCTTCGACCTAAAGAAAATCCAAGTTAGATTTACATCAAGCCATCCTGCGCCAACAGAACTGGGAACGGTGTATCCGTCAAAAGTTTGTTCTGCTTCAACTTCGGCGGTAAAAGTACTGTATTGCCAATTTCCCGACTCTTTAGCATCACTCCATCGAGGCAAAAATATCTCTAAAAGTCTACCTTTTGCATCGATATTGAGAGTTAAGACTATGGGTTCGTTATCTAATTTAAAATTGGCTTGAATAGTGTTTTCCGCAATTGCCTTCCAAGTTACGCCGTTTTGAGGCAAAAGCGCAGAAGGCAACCAAATATACTCAGCAGCCAATCTACCCGCAGCCGAGCGATCTATATTTTTACTTCGGGCATCTACCACAGGAATCACACCCCACAATGAAAATTTAGTTCTACCGCGATCGCGACAATAGTAATCAGCACCGCTAAAATTCATTAGTCCTTTCCCAACCTTAGCTTGCCAAATAAAACCAGGGACAGTAGAAATAATTTGCGATGCCCGCATCGGTAGCCAATCTGCATCTGGTTTCTGCCGAATACTACCGCTCATTTTTAATTCGACATAAGTAGCCAGGGGTTTTTCTGGTGCGATCGCGTGTAAGAAATATCTCTGCACTGGTTCGTCTAAATCTGCAACCATGTCTCGCGTGAATACTAAGCCAGTCGGCTGAATTTTAAGCGATCGCCATATCTGTTTGACCGAGCGATCTTGTTTCAAGCGAATTGATAGCAAAAGCAGTGGCAAAGCGATCGCACATCCCTCTATAACCGACAGTATATTTCTCATCGTCAGTACCAAAATAACAATCTGTCGAGCCTCACAAACTATTCTGGCGTTGGTAAATAAAAGTATGATTCCTCTGGCTCGATACTATTTTATTGGGATTTAATTAGAGCTACGAACAGAAATACTTTGTATCTCATACCTAACATTACCAACGCCACTATTTTTTCTTTCTACCCAACAAACAGAGCAAGCTACATCTGTTAAACAAAGGAAAAAGCAGAATCGCTGAGAGCAAGATCGGGAGAAACATCTTGCAGGGTGGCAATCACTTCTTCTCTCGCCGAAACACCAGGATCGTAAAGCAAATCTGCATCAACCGTTCCTGTTTCCGAAGTAAAGAAGTCTAAGAGGTAATTAGCTGCCGAACCCTTTAGCTGAATAGTATTGCGACTAGCATCAAAGTCAGTGATAAAGGCTAGGTCAGATTCGCCTACTGTTGCGGGATCGCCATCATCATAGAAGACATTAGCTTCATCTCCCAGAACAAAGGTATTGTGACCCGCACCACCAGATAAGATATCGACTTCACCAGTGCCAAATCCCGATAATTCATCCCCTGGGTTAGACGGATCGACACCAATCAGGCGATCGTTGCCAGCACCTCCAGCGAGAGAATCGCTACCAAAACCACCTTCAATAGTGTCATTGCCGTTACCACCTTCAATGGTGTCATCTTCAGTACCACCAAAGATTAGGTCATTGCCGACATCTCCAAACAGTTCGTCGTTATCGGCACCACCTGTAATGGTATCTTTGCCATTACCGCCGTTGACGGTATCATCCCCTGATTCTCCCAATATGCGATCGCCACCACGACCCCCATCAAGGCGATCGTTGCCGTTACCGCCTAAAATAGAATCGTGTCCGTCATCCCCCGTTACCGAATCTCTGCCATCTCCTGCCGAAACTAGATCGTTACCAGAACCGCCAGAAATACTATCATTGCCAGCTAAACCTTCGATAAGATCGTTACCCCCCAAACCTTCGATAAAGTCTCGGCTTTCCGTTCCCGTTAAAACATCATCGCCTTCTGTGCCGACAATTGGAGTCAGAGGCTCTACCGATTGCAAGAATTGGTCTTGAGCTTCTTCTGGGGTTTCGCCGTATGCCTGAAAGTATTCGTAACTTTCTGTTTCACCCGCACTCAAATCCAGTTGAATACCGATATGAGTTCCTGAGTCTGCTAGTTCTCCTTCACCATCAAAGGGAGAATCGAAAAATTCGTTTAAAGTAAAACCATCACCAATGCTAAAGGGCGAACCAGAAGCGACAGTCACATCGGAATTGAGCGAACCCACAAGAAAAGTCAGATTATCTAATTCAGAGGCTTGACCGACTCTTGCCGTTCCTCCAGCAGTATCGAGATCGAACACATCGTTAAAGGTGGCAAAATCATTACCACGGTCTACCCCCTGGTCGGGATCGAAGGTATCGAAATAACGTAGATCTACATCCGAACCGTTGTTGACAAATTCGGTATTGACCAGGACAACATTTAACCCCTCGACTAAAGAATAGGTTCGGGTGAAGTCAACATTTGCACCACCACCAGTATATGTTCCCGATACGACGATCTCATCATCGATTCGTTCGACGGTAACGGGCTGTTCGTTGCGGAAACCTTCTGTATCGTTAACGACAAACGTAGAAGTATCAGTGCCATTTTGCAATCCGAAGTCGGAAATTGGCGCACCTGGATTAAAGAAATTACTACCGTCAAACAAAACATCGTCGATCGCACCATTGTTTGAGCGAATGTTGGTCTGCAACAAGCCGTTGTTGAAACTAAAAGGATTTTCACCGATGAAAATTTCTAGGTCATATTCACCCGTACTAAAGCCGTCAAAACCACTACCTGCTGTAAAAGGGTCGTAATTGAAGTTGGCATAACTACTGACGCCGACATAATAAGTATCGGTGGTCGAAGCCGTAAATTCAATAAATGAGTCTAGACCATCATTATCATCGTTGACAGCCACCTCATTTCCACTAGAATCAAAGATTCGCAGGATAGAATCTAGAGAAGAACCCGATATCTGAGCATCAATATCCGCAGTTACGCGATCGCCCGCATCTAGTTGAAACTGAAGCAGATCTACTTCATTGGTCGCTTCAACGTCGGGATTATCGCCGATAAAACCACTATCATTAAAAGTACCTGGATTTGACGAACTAAGTCCTGTATTGATCGCTTCATCAATGGTATCGTTGGGTTCATCAATCGCCAGGGCTTCTGAAGGAGGCTCGACAATTACGGGAGTGGTACTTTTAATCGGAGATACATCACTATCTACACTATCTGCTTCGCTGGTATCGGCAGGATCTGAATCTGCGGAACCGTTTGTTGGTGTCATGCCTACTGCGGAATCGATAAAGCGAAAGACCGAGGAATTTAGATCGAGATCTTCAGAGACATTTTCCAAAATAGCAATGGTTTCTCCTCTGGCAGTTACACTATCGAAGATTAGTACCGCATTAATTGTTCCCGACTCAGAAGTAAAGAAATCCAAACGATACTGGTCTATCGTTCCCGCCAAATCAATCGAGTCGTGACCAATGTTAAAGCCTGATAAAAGAGCATAATCGGCTTCACCTCTCGATAGGGGGTTGCCATCATCATAGTAAACTCGCAGCGGATCTCCGAGAACAAAACTGTCTCGTCCTCCTCTCCTCCTCCTGCTAAATCGTCAATTTCGTCTGTGCCAAATTGAGAACCAGAATCGGCTAGTTCCACCCCAATCAGGCGATCGTCACCACCTCCGCCACGTATAGTATCGTTATCTGAACCACCAATCAGGGTATCTTCATTGTTTCCCCCATTGAGGCTGTCTTCTCCGCTGCCTCCAGAGATGCGATCTTTTCCTGCTTCTCCTGATAGAGTATCGTTACCATCTCCGCCACCAAGGTCGTCATCACCAGCACCGCCTAGAATTTCATCATTGCCACCGCGACCTTCGAGGATATCATTACCCTCTAGACCGTTAATAAAGTCACCGCGATTTGTACCAGAAATAACGTCATCTTCTGGAGTACCGATTAGCTCGGCTGGAGGACCTAATTCTGCTAGGGAATTAAAGGCATTGAGTCTTCCGCCAGTCACCGTTCTGTCTTCCAAAGCGGGAATCGGATCGACACTGGATAGGATTATATCTTTAGCCTCTTCAGCACTCAATCCAGGTTCTTCTGCTAACAGTAGACTCACAACCCCAGCTACATGAGGAGTTGCCATGGAAGTTCCATTAAATAGAGCATATCCGTTTCCAGGAACAGAACTAAGGATATCTACCCCAGGCGCGCCAAGATCGACGGTAGTTCTACCAAAATTAGAAAATCCTGCCAGGTTATCGCTATCGTCAGTAGCAGCAACAGAGATGATGTTATCTAGGTCGTAACTAGAAGGATAATGAGCAAAGATGTCGGTATCCGAACTATCATTGCCAGCAGCAGCAATAAACAACATTTCCTCTTCGCCACTAGCAGCGATCGCCTCTGCCAAACCTTCAGAAAAACCACCGCCTCCCCAACTATTGCTAGTTAGGTCTGCTCCCATCATGGTGGCGTATTCTACAGCTCGAATGGCATCAAATGTCGTACCAAAACCATCAGCACCCAAAAACTTGAGTGCCATAATTTGCCCATCCCAAGCAGTTCCCGTGATGCCATCACCATTATTGCCTTCGGCAGCGATCGTACCCGACACATGAGTCCCGTGGCTATTATCATCAAAAGGATCGCCATCATCATTGACAAAATCGTAACCAAAATAGTCATCGACATAGCCATTCCCATCATCGTCAATGCCGTTATCCCGAATTTCTCCTGGGTTAGTCCACATATTGTCATCGAGTTCGGGATGGGTATAGTCAACTCCCGTGTCAATGACTCCAATTACAACATCGCTGCTGCCAGTTTGCAAATCCCAACCTTCGGGAGAATCAAGATCCGCATCGGGCGTACCTCCCGTCTGTCCCGTATTATTTAGAGCGTATAGCTCATTAAAAAGCGGATCGTTGGGAAATGTGTCGGTGATCGAGACGACAAAATTAGGCTCGGCATATTCAATTTGCGGATTGCTTTCTAAAATAGCGATCGCCTCATCAATTTCAACATCCTCAACTTCGATCAGTTGAATACCCAAATCCTGGGTAGTTTCTACAACTTCACCATCAACGCTTTCGAGGGCAGATTCCATTGCCACAGGGGACATATCTGGATCGATCTTGACGATGATTTCGTTGGTGGGGGTATCGTCTAGGGATGGTTCGAGTAGCGATTCGCCAGCAGTCGATTCGACCCGCACTAACTCTAAGGAATTCACCTCTTCTAAACCAGTATTACCAACTAAGCTAGCAGCACCAGTGGTTTTATCGATTTGATAGAGATTATCCCCATCTTCTGAATCATTGCCCAAGGCATAAAGCCGACCGTCTTCCGTACTATATGCCAAACCTACCTGGGAGTTAAAATCAACTCCAGTATCGCCTACTAAAGATGCTTCCCCCGTTTCGGGGTTGATCGCATACAGAGCGTTGTCTTCGCCAATGGCAAACAGAGTATTGGTACTTTCGTCTACGTCTGCACCCTTCATTGCTACGGGCAGGGTAGAACTGTCGAGCGACGGGGTAAATTCCCCTGTTTCAGGATCTAACGTTCCCAATCCTAACTCTGCACTAAATCCATATAAAGTATCGCCCTGGTGGGCGATCGCATCAATATCTGAAGCCGATTGAGAGCCGACTAATATGGCTTCTGCTGAAGTTAAATCTACCGTAGTTAAAGATGCGGGATTGAGAGGATCTGATAGATTAGAAGCAAACAGGGTTGATTCTTCAAGAGAAGCGTATATCTGCGAAGATAATCCACTCGAATCACTCTCTAAACCTAATTGACCTACAAGTCTAGCAGTTCCTTTTAACGAATCAATTCCATAAACAGTGCTGGTAGCACTGTCAATAGCGTAAAGTATAGCCATAAAATTTTACTCACTCACTCTGTAAATGTATGTATCGGCAAGAGAATTGTGGTCGTAGCACTCTTAATTTAGATAAGACTCCAAACAGTCGTTATTAAGGCAATCTAACCATTCAAATTAATATTGTAAAAACATGAGGAAATTGTGAAGAAAATTGCTAAATTTTGTAATCAAGTTATCAGCAATATTAGATATAAACATTTGTTTTATTGACTGCAAACAGGCTTGTATCAAAGAAATTAATGTAATTTAGATTACATTAATTATTGCCAATCAAAGCTACATAATCTTTATTTTTGCTTGCAGAAACCAAAATTTGATCGTGCGATCGACCTAGTCGTTAAAATAGTTAATTGCTTGTTTAGAAAAAGGAGTCGATACCAGAAGCCTTAGAAACACAAGGATGTCCTTTTCCTTGATTTACCAATTTGCCATAACCTTGTTTTTTACCATACTTGTTTTGGAACACAGATAAGGCAATTTTGCGACCGATACCGTATGTACGTAGGTCGAAATCCATCATATCGCCGCAATTGGGTAGACCACTTTATTGATGATGTAATGGAAACGGCTTGTGGACTACTCAATCTTCGTCTCACCTATCGTCTGAAAAAAGATAACAGATATCTAGAACTTTCCTGATTTTGGTAAGAGAAGGGTAGGAATTAATTTTTGAGCTTTTTTTCTTATTTCCGATAAAGTCTACTTTATCGGTTGCTAAAACTCTGAAACTTTACCTGCTCAATTCGTATGCTTTACTAGATAAATATCTTTGTCCGTATCAAACTCTGGCTATGATTGTGTATATCTTTTCTTCTGCATCTTGTGGGATAGTTAACGACTCAACTCATCAATTGACAACAACAAAATCAACGCTCGACTAACTCCATATCTTTTGCCAATCGACCATCTTCCATGTGAATGATGCGATCGGCGATGTCTAAAATACGGTTATCGTGGGTGACTAAAAGAATGGTGCAGCCTTGTTCTTTAGCTAACTGCTGCATAATCTCAACAATATTTCGTCCAGATTTACTGTCTAAAGCT